>JAGWSG010000150.1 GCA_028876335.1 Acidobacteriota bacterium
GTCCGAAGCGCCGCTTCGTTTTTCCGCCGATGTATGTCTCATCGATTTCAACGATGCCGCGCAGTTGGTTAAAAGGGCCAGTCTCTTCCACCATTGCCTTCCTGATGCGGTGCGCCATGTACCATGCGGTGCGATAGGAACCAATACCCAGGTGCTCTTTAAGCTGGTTGGCGCTGATGCTTTTCTTGGCGTCTACAACGATTGCAAGGGCCATGAACCACTTGTACAGGGGCAGGTGGGAGTCATTGAAGATCGTGCCGGACGTGGCAGAGAATTGCTGCTTGCAGGTAGGCTCAAGGCACTGATAGAGGCTCTTGCGGACGTTCTTGCTTGCGCTCTTGCGGGTAATCCGGCTGATGCGGTCGCAGCCACACGTAGGGCAGCGCACAACGCCATCAGGCCAGCGCATCTGTTCGATGTACTTCAAGCACTCTTCGTCAGTGGGAAATTGCCGGGTTACGTCTATCAGGTTCATGACTTAAACAGAATGACAGAATCCCGTTTCTGTGTCAAGTGCATAATCATCCTTAGAGAAGGACTCCATAGAAGTGTATTTGATATCAAACGGTTTACCTTTTCGTATTTAAGAATAAAGGACTTAGCTTGCACACACAGTCGCAGAAAGTCCGTTGAATCCCTAGACCTCTCTATAGGGCCTGCAGACTATTTTGCGCTTAGCGAGGGGATTTTCAGGCAACAGTTCTAACAAAATTCCGCGCAGAGATATCTCCTACCGGGGTGCTTCTCCGTTCGTCTCCACTGGAACGTCGGGGTTCTCACCGGCGGCCTGCTGGCTATCCTTCTGCTTCAGCGCGAGAAATTTCTCTCGCGCCTCAGCCGCATCGTGCATGCGTCCGACGTGGCTGTAGGCCGTGGAGAGCACCCAGAGAACCTTTGTATCCTCCGGCATGCCCTTGCGTGCAATCTGTAATTCAGGAATCGCCTTCTGATAGGCACCCGTATCCATCAATAGCAATCCGAGAAGGAAGTGAGGGAATGGCGAGTTCGGATCGAGTGCAATTGCCTTCTGCACGTACGGCATTCCGGCGGCGGAGTCGACCTTGTATTCGGCGGCGGCAATCTGCAGCAGCGAAATCACCCGATCGAGGGGAGCCGCGATCTTCAGTTCCAACTTGAATTGTTCAATTGCATCTGGAATTTCGTGCGCGGCGAGCAGTTCCCTGCCGAAGGCAAAGTGGAGGAAGGGGAAATTCGGATAAGTGGCTATGGCCTGGGTAAAGACCGACTTTGCGATGTCGAAATCGTGATGAGCGGCGAGGCATGCGGCCTGCCCCACCGTGGCGACTACACGCTGTGCCTCAGTGCCGGGAACGGGAAAGTTGCGGCTACGCATGTGCAGCGCCGCCATTCCGAAAGCCTGCAGCAGTTGAGGGTTTCTGTTGCCGCCCAGACAGAGTGAGGAGAACGGCTTTTGCGCGGCCTCAAAGAGGCCCTTGCGCTGGAGCAAGACCCCTTCGTGGTAGAAGATCACATCGCGAAGTTGCGGATCGACGCTGGTTCCGTACTTTTTACTCTCTTCAATATTCTTGAGCGCGCCCGCATCGTCTCCCAACTCGAAAAGAGAAAGGCCGAGGAGTGCATGAGCGGTTCCGTGCGTGGGGTCGAGCGCGACCACTTTTTGAAACGCAAGTGATGCCTCGGCAAATCGGTTCTGGTCGTAGAAGGAGGTTCCCAGAGACCACCAGCCCTCAGCCCATTTTGGATTAAGTGCGAGCGCCTTGCGGAAGAGTGGTTCCGCCTTATCCAGATTGTCGGCGTTGAGCGCATCCATCGCTTGCCTGGAAAGGGTCTCAAAGTTTGCCGGCACCGTTTCTCGCGCAGTGGACTGCGAAACTCCGTGAGGTGCCGAACTTGCGACCGCCATTGCAAGCAGAATCGCAAGGAGAGGAATTGTGGAGCGACGAAGTGAGAGAACGAATGCCATGGAAATTGATCGGGCCGCAACTGCGGGTCGGAAATCGCTCTTCATCATAAAAGAGAGCCGTCTGAGAGGTCTCAAATTCGAGCCCTTCCAGGCGGCGGGGATAATGACTACAAAGGTCGCACCGGAAGGAAGGAAACCGGTGCAATTACATCGACATACATTTAAAACTTGAAGTGGAATTCACCCTCGATTGTGCGCGAACCAAGAACATTGTTGGCACGGCCGAAGTTTGAATCCTGAATGTTAGTGTCCACCCCACCAATGTTGAGCTTGTTAAAGAGGTTGAACGCGTTGGCGCGAACCTCAAAACGTGCGTTCTCGCCAAACACCTTCATGTTGGGCAGACCGAAAGCCTTCGTGACCGCGAAATCGACATCCGAGTAGCGCGGGCCATAGAAGGCATTGCGCCCGACGCCTGGAACCTGCGGCAGAGCCGAAGGCGTTGGGACATCGGATGTGGTGTTCCAACCACCACCTGGGTTGTCGACTTCCGCGGGTTGGGTAAAGTACGCCGCTCCGCCATTCGGGAAGTTTCCGCCAGCCACGGTCTTGAATGTATCGGTGCTCTGGCTTGTTCCTGCGCCGCCGGCATAGGCTGCCGGACGCAAATTGCAGTTGCCGGCATTGGGATAGAACGCATTGCAGGCGACGCCACCGAACGTGGGGTTGAACGGGAATCCCGAGTGGTAATTGAAGATGGGACTGAAGGTCCAGCCACCCGCCACCTTTTCAAGAAGCGAGTTGCCATGGAACAGGTTCGGAGACCAGACAGCAAACATCTTCACCATGTTGCGAACGTCGAAGTCCGACGGGCCCCAGTTGTAGCCGGGCAGGAACTGATAGTCGGGTTCGGTGTACGGGCCAGAGCCATTGTCCACCGACTTAGACCAGCGATATTGCACGTCCGCCATGAACGAGTTTGAGAACTGATGGCGCAGCTCGGCCAGCATTGAGTTGAAGTTGGAGGTGCCTGTGTCTTCATACCAGTCGATATTGTTGACGATTGGATTGAAGGCAAGCTGTCCCTGCAGTATCTGGGTTGCGTACTTGTTGTAGAGGTTGTACTGCAGTGGCAGATGGCGTCCTGTGCTGCCCTGATACCCGAGTGTCGCCACCCATTCATGGCCGAGGTCGTATTGACCTTCCAGCGAATAGCGAAGCACGTAGGACGTCTTCAGTTGCGGGTCAATGCCGGTAATGCCGACGGCCAGCCCACTGTCCGGCAAATTGGCCGAGTTGAAGGTTGAAATCAGCGTCGGGCTGCCCGTGAGGGTACCGTATTTGTAGATATCCGATCCAACCTCGTAGTTGATGTTCGATCCCGTAAGCGGAGCGCTCGAACTATTGGTGAGGAAGGGAGGATCAAAACGCGTGTTCGTTGTAATTGCCTGTTCCAGACCGTTGTAGCCCAGTCCAATGCCGCCACGGATAACCAGGTTGCCGTTGTTGTGAGAAGGCGCCCATGCGAAGCCGAACTGCGGACCGAAGTTCCACTTCTGCGCATCGACCTGCGGCTTGCCGAGAACGATGGCAAGGTCAGTGAACTTGGCGCTTCCGGCACCGAGATTGACGCGCGGGTTGTTGCCCTTCTTCTCTGTCATTCCGCCGTAGTACTCCCAGCGCAAGCCGATATTCAGGGTCAGGTTTTGCTTCACCTTCCAGTCATCCTGCACAAAGAATGCGGGAATATACTGGCGATCGTCCTTGCGGGACATGGTGGGAGCACCTGTCTTAGGATCGGCGCCGGAAATTGTTTCGGCACTAGGAGCGTCGTTCAGGAAGTCCCAGTAGTTGTTGAAGTAGAAGTTTTCGCTGGCAGCCCAAGTGGCCGAATCGAGATAGGCCAGACGAGTGTACTGAGCTCCGAACTTGAGATTGTGAGTCTTGTACACCTTGGTGACCACATCCTTGAAGTTCAACGTCCACTGATCAAAGATGCTGCCGATGCTGGGGCCGAAGCCTGCTGGCGTCATATTTGAGAACGAGGTGCGGTCGTACAACGCAATGTTGTCATTGGGCAGACCGAGCGGTGACTGCGGATTGTCCTTCAACTCATTCCACTTCCAGCCGGCCATATCGGCACGTGCTTCATTGAGAAGTGTGGGCGAGAAGATGTGGTTATAGAGAAGACCGGTCGAGTAGTTGAGCGCGTTGTGGTAGAAGATGTTCGACGCGCGGTTGGGACCGTTATAGCTGGTGGAGTTTACCGGCACGTAGTAAATGTCATAGGCGATCAGATCTTTGGGAGTCGCCTGCACATCGAGACGTCCATTGTATTGCGTATTGATGGTGTTGTTGGGTCCAACCGTGGAGACGTAGAACAGGTCGGCATTGCCATCCATATTGGCGTAGCTGCCGGTGCCATCGCCGCCGAGTCCAGGCGTGTAGACTTCGTTTCCATTCACTGTGGTCGGATCAGCATAGGAAGGATCCCGTGTTCCGGGAGCGGAAGTAAGTGGACGGCCAAGATCAAGACCCTGCCCCTGAATCCAGTTACAGTTCACACCCTGCACCAAACCGATGTCCGAGCAAAGGTGGTTGTCGTTCGGGCCTTCAAGAATGTTCTTGTAGACCACCCCGGCCCCCTTGATACCGAGAAATTTGCTCGCTATGGGAGCGGTAGCCGACGCATCCAGAGAAGCCGTGTCATACCAGCCACCACCTGTTGCAGTTCCGGTGTTGCGGATCGTGTCGTAACCAAAGAAGAAGAAAATCTTGTTCTTCCAGATAGGTCCGCCGACGGTGCCGCCAAATTCGTTGTATTGTGCGTCATCGCGGACGGGATTGTTATCCGGACTCCAGCGCTGGTATGCGTTAAGGCCGGGGCGATCCAGCTTGAACAGTCCAGTGCCATGGAACTGATTGGTGCCGTTCTGCGAGATGATCTGAATCTGCGCGCCGCTGAAACGTCCGTTCGACGCGTCGTAGGGATTCGCGACGACTTTCATTTCCTTAATCGTGTCAGGATTCGGCGTCACAATGGCTGCCGATCCCCAGGTCACGCTGGTGGTCTGAACGCCGTCGATGGTGATGCCATTGGTATCCGGACGTCCACCATTGCCGCTTACCTGAGGACGATTTTCAGTGGAGTAGGGACCAGATGAATTGCTTGGACCTCCGGGGCCCTGATTGCCTGGAAGGCTGTTGGTTCCGCCGTTGCCGCCCTGAGAGCCGTCGCCGAACATGCCGGGTGCAAGTTGAATGAGCTGGAAGGGGTCACGTCCGAAGACGGGCATCTTTGCCAGATCGTTCTGCGAAATTGTCCCACCTACATTGCCGGTTTCCGTGTCGATGACCGGAGTGGTGGCTGCGTTTACGGTGACCGTTTCTGCCGCCGCACCCACTTCCAGCTGAACGGTCAAGTTATTGGCCTGTTCAGCAAGCAGACTGACGTTGCTGAGGACCTTCTTCTTGAATCCGTCACGGGTGATGGTGATGGTGTATTTACTCGGGGCCAGGTGGTTGATGGTAAAGACACCGGCGGGATCGCTGGTGGCCGTTAGAGTACGGTTGGTTTCCTGGTCCACCATGGTGATGGTTGCACCAGGAATGACCGCGCCCGTGGTGTCAGTAACTGTTCCCTGAAGGCTAGCTCCGTATTGTGCTTGCGCTGGCAGCGCAAAGAGGACGATTAAAGTAAGAATCGCCAGGAACCACGCTCCATGGAAGGCAATCCTGTCCATACGTTGTTCGCGAAATTCAAACTCACTTCCCTGCATCTCTGTCTCCTCAAGTAATGCGTGTTTCAGTGTTGATTCATGGAACTTGCTCGTGGTTTGCGCAAAAGAGCACGATCCTTGCGCAATCGATTGTGCAACGCAACAAATACCACCCTGGAGATTCCATTGTCAATCTGCCTGTTTTCAATGCCCTAGTTGGAGTCGAAGGAAAATACGACAAGTGCGCAACCGTTTGCGTAAAGTTCGAAAGCTCTACACATCAACAAGTGCGAACTTTATCGATTTGCCTTCTGTCTTTCGCGGATTCCCGGAACCTCAGGCCATCCCTGCCAGGACGCCTCGCATATAAGCAAAACTTTCGCGGACACCGGGCATTGGATCATCACCGTGTACCTCATACTCTAGGTCCACAAAGCCCTTGTACCCGATCTGCTGCAAGGCGGCAAAGATGCCGCGTATAGGCATTTTGCCCTCACCTACGGCGACCTGGCTCTCCTTGCTGTGAAAGTCGGTGAGGTCCTTCATATGCATGTTGTAGAGGCGCGGTCCAACTTTGTGAATGGCTTCGATCACATCGGTGCCAGCGCGCTCCGTGTGTCCCACATCTATGCAGCAGCCGATACGGTGATCATACTTCTCAACGGACTTCAACACGTCGAGCGGCGACGGCCAAAGCTTGTCCTCCGGTCCATGATTATGAATGGCCACGCGAATGTCGTATTCGCGCACCATCTTCTGGATGAGAGGCAAGTCCGCCTCGGTCGGATCACCGGCCACCATCACGCCGATTCCAGCCCTCTTGCAGTACTCGAACTTGGAACGAACGACTTCCTCGGTGCCAGGACGGAGGTAGATTGTGCCAGCCGCGTGGAGATGAATCCCGTTCGCCTTGTAATCCGCGACTGCGGCGGCCTCTGCAGCAGGATCGGACGGCAGATGGTCCTTCGTATCCTTTGCGTTGAGCTGGTCGAGCTTCAACTCCTTCATCCAGGCAATTACCTGGGCGCGATCGAAGTTGCGAAAGGTGTAGCTAGCCAAGCCAAGGCGAACATCCGAGGTTTTGGTATTGCTCTGTGCTGCATCGCTGATTCCAGAAAGAAACCCCGCACACGCCACAGAAGTTGCCGCCCCCGCGAATGCGCTCGACTGGAGGAACCGCCGTCTCGACAATGAAAGACTCATCTCTTGCCCTCTCTAGAATCAATGTTGTTTGGCCTTAGATCTTCGGTTCCCAGCCTGGCTGATACGTGCGTCCCCACTGCTTCATCGCTTCTGGATCATGGAGCACCCTTCCATCGGCGGTGTCCAGATTGAGTCTGCGGCCCAATTCCCATGCCACATTCGAGAGCTGCAGCATGGTCACGGCCACGTTGCCCACCTCAATCGGCGCGTGCAGCTTTGCACCGGTACGAATGCCAGCAATGAAGTTCGCAAAGTGAGCGTCTGTCATCGTATCGGCGCCCACCAGATCGGCGGATGAGGTCTTGCGGCCAACTTTGAACTCGTCCGTCTTCTTTCCGTTGAGGTCGTAGATTTCGTACCCGTCGCGATCAACAAGGACCGTGCCGGTGGTGCCTTCGATGGTCGAACCGCGGTCGCGACCATAAAACTTCATGCCCTGGCAGCTCTTCCCTTCCCAACTGATCATTTTGTCGGGATAGTTGAAGTTGGTAATGAGCGTGTCGTAGAACTGCCAGTCGTCGTGGAACTGATAGCGGCCACCGGAAGCATCGACACTGTTCGGAAAGTCCACGCCAAGAGCCCAGCGGCACACATCCACTTCGTGCGTGCCATTGTTGAGTGTCTCGCCTGTTCCCCAACGGCGGAACCAGTGCCAGTTATATGGCTGATAGTTGTCGTGATACTCGGTGCGTGGCGCCGGCCCCTGCCAAAGATCCCAGTTAAGCTGTGCGGGCACAGGCGCGGGCTTTCCCACTCCTATAGATTTGCGCACATTGCTGTACCAGGCCTTGGCGTAATATGGGCGTCCAATCAGTCCGTTGTGAATCTTGTCTACGATTTCGATGGTGTGGGCCGACGAGCGTTGCTGCGTACCCATCTGCACCTTCTTGCCGTACTTTTTCTGCGCCGCCACCAACAGTGCACCTTCCGCAGGATTATGGCTGCACGGCTTTTCCACATACACGTGCTTCCCGGCCTTCAGTGCATCGATTGCGATGGGCGTATGCCAGTGGTCCGGGGTAGCAATGGTGACCGCATCCACATCCTTCATGGCCAGAATGTTACGGAAATCGCCCTCACTCTTCGGGGCCTCGCCCATCATCTTCGTGGTTGCGTCTGCGAACTTCTTCATTGTTACCGAGTCCACATCGCAGACATGCGTCACACGCGCTGCGGCCTCATTTGCCTTGAGGCTTGAGAGGTGCGCGTAGGCGCGGCTGCGGACACCGATGATGGCAAAGTTCAGCCGGTCATTCGCGCCCAGAATGCGCGCATAGCTCTTTGCGCTTGTGGCCATGGCAAGTCCCGCGGCTCCTGCCGCGGCGGTGGGTAGAAACTGTCTGCGCGTAAGCATTCTTCTTCTCCAGGGAACGTCGAATTGGTTTTGCATGTACAGCACGGGGAAGCGCGGACTTAACCGAGCGCGCCCGCATTCTCCAGGCATCTTTTCATGCCGTCCCAGCTTCTACGGCTTGAGGCTTCCGGCGTTCCAGCACCGCGCCAGTGCGTTTCAAGACTGGTGGCGTCGTGATAGCCAATCGCCTTCAGCGCCTTGAACTGCGCCGTCCAATTTACGTAACCGATATCGACGGGCGCCCACTCCATTTTTCCAGCAGCATTTTTCTGCGCGTTCTTCACATGGCAGTGGTGAATGCGATTCTTCGGCAAAGCATCCCATCCGCCCGGAAATGCGTCGAGTTCTCCGCGCATCACGGCATTGCCCGGATCCCAGTTCAACGCCAGATGGGGTGTTTTTACGGCAGCAAGCGTGCGTGCTGCCTCACGGCCGGTTCCCGTGTTGCACTCATGCTCATTCTCGAGCACGAGCAGAATGCCGTGCTTGCCCGCCTTCTCAGCGGCTTCCTGCAGTTTGGCGTCGATTGCCGCGCGGTAAGGCTTCTGATCTTCAAGCCGCCAGAAATCGAAGCAGCGCACCTTGCCGGTGTTGAAGTGCTTGGCCAGTTCAATGGACCGGTCGAGGATCTTGTCCTGTTGCTTGAACGTGGTCTCTGCCGCGCCGTGCATGTCACCGGCGGAGCTGAACTTCGACTTGGGTGCACCTGGGAAGTCAGTTTTAAACAGGGGGCTGGCAATATCGGTGACGGAAAGCTCGTATTTGGCCAGAACCTTCTTTGCTCGCTCAACCTCATCGTCGCTTAGAGAGAGCACGTTCTTGCCCCACATGCCGCGTATTTCGATCCACTTCATGCCGAAGTCGCGTGCGGCCACGTGGCAGGCGTGATCGAAGTCCATTGAGATTTCGTCGTTAATGACGGCAACGCGAAAAGGAGATTTGGCAACTTGAGCCCGAATCAATTTGGGATCGAGAGCAAGGGCGGCTGCCAATGCGCCAGCACCCTCAAGAAAACCTCGCCGGGAAATACTCTGCATGAAATTCCTTTCTGCTTGTTGCTGGTGCTCGTCGTTCCGGCTTGCATCGAGCATCAACAGGTGAATCGAAATCCAGTTCGTTTCAGTAAGGCGGCCGCAGGCCGCAATCCAATATATTTCGCGTCCACAACAAAGTGGATACTTGATGCACCGGAATTGTACAAGGCGAGCGCAGGATTGTGCAGACCGGAGTCTCTGCCTGTGGAATGCTGCACGGCAATTATCCAGAGTCTGCACGATTTTAAGTTCTGAATCCGCGCTCTTTGAGTTGAGGACATACCCCGGTGCGAATCTAGCACTGCGCGGACGGGCATTCCCCGGCTATGCTTGTAGCAACCCGGAAGAGGAGATGCACGCGCAGATGAAAGCCAACGCAGCCACTCTTGATTCGCTTGTCGCACAATCGCAGCCGCTCACGACAAACAAGCACCTGATCCGCTGGGTGGAAAAGATGGCGGAGCTGTGCAAGCCCGACGCCATCCATTGGGTGGACGGCTCGCACACTGAGTACGAGATGCTTTGCCAACGGCTTATTGAGGCGGGGACCTTCGTGAAACTGAACGAAGAAAAGTGGCCGGGCTGTTTTTACGCGCGATCGGTTCCGAGCGACGTTGCACGTGTGGAGGACCGAACCTTCATCTGCTCATACGCACGCGACGGCGCCGGCCCCACCAACAACTGGGAAGATCCCTATGTGATGCGCCGCCGCCTGAAGCAGCTCTTCAGGGGAGCTATGCAGGGCCGCATCATGTACGTTCTGCCCTTCAGCATGGGCCCTGTTGGCTCGCCGATGGCGCGCATTGGCGTGCAGCTTACCGATTCCCCTTATGTGGTTGCCAATATGCGCACGATGGCACGCATCGGCAAAGCAGTCTTCGAGGAGATCGATAAGGATGTGCAGCGTGTTGTGCCGTGTATGCATTCGGTGGGCATGCCGCTCAAGCCTGGGGAGAAAGATGTGCCCTGGCCATGCAATGACACGAAGTACATCGTGCATTTCCCAGAGAGCCGCGAGATCTGGTCATACGGTTCCGGCTATGGCGGCAATGCCCTGCTCAGCAAGAAGTGTTTCGCGCTGCGGATTGCATCGAATATTGCGCGCGACGAAGGCTGGATGGCCGAGCACATGCTGATTCTTGGCGTGGAGAGCCCCGAAGGTGAAAAGACCTACGTGGCAGCGGCATTTCCTTCAGCCTGTGGAAAGACAAATTTCGCCATGCTGATTCCTCCCAAAGCCATGAAGGGCTGGAAAGTTTGGACCGTGGGCGACGACATTGCGTGGATCAAGCCCGATGCGAACGGGCATTTGCGCGCCATCAATCCAGAGGCGGGGTTCTTTGGCGTTGCGCCGGGAACGAGCGTGAAGACCAACCCCTCGGCGATGGCCACGCTTTCGCGGAATACCATTTTCACCAACGTAGCGCTCACCCCCGACGGCGGTGTTTGGTGGGAAGGCATGACGGATGAGCCACCTGCCGAGTGTGTAGACTGGCGCGGCGAGCACTGGACCCCGGAGATTGGCAAGGAGACGGGCCGGACCGCGGCGCATCCGAATGGCCGCTTTACCGCGCCCGCCTCGCAGTGCCCCTCAATTGATCCGGACTGGGAGTCACCGGAGGGTGTGCCGATCAGTGCGTTCATCTTTGGGGGCCGCCGCTCATCCACTCTCCCGCTTGTCTACCAGACGTTTAATTGGTCGAGCGGCGTGTATGCCGGGGCAACCATGGGCTCGGAGACAACCGCCGCGGCTACCGGAGTTGTCGGCAAGGTTCGCCGCGACCCGATGGCAATGCTTCCTTTCTGTGGCTACCATATGGGAGATTACTTCCGCCATTGGATAAAGATGCAGCGTGAACTTGATGTAACACCTCGCATTTTTCATGTGAACTGGTTCCGCAAGGATTCCAATGGAAAGTTTCTATGGCCGGGCTTTGGTGAAAACCTGCGCGTGCTGCGCTGGATAGTTGAGCGGGTACACGGGCATGGTCGAGGCCGTGAGACACCAATCGGCTGGGTTCCACGCTATGAGGATATTGACTGGACGGGCCTTGATTTCTCGCGTGAGGCCTTTGACGAACTCATGCAGGTAGACCGCGCGGCCTGGCGCAAGGAAGTGATGGCTCACGAGGAGCTGTTCATCGACATCCATGACCATCTGCCGTCAGAGATGATTTACGAGCGCGAACTGCTCATCTGCCGCATGTAAGTCATTCAATTGGGGCGAATAAAACTTCTTTCAGGTGAAGCGATTTTTTCGATATATTGGAGTGTTCACCTCTCACCCGCTTCGCCTCGGGGTCTGTGTGTCCGGTCCCAATCAGAAGCCCGGCTTGACGGCTCCTCCAACCGCCACGCTGGGAGTGTCTTTATCAGTATTTTCAAGTTGTTCGCAGTCCTACGCGTTCATCAGGAAGGGATTCAATGAACAGGAAGCAAAGTCGTCGATTTACACCGCAGGCCCAGGGCCTCTACCACCCGCACCAGGAACACGACGCGTGCGGCATGGGTCTTGTAGCCAATATCCGCGGTGAAAAGAGCCACGACATCATTCGCAAGGGGCTTGAGGTTCTGATTAACTTGACCCACCGCGGGGCGGCCGGCTGTGACCCGGAGACCGGAGATGGCGCGGGCATCCTGATTCAGATTCCTCATGTTTTCTTTGCGCGGGAGTGCGGCGAACTCGGTATGCAGCTGCCTGAAGCCGGCGATTATGGCGTAGCAATGTGCTTCCTGCCTGTGGATCGTCAGGACCGCCTGCAATGCGAGGGCATTTTCGAGCGGATTGCGCAGGAAGAAGGCCTAAAGCTGCTGGGCTGGCGCGACACTCCTGTGAACGGCGACGCAATTGGCCGTGAGGCGCGCGCATCACAGCCGTACATTGAGCAGCTTTTTGTAGCCCGGCCAGAGGGCCTTGGAGAAGAGGACTTCGAGCGGCTGCTCTATCGCGTACGCCGCCGCACGGAGAATGAAGTTTGTGCTTCGGATATTGAAGGCAAAGAGGATTTCTATATTCCCTCATTCTCCTGCCGCACCATCATCTATAAGGGCCTGATGCTGGCTCCGCAGATTGAGAAGTTCTACTTTGAGCTGGCGAATCCACTTGTTACCAGCGCATTGGCCCTGGTTCACCAGCGCTTTTCCACCAATACCTTCCCGAGCTGGAAGCTGGCGCACCCCTACCGCTATGTTGCGCACAACGGCGAAATCAATACCATCCGCGGAAACGTGAGCTGGATGAACGCACGGCAGTCCGTGCTGAAAAGCCCACTCTTCGAGAGCAAGATTGACGACGTGTATCCGGTGATCATGCCTGGCGGAAGTGACTCCGCTTCGCTGGACAACGCGGTGGAATTTCTCTATCAGTCCGGCCGCTCGTTGCCTCACGTGATGGCGATGCTCATTCCTGAGGCGTGGTCCGGCAATCCGGACATGGATGAGGACAAACGCGCGTTCTACGAGTACCACGCATCGCTCATGGAGCCATGGGATGGGCCCGCCGCGATTGCCTTCACAGACGGCAAGGTCATCGGCGCGACGCTGGACCGCAATGGCCTGCGTCCTGGCCGCTACATCGTCACCAAGGACGACCTAGTTGTTCTTGCATCGGAAGCTGGCGTCATCGAGGTTCCACCTGAGGACGTGTTGAAGAAGGGCCGTCTGCAACCGGGCCGCATGTTCCTGGTCGATACTGTACAGAAGCGCATTATCTCGGACGCGGAAATCAAAAAGGAACTCGCTTCACGCCAGCCGTATGGTGAGTGGCTCAAACAGCAACAGGTCACGCTGGATATGCTGCCGGAACCCGCGCGCGTCATCGGTTCCAACCAGGAGACCCTGCTGCGCCGACAGCGCGCCTTTGGCTACAGCGAAGAAGACCTGCGCATCCTGCTCGCACCGATGGGAATCACTGGTGCTGAGCCTATCGGTTCGATGGGAACGGATGTGCCGCTCGCCTGCCTGAGCGATCGTCCGCAGCCGCTGTTCAACTACTTCAAACAGCTCTTTGCGCAGGTCACCAATCCGCCGATTGACCCGATTCGCGAAGAACTGGTTATGTCTCTCATCAGCTACATCGGGACCGAGCGCAACATTCTGAAGGAAGGTCCCGAGAATTGCCACACGCTCAAACTTCCCCAACCTATTCTCACCAATCGCGATCTTGAAAAGCTGCGCCGCGTCTCTTCCGGCGATCTGCTTGCAACCACATTGCCGGCGCTTTTCCGTGCGGCAGATGGTGAAGCTGGCTTGCAACAAAGCCTCGATGATCTGAGCGCGCGCGCGTCACATGCCGTGCAGTCTGGCTACTCGCTGCTGATCATCTCGGATCGCGGTGTGGACGCAACGTATGCGCCTATACCTTCCCTGCTGGCCATGGCGGCTGTTCACAACCGTCTGGTTAAGGAAAGAACGCGTACGCAGGTTGCGCTCATCATTGAAAGCGGTGAACCGCGCGAAGTGATGCACTTTGCTCTGCTGATCGGCTATGGCGCCAGCGCGGTCAATCCGTATCTAGCCATTGAGTCATTGCACGACCTGAAGCGCCGCGGCCTGCTGACGCACAATGTCACATCGAATCAGGCGGAGGCGCACTTCATCAAGGCCATCAACAAGGCTCTGCTGAAGACCTTCTCCAAGATGGGCATCAGCACGCTGCAGAGCTATCGCGGCGCGCAGGTGTTTGAGGCCGTGGGGCTCAACGAAACGCTTATCGAAAAATACTTCCCCGGCACTGCATCGCGCATTGAAGGCATAGGGCTTGATGTGCTGGCCCGCGAAGCGCAGATGAAACACTCATTTGCCTTCCAGCCGTTTACGGATTCCGAGACCGACCTGATGGTTGGTGGCCAGTACCAATTCCGTACGGGCGGCGAGTATCACCTACTCAATCCGCTCACCATCAGTAAGTTGCAGCATGCGGTGCGAGAAAACAACCCCACCACATTCCAGGAGTACACGGATCTTCTCGACGAAAAGAACCGCACGCTCTGCACACTGCGCGGGCTCTTCAAACTGAAGTATGCCGAGAAGCCCATCGCTTTGGAGGAAGTTGAACCGGCGAAGGAAATTGTGAAGCGCTTCACGACCGGAGCTATGAGCTTCGGCTCGATTAGCAAGGAGGCGCACGAGACTCTGGCCATTGCGATGAATCGGCTGGGCGGCATGTCCAACACGGGCGAAGGCGGCGAAGATGAAGCGCGCTTCACGCCCGATGCGAACGGCGACTCGCGCCGTTCCGCTGTGAAGCAGGTAGCCAGCGGCCGCTTTGGCGTAACCACCAACTACCTGGTGAATGCCGACGAGCTGCAGATCAAGATGGCGCAAGGCGCAAAACCTGGCGAGGGTGGTCAGCTTCCTGGTCACAAGGTGGACGACGTAATTGCCAAGACGCGTCACTCGATTCCCGGCGTCGGTCTAATCTCTCCGCCACCGCACCACGACATTTACTCGATTGAAGATCTGGCTCAGCTCATTTATGACCTGAAGAACGTGAACCCGAAGGCACGCATTGCTGTGAAGCTCGTCTCAGAGGTTGGCGTGGGAACAGTGTCTGCCGGCGTAGCCAAGGCGCATGCCGACGTGGTTCTCATTTCCGGCGACAGTGGCGGCACCGGTGCATCTCCGTTAAGCTCCATCAAGCACGCGGGCCTGCCGTGGGAGCTGGGCCTAGCCGAAACCCAGCAGGTGCTTCTGCTAAACGATCTGCGCGGCCGCATCAAGGTGCAGACAGACGGTAAGCTGCAGACCGGTCGCGATATCGTGATCGCCGCGCTGCTTGGCGCCGAGGAATACGGATTCGCCACAACTCCTCTAATAACAATGGGTTGTATTATGATGCGCAAGTGCCACTTGAATACTTGTTCGGTTGGCATTGCCACCCAGGACCCCGTTCTCCGCGCCCGTTTCACGGGTCAGCCCGAGCACGTGATCAACTTCTTCTTCTTTATCGCTGAACAGGTTCGCCAGCATATGGCGAAGCTCGGCTTCCGCACCATGGACGAGATGATCGGCCGAGTGGACAAGATCGATGCTGCAATCGCAGCCGACCACTGGAAGGCCAGGGGCGTCGATCTTTCATCGATTCTCTACGCACCTTCTGTTCCCTCTCGTGTGGCCCGTCGAAAAGTGCAGGAACAGGACCACGGCCTTGAAGCAGCTCTCGACCATCAGCTGATCGACAAGGCAATGCCAGCGCTTGAGTCCGGCGCGCCGGTCACCGGCAGTTTCGCCATCCGCAATGTGCATCGCACAGTTGGCGCCATGCTTGGTGGAGAGATTGCCCGCCGGTACGGTTCCGCAGGATTGCCGGACGGCACGATTCAATTCCGCTTCAAGGGATCTGCCGGCCAGAGCTTCGGCGCCTTCGTGCCCAAGGGCGTGACGCTTCAACTTGAAGGCGACACCAACGACTATCTTGGTAAGGGGCTCTCCGGCGGACGCATCATTGCTTATCCGCCCAAGACCTCCTTCTTCCTACCGGAGGAAAGCATTCTCGTCGGCAACGTGGTTCTCTACGGCGCCACCGCGGGTGAGGTCTTCCTGAACGGTATTGCCGGTGAACGCTTTGCCGTGCGCAACTCCGGCGCCACTGCCGTTGTGGAGGGTGTGGGCGATCACGGTTGCGAATACATGACCAACGGCACGGTCCTGGTGCTTGGCGCCACCGGCCGAAACTTTGCCGCCGGCATGAGCGGCGGAAGAGCTTTTGTTTATGACGAACAGGGCGACTTCTCCACGCGCCGCTGTAATAAGACAAGCGTCGATCTGGAACCGCTTACGACGGAAGAAGATATTGCGGAAGTTCGAACTCTGATTGAGCGTCACCGCGATCTGACCGGCAGCCCGCGCGCAGCTTGGATTCTGGAACACTGGGCCGACGCGCAGCCGCACTTTATCAAAGTCTTCCCGCACGAGTACAAGCGTGTGCTCGGCGTGGAACGCGCAAGTACGGTTTACGCTCCACCCGCAAAATCGTCGCCTCTGGTGGCGGCCGCCACGGAGGTGCAACATGGGTAAGGTCACTGGCTTTTTGGAAATTCAACGCGAACAGCCCACGCGGCGTGCAGTGAATGAACGCGTAGAAGACTGGTTTGAAATCTATCAGCCGTTCCCGGAAGAAAAGCAGCGCGACCAGGCCGCGCGATGCATGGATTGCGGTGTTCCGTTCTGCCACACTGGCTGCCCGGTCAACAACCTTATTCCTGACTGGAATGATCTGGCATATCACGGACGCTGGCAGGCCGCGATTCGCCGTCTTCACGCGACGAATAACTTCCCCGAGTTCACGGGGCGCATTTGCCCCGCACCATGCGAGGCCGCCTGCGTGCTCGGCATTGATCAGCCGCCGGTCTCAATCAAAGTTATTGAGCGCAGCATTGTGGACCGCGGGTGGGATGAAGGCTGGATTCGCCCCGAACCTCCGGAGGAGAACACGGGCAAGCGTGTTGCCGTTGTGGGAAGTGGACCTGCAGGTTTGGCAGCCGCACAGCAGCTTCGCCGCGCCGGTCACTCTGTCACCGTATACGAAAAGAACGACCGCATCGGCGGCCTGCTTCGCTACGGTATTCCCAATTTCAAGCTTGAAAAGCACGTTGTCGATCGCCGGGTGCAGCAATTGAAGGATGAAGGCGTCACGTTCCTCACCAACGCACATGTTGGCGTCAATGTTCCGGTGGAGGCGCTCACCGAACATCACGATGCGATTCTGTTGTGCGGCGGTTCCGAACAGCCGCGCGATTTGAAAGTGCCGGGGCGCGAACTGAATGGTATTCACTTTGCCATGGAGTTTCTACCTCAGCAGAATCGCCGCAACGAAGGCGACAAACTTGATCCGGCACTCGATATTCTCGCCACGGGAAAACACGTCATTATTATCGGTGGCGGCGACACCGGCGCAGACTGCCTGGGCACGAGCCTTCGACAGAAAGCGGCCAGCATTCACCAGTTTGAAATCATGCCTAAGCCGCCGTTGACTCGCGCAGCCTCCACACCATGGCCCATGTGGCCACTGCAGTTGCGGACCGAAAGCGCACATGAAGAAGGCGGCATCCGTGATTGGAGCATCAATACGGTTCGCTTTGAAGGTGACGCCGCGGGCAATGTGAAGAAGCTTCATGGCATACGCGTGGGTGCGCCGCCGAAGTTCGAACCGGTGGCAGGCTCCGAGTTCACCCTTGACGCCGATCTGGTTCTGCTTGCGATGGGCTTTCTCGGTCCGGTACGAAACGGCATGCTCGAGCAGCTTGGCGTCGCGCTCGACCAGCGTGGCAACGTGGCAACCACTGACTATCAATCCTCGATCCCCGGTATTTTTGCAGCGGGAGACATGCGTCGCGGTCAGTCGCTCGTGGTTTGGGCCATCAGTGAAGGGCGCAAGGCCGCCGAAGCCGTAAACAAGTATCTCGCTGAGAAGACAGTTCCTGTGGCACAACTGCAGCGCGCGTAATTGCGCGCTGCCCCACTCTTTAGACTCGCTCTACTGCCAGTGCCACCGCATTGCCACCACCCAGGCACAATGCGGCGACTCCTTTGCGCTTCCCTGTCTCGGCAAGTGCGTGTAGCAGCGTGACCAGTACGCGTGCACCGCTTGCGCCGATGGGATGGCCGATTGCAACTGCGCCGCCATGGATGTTCACCTTTGCGGGGTCCAATCCAAGCTCGCGATTTACGGCCATCGCCTGCACGCTGAAGGCCTCGTTCAACTCGAAAAGATCCACTTCATCGAGCGACCATCCGGCCTTTGCGACAACTTTGCGGACAGCATCCGCAGGAGCCAGCCCGAACCACTCCGGCTCGCGGCCGGCAATGGCCTGCGCGCGAATTACTGCCATGGGCTTGGCAGATACTGAATTTGCCTTCTCTGCACTCATCGCTACAACAGCAGCGGCGCCGTCACTTACACCGGGAGCATTCCCCGCGGTTACAGTTCCATCTTTCTCAAATGCGGGCTTCAACTTTGCAAGGACTTCCACTGTGGTTGAGGGCCTGACTGATTCATCTCTGGCGAATATCTTTGCTTCCTTCTCACCTTTGGCTATTGGCAAAGTTACCGGCAGTATCTGATCTGCGAGAAGCCCATGTATCGCAGCTTCAGCCGCGCGCTGATGTGATTCAGCAGCAAAGGCATCCTGCTCCTCGCGCGTGATGCCGTACTTCTTCGCGATCATCTCCGCGCAGTTTCCCATGTGTACGCCGTTGTACACCTCCCACAATCCATCGTGGATCATCACGTCGACAACGCTTCCGTTGCCCATGCGATAACCGCTGCGCGCCTGGGGTAAAAGATAGGGCGCATTCGTCATCGACTCCATACCACCGGCTACGATAATCTCCGCGTCGCCTGTTTGAATGGACTGCGCTGCTAACGCCGCAGCCCGCAGACCAGAACCACACACCATGTTCACGGTCAGCGCACTGACTTCTTTCGTGAGACCTCCATAAAGTGCAGCCTGACGCGCCGGATTCTGCCCGAGCCCCGCCTGCAGCACACATCCCATCACGCACTCGTCCACCAGAGAGGCTTCCACACAGGCACGGCGCACCGCCTCCGCAACCACCAGCGCACCCAGGCGCGGAGACGTGAAGCTCGACAAAGATCCCTGAAATTTACCCACTGCGGTACGAACGGCGGAAACGACAAAGACGTCTTTCAATGCTGTTCACCTCATTGAGACAGGCGCACGCATGCGTGCCGTCATCTCTTCGGCTCCATCATACGAGGACGGGCGCGCTATGCGCACCCGTTGTCAATGCAGCTAGTTGTGCTGGAAACAGCTAGTGATGAATTCTGCGAATGAATTAAACCACGAATGGCTTTGGCGGAGGATCTGACTTTATTCCCTCGCAACTCATCCAGAGCTTCTGCCCCAGCGCGGTAGGCACCACATTCGCTTCCTGGTCTTCCATAAAGTAGGGCGATTGCTCGCGATGCTCAAGCAGACCAAGATCTGCAAGGTGCTCAATTTCGCGTTCAATGCGCAGCTTA
>JAGWSG010000151.1 GCA_028876335.1 Acidobacteriota bacterium
CTTTCTGCGTTGGGCCCGCTACGTTTGATGGCTTTCTCAACCAACTGCAATGCAATTTGCGGAGACGTACCCGAGGGAATCCGGAAGATCCAAGGAATATTCGTGGACGTCAGAGCGTGATCATCACTGATGGCAATGACCGGAACAAACGCCTTCAGTGACAGCTGTTCTGCCAGATGCGAACAGTCGCGATCAAGAGCCACAATCGCCAGGGCATGTTGCTCCCATAATGCGTGAACCAGCTGCGTCGAAGCCGCTCCCCAATTCTGCGAGCTTTCAATCGGAATCAACTCCAGCTTTCGCCCGTTCAACTGGGCGTTCGAGAGGACTTTCCGAACCTGCGCCGACTGCACGACACTATTCGCTTTGGGGCCAAACAACACTACCCGTAACACGTCACCCGGTTCATTTGGTCTTTGCGGGCCAGCATAGATAACACCACCCTCACCAATCCGCGCGTATGGTGTCTGTGTTGCAGGCTTCAAATCGTGCGCCTGCTTGGGAGTCTCCTCATCCATTCGAGCAATTCTGTAAGTCACTGAACCGTTGTGCACCGTACCCAGATACATGGGCGCGACATTTTTCTGGTTCGGATCGAAAATCATATGTCCGGTAACGCCGTCATACTCATTCATGTCTGCAAGTGCGTCATGAATGCGCGCTCGATTCAAGCCGGCCTTGCAAATAGCATCCAGCAGCGCATTCATTGCGTCGTAGGCAAGGGAGGCAAACTGGTCTGGCTTCTCGTGGTAACGCGCATCAAACCGCCGATTAAAGTCCAGCCATTCGGGATTCTTGCTCGTAGGATCATATGGAAACACTGCTTCAAAGCCATCTGCGGCAGGTCCGGCTTCAGCAAGCATCTCCGGTCCCAGCGTACGATATGAACCGAAGACCCGAGTCTTCATGCCCATTGCGCGCATCTGCTTCAGAATGGCTGCCGTCTCTTGTTCGTTTGCCCAAAGCACCAATGCATCCACGCGCGAATCACGAATGATCTTCAGCTCCCGAGTAAAGTCGGTATCTCCCGGTAAATACTTCTGCTCGATCACCACCGGATGTCCCAGCCTTCGTGCCGCGTCGCGAAACTTCGGGACGCCCATCCGTCCGTAGCGATTGTTCACGCGCAGGATGCCTGCGCGCTTCAACCCAAGCTCTGTAAAAATCCGCCTGGCCAGCGTGTAACACTGCACGCGGTCATCTTGAATATCAGTGAAATACCACGGGATATAGGTCTCGGGAATTGTCGGATCTGTAGATGCAGAATTCACGATGGGAATTTCCGCACGCAGTGCAACGCGAAGAACAATGTGTGTCGCTTCCGAGCTGATGGAACCAAAAATCGCCCAGTCGTGATCGTTGTAGATCATCTTGACTGCTTCATCTGACGAAGATCCCCAAATGGAAGGATCCGTGGGCCGGTCGTCACCATAAACGGCTTTGGCCTGCCAGTTATCGTAGTCATTATGTAACATCAGGCGAAACGGCTTACCGCCGTAGCCGCCGTTGGCGTTTGCTTCATCAACCGCCATCTGCGCGCCGTGCAGCATGCGGATTCCATAAACGGAGTCAGGATTCTTCTCAATCGGCCCCAAGAAGCCGATTCGCACTTCCGTCACATTTTTAGGATCGGGAATGTCGCGTCCGGCACCGGAATAGATATTGGGCCTCGTGTAATTCAAGTAGTACGGTTTGGAAAACTTCTCAAATGGGCTCAGGTCCGCTGGTTCGCCAGCGTATGGCTCCACCACACGGTCCTTCGGCGGTCCAGGCGGATGAGCTCCGCACTCGCATACATGTCCCGGGTTGCCAGGCCCTTGACCAGCGGCGCAAGCTGTCCATGCCAAGACCGCCACCCACAACCACTTTGTCGCCATCGACATTACTCCCCTGCTACTGTTTTCTCCGTGCGAAACATTGCAATGGCTTCAATCTCCACGAGTAGCTCAGGCCTGCAAAGCTTTGCCTGTATCCCTGTTGAAGCCGGCAAGAGATCAAGTCCCTGCTCCTTAAAGAAGGCGGTGCGTTCTTCATTGAAGGCATCGTAGTCGCGGTCAATATCGCGCAGATAGCAGGATGTGCGCACGATGTCATGCCAGGTGCATCCTTCGCTCTCCAACAGCCGCGTAATGTTCTGATAGGTACGCCGCAACTGAGCACGGAAATCGCCGATGTGTACGCTCTTGCCGTTTTCGTCGATCGAAGCCGTACCAGAGATGAGCAGAATTGTCAGGCCGTTCAAGTCGATACGCATTCCACGCGAAAACGAGCTGGGCTTTGCATAGTCGTAAGCTTCATTCAGCGTATGCAGATTGGTTATGGCGCGTTTGGTAACGGGTCCATGTGCAATTGAATCCAGAACGTTGGTGAATACATTCATTATGAGTGCTCCTTATTTTTGATAAATTCCGTGGCTCAGCCCTTTCGCCGTCGCCACCCAGATGTCCTTACCTTGAAAGTCGATCCCCAGCACGTAATTGTGCGCTGGCGCAGTCGTCACCGGAATCTCAGTCACTTTACCGGCTGCATTGCGCACCGTCATTTCTGGTTTGCCGGTGGTAAGCGATGGTCTATATACAGCCCAGTTCGTACCGTCGTAGTAGGCCAATCCCTTGTCTGTGCCAAACCACGCATGATTCGCATCCACGCCTTTTACAAAATTGGTAAAGTTCGAAGGCAGACCACTGTCCTTCGTGAGAAAGTTGTGCCAATAGCGGCCATCATAACGACTGTCGCCAAAGTAGGTTGCGGCCCAAAGCACATTGTCCACAAAGCTGACTGAAGTAGTGATTTCGTGAATGAGCCCCTGGTCTTTGAAGAGCACGATTTCGTTCTCGCCATCAGGATCTTCGTACTTGTCCCAAGCCTTTGTTTTCTGGTTGTATTCGAGTATTCCGCTGCCCCACACCGCGTAGTAGACCTTGCTTGGTGTGGCGTTTACTGCATATACCCAAATCTCTACCATCGGCGTATTGCGCTCGTTATAGAGCGACCAATCATGTGTGCGCAGATTCAGCCTGCACGCACCCGCAGCTGTCGCGACCCAAACGTTCTCGCCTTCTACAGAAACTCCATAAACCACGTCATTGCTCAGTCCGGAATTAAGCTGCGTAAAAGTGTCGATACGGCCACCTGAAATACGGCTCAATCCGCCCATTGTTCCGGCCCATACATCGCCCGTTTGCTTGTCTAGTGCTAGAGACAATACAGCCTGCTGTGCCAGTCCATCCCTCGTGGTGTAGGTCTTCCATTTACCGTCTTCAAACTCGGCTAAACCATTGTCAGTTCCCGCCCATATACGGTCGCCATCCACCAGCACTGAATACACATGGTCGTCAGGTAGTCCATTAGCCGTTGTATAGTTCACAAACCGGAAATGCGGCATCTGCGGAATGGTTGCGGTCGCTGCATGCACTTTTACATGAGGTAATGTGTGCGCGGACTCCGCAGCATGTGCAGGCGCGGCAAGCGCCCCGAGCACAAGAATCATTGCGAATTCGCTCCATCCGTTCTTCATCGCGTCCTCAGATACTCAATCAGATCGTTGAGTTCGTCTTTAGTCAGATCGTTTGTACGCCCGTGCTTGTCATGCGGGTTATAAATTGTCCAGATTTCTTCCAATGTCGTTGCGGATCCGTCGTGTAAGTAGGGCGCGCTTAAAGCAATATTCGTCAGTTGCGGAGTGTCGAAGAGTCCCGTGTCATCGGTTGGCTTCTTGGTACCCACGTTGAACCGCTTTTGATCAGTACCTTTAGGTCCGCTGTGGCAATAATTGCACCGGTCAGTTTCCGCAATCGGCTTGCCGAACCTGTCTACAGAACGTTCGAAGATTTCTTTCCCCCGCTCCTGTGCCGGCGTGAATTCGCCGTTTGGCAGCCGCCAACGATTTGGCCTGGCGGGAATGCTGCGAATATAGGTCACAAGATCGGTCAGAGTCAGATCGTCAAAAGTCTCTGAGCGCCAGAAGTATTTCTCGGTGCGTGGTCCGCACTCGGTAGGCAAGTTGGGATTTGTACCGTTCCACTTGTACGGCTCCGTTCCCTTCAGGTCTTCAATGGGGCGGTTATCCACAATGTCGCGTCCGAATCCATCTGGTTCCAGATCCCATTGCAAACCATCGAAAGTCGAATCGATATGACAGTTGGCACAACCGATCTGCCCCTGAAAGGAAAACTTAGCCGAATAGAAGGTTTGTTCGCCGTGGCGAAGCACCGAAAGCCTCTTCGGACCTTCCAGCGAGATGGTCTGCACAAGGCGATTACTGTGCGTGTCAATCACACTGATGGTGTCTTCCAGCCTGTTTGCCACCAGTAACTGTTTGCCATCAGGAGTAAGCGTCACCCCGCGCGGATCATGCCCGACAGTTATGCGCGCAACCACATAGTTGCCACTCGCGGAGAGGTCCTCTGTAAAGGGCTGCTTATGCATGTGGATGTACGCCAGGAGGCGCTCAAGATCGATAGCCAGCACGGCTTCTGACCCACCGCAGGTTACAAAAAGCTTCGATTTGTCAGGCGTGATCGCAACGCCGAAGGGTCGAGCAGCATATTGCTCCAGATTGTCGAGCGGCACCTCAACTGGCTTTGGTCCCACATCCGCTCCAAAAAGCGTCAGTGTGTCTGCGAATGCGCCACCATGTTCAAGATGCGCCAATGGCACGAGATTCTTGGGATGCATTTCCGCCAGCGCTCCTACGCGGCCGTCTGTGGAGAAGGCCACATGGAAACCATGCGCAATATACGGAAGGCTAATGCGTGTATCGACTATACCCCGATTTGTGTCAATTACAGTGATCTCGGAATGAGGCGCAGTACGCGGCTTGTCAGTGTTGTGGTACACATGGCTTACGTAAAGCCGCGATCCATCGGGTGACAAAGTCATGTAGCTTGCGCCGCGGCCGGCAGCAAGCCGCTTTTGTTCTGCGCCAGTCTTCGCATCCAGCACGGCAACATCATTGGAAATGCGGTCAGCGACAAAAAGAAAATGTCCCGAAGGATCTTCAGCTACGCTGGAAGGCTCCGCGCCCACTGACCACGTTGCATCCACCGACTGCGTTTTCGTGTCGATTACTGAAATTGTGTCGTCCCACGAATTCGCGACAAATATCCTTGAGCCATCCGGTGAAAACGCAAAGCCACGTGGCAAATGCCCCACAGCAATCTTCTTCAGTTGCGTGTGCGTTATACCGTCCAGCACGCGAAGCTCATCGGTTCCCTGGCACAGCACATACAGCAGCCTGCCGTTGTGTGAGAACGCCAACTCAATGGGCGACGCATACTGCAGGTGTTCGCCAGTCCGTGAAGTGGCCGCCACTACGGTATTGGGTGCCGGTATCAATCCATACAGCACTGCACTCGCTGCGAAGGCAAGAAGTGCCGCCGGCAAATGTGCTTCCCAATTGCGGCTCACTTCGTCTCCTCCACGGTCACAACGCGATCCGCCTTTACGTTTGTCAACGTCTGCACTTGTCCACTTGGCCAGTGCACAACAATCTTGTCCGCGTTTGTCTCCGCTCCCAACCCAAAGTGCAGCCGCGCCTCGTTTTGCGATAGGTATCCGGATTCAGCCACCCTTTCCTGTAGCTGGTGCCTCCCGCCCGCCGTTACTTCCACTCGCGCTCCAATGCCGTCGCGGTTGCTCTTGGTTCCACGCAGCTGAATTGCCAGCCAGTGCCCCGTATTTGTCGAAACATTGTGCACCAACTTGCCTTTTGCGCCCAGATTCACCAGGAAGGCATCAACCTTGCCGTCGTTGTCGTAGTCCGCAAAACAGGCGCCACGCGCAACCGTGCGCTCGTTGATTACAGAGCCGGCTGTCTCCGACACGTCTTCAAAGCGGTCGTGCCCAAGACCGCGAAACAGCGTGTGCTCCTGCGGAATCAGGTGAATTAAACCGCCGTGAAAAATCAAAATGTCCGGTATGCCGTCATTGTCGAAGTCGAATACGCCCGTTCCCCAACTTACGTATTGCGCGTTTGCCTGGGAAACTCCGTTCTCTGCGCCAATATCGTCGAACTGCAATCGCGTGCTACCGGTTTTTTCATTTCGTGAGCTTGCATTTCGAAGCATGCGGTTATATCTGCCGTCTGTTACCCAAAGGTCCAGCACGCCGCGGCCCTCAAAGTCTGCAAAAACAGGTCCCATCGACGAGGTGGATTCGCCATTTTGCCCAAAGGCAGTTCCCGTATCGTTTCCAATCTCCTCAAATGTTCCATCGTGCTTGTTATGAAAAAGGAAGTTTTCTGTGCGGTCGTTCGCAATATAGATGTCATCCCAGCCATCGCCGTCGAAATCGGCCGCTGTTACGCCCATCGTGCGCCCCACAAACCCGCTAATTCCAGACTTGTCGCTCACATCGGTAAATGTTCCGTCGCAATTGTTATGGAACAGCTTGTTTGTCTCCCCTTCGTAGTCAAGCGGGCCGGGATAATTGTCAGCCGCATAATAAGCACGATACTTCGGGTCGAACTTCACGTAGCGGCCCACGAATAAATCCACACAGCCGTCGCGATCATAGTCCAACCAAGTGGAACTAATGGACCAACCGTCCACCTTGATGCCCGCCTTTTCCGTCACATCAGTGAAATGGCCTTTGCCGTCATTGTGGTAAAGAATCGCGCGACCATATCCGGTTACAAGCAGGTCTTCATTTCCATCGTTGTCGTAATCAGCCGCCGTCACAGCGATGCCGTATAAATTGGGATTGAGCCCTGCCTCTTCGGTCACATCCGTGAACGTCCCATTTCCGTTGTTGCGGAAAAGATGATTGTGCGGGAGTGGATTCGGCTTCACTTTAAGTGGATGTGGGTGCATCGAGTCATCTAGCGGACGCCCGTTCACCACGTACAGGTCAGGAAATCCATCATTGTTGTAGTCAAACCAAACACAACCTGCACCCGTACCTTCCAGCAATGAACCTAATTGCGCAGAACCGAAGCTGTGCACAAAATCCACATCCGCCTTGTCACTGGCATCTTCAAAATGAATCGTCGACTGTTGATGTTCGCTAGTTTGTTGTCGAGCACTGCTAACAGGTTGTGCAATCTGTCCCCAGGTTGTGGAGGACGCCATCAACGCCGCACATATCAACCAACTTTTCATCTGTGGCTTCCCTCTCCAGAGCTCAGTCCCGCTGTGCTGCCGGTCAGGTCCACAGGCACGGTAGTCTTTTGCAGAACTTCAGGTAGGCGATTTTCAGCGGCGCGCTCCGGTCCCGTGTGGCAGCCTACGCAAATGCGTTGCTCGCCCGCGCGCGCCCAGAACCATCCACGTTCCTGGCGCAGAACTTCACCCTTTTCATCCAGAACCGCCATGCGAATCGGCGCATCGCCCGGCACTTGAATGAAGAATGAGCCATCCTGCTCCACAGGCGCTGTTCCAAGCACAATCGCGCGGCCCTCACGGCTCTCCATTTCAAGCCGTACTCTAGCGGGAACTCCACCCAAAGCGCCATCTCGCGAAAGCCGCGTATCCAGCGCCAGCAGATTGGCGTACTTCCAGGGATGCAATGCAGAAGGATGCCGCTTGGGACGCACCCGCGCAGCAATTGCCACAGGCTCCACCAGGTTCTCTCGCGGCTGCTCAAACACAGCCTTGAGTGTGGATGTCCCGGGTTGCCATTGCGCGATTGAAAACTTCGCACTCCCGCGCATTTTTGCGCTGAGCAACCACGACCCCGCCGGCATTTCTTGAATGCTGCCCGCGTAGAACACCGCCGGTGCGGCAATCTTCGCTTCATGCGCCAGCGACGGTGTGAACCGAGCCAGCGTAGTTCCATGCGTAAATACAACGTCGCCGTCCGCGAGTTGCTGTCCACCCCAACGGGCCACACCATGGTCGCAACGATACGACTCAACTCCTGATCCATCGGCGTACGTCAGATACATCTCCGGTATCGAACCTTTGCCCATCGGAAATTCCGATTCAAAGAGAATTCGCCCGTCGGCCAACACATCATCCGGTATAGCGCTGGCTCCCGCGAATGAAATCGGAAATACGGACGGGATTCCGGGCAAGTCTATTCCCCTGATTTCCGCGGTGTCGTTCACTCGTGAGGAAATCATTCGGAAGCCTTGCTCGGTATGTTCCGCATACACCAGTCGTCCCAGCGGAAGATAGAGCGGTCGAATCGCATCTTCGTTACCGCTTGTTACCTGCCGCACAGAATGATCGGCCAGCGTCATCTCCCAGATTTGCCAGTGGTCCGAAACAGTCTTCTTTCCTGAGAACAGGATTTTCTTTGCATCAAAGTTCACAGCCGCATCTGCACTGGCAGCGAACTCCGGCGCTAAAGGCACTGCCTTTCCGTTGTGCACAAGCAGAAGGTGTGCACCCTCCGGAAAGCGCTCTCCGCCCTTGAGAGCGGCATGCACCTCATAAATCGGTGCGGCCGTGACAATGTAATCGGGGATCTGCAGATTCGCTTCCTCAGTTCGAAATCCGCATGTAGCAATGAACAAAAATCCCCCAACAATCGCGCCAGTTGCGCGAGCCAACAAGGTCATACAAGAGCCTCCAGTTTCGGCTCATGCGATGTGTGCTTTGTCTTCCTGGACTGCAGCGCAACGTAAGGCTCGAGTGAATCCATCATCTCGTCAAACTCAGTAAAGCTCAGCGACTGGTCTCCGTCGCTCCACGCCCGGTCCGGTTCGGGATGAACTTCCACAATCAATCCATCCGCGCCCGCTGCCACACCAATCCGCGCCAGTGCTGGAACCAGTTCCCGGTAACCTGCAGCGTGACTAGGATCAGCAATCACCGGCAAATGCGAGATCTGCTTCAGTACTGCGATCGCAGTCACATCGAAGGTGTTACGCGTCGTTGTCTCAAAGGTTCGAATTCCCCGCTCACAAAGCATCACATGAGGGTTTCCGTTGTTGAGAACCACTTCCGCAGACCGCAAAAGGTCGCTGACCGTCGCCACCATACCGCGCTTCAGAAGTATCGGTTTACCTGAACGCGCAGCTTTTTCAAGCAGCGTGAAGTTCTCCATATTCCGTGAGCCGATTTGCAGGATATCTGCATATCGCGCCACCAGTTCGACGTCATTCTCTGAAATCACTTCCGTTATGATCGCCAGGCCGGTCTCTTCACGCGCGCGGGAAAGCATTTTCAATCCCTCATGCCCGTGGCCCTGAAAAGAATAAGGAGAGCTGCGTGGTTTAAAGGCACCACCGCGCAGAATGCGCGCGCCTTTGCGGCGCACAGCGTTAGCTGTAGCAAATAGCTGGGTCTCCGTCTCCACAGAGCATGGACCCGCCATCGTCACAAACGCGTCTCCGCCGATAAAGAAATCGCGGATGGGTACGATGGTCTTGCTTCGTTCCGGACTCTTTAATACTGAAGGAGTCTCGGCAAATAAATTGCGCCAGCCTTCGCGCACTTAGTGCGCTCCAATCCGGGGAAAGGTCAGCCTATTCCTTTCAACGAACGAAAGCCTCAAACCAAAGTTGGAGTACAATTATCTATGTTTACTTTTCAGAAGCGCGGTTTATAAAACAAGGCAATCTGACAATTCGATTCGACGTTGAAGGCACTAATGATTAGTGAATCGATCTCGCTCAGGGCTTCAGTTTTCCTTACCGGCATCCATCCTGATTTGATGCGCCAGTTGCTCGTACTGGTCCGTTGCGATGTAATCCACTCCCGCTTGGATCGCCGCCTGCCAGCGCTCACGCGCTGCCGCCTCGGATCCAAAGTTGTATCCACTGAACCATCCATGGCAGCTCAGGGCCGCAAGATCGGATCCATCCAGAGTGTAGAACCGGATCCACAATCCATTCGCGTGCGCATGTTCGACTAATGCACGCAGCCGCATTTCCTTTCCCTTCGTCCACGGACCGGCATGTGCTTGTCCCTTGTGCTCCACCACAATCCAAGAGTTGTTCCACCACCGCCTGTAGTTCGTAGCCTTCTCCGTATCGATTACATCCGGCGCCGCCTGCGGGTCCTTATCCTTCGTGTGGACCGCCCCAAACGCCAGAACCGGTTCGCCCACTGCCAGCTTGTCGTAGAAAATCGCCTGCTGCTCGTCGTTCTCTCCCGTCAGAACCAGAACCGGCTTTAACTTCAGAGGCTCCTCAACGTTTGGATCCGGCCCCTTCGGCGCCTCCGTTATCCAGGCTCGATACTTCATCAGCAGCGCACGAACCGCCTCAATATGCGCTGGCTCATTGTCCTTGAAGTCCAGATTGAGGGTGATCAGCGGCCAGTTCCCATGATTGCCTTCCTTCAACGCCTTCTCAACGATGGGCCGTACCTTGTCGAAAAAGTAGTGCTCCATAGTCGGTTCATGGCCAGAGAGTGGCGCGCCATGTGTCACGACTGACCAGCTCTTGCCTGTCTTCGCATCCCTGTACCATGCCAGATCCTGCTCAATCGCCACCGGCGTTCCGGCTGAAAGGGCGCGATCGATGCGGTCCGCCCACCACTCGCCGTAAGGGTAGCAATTATGAGCATCCATTACGCTCCGCGCGCCTGGATGTCCGGCATTCGCCGCCTGAGCCGTGAACGGGAGCAAAAGAGCAAAAGCAGCAGCAATGAGCGCAATTTTACGAAGCATGATTCTCCTGGCAAATTGAAAGATGGAATTGCGCTCAGCGCAATCCACTCTATCGTCACGCGTACTGGCGATTTGTTCTGGCAGCAACGAGGATAACCCATACCATTGAAGAGAGCGTGAACGAGCACCTCACTTGTGCCCGTCTACGCGAAGCCACCCGCCAAACGCAACATCTCTGAGAAAATAGAAGTGCATGCTTTCTCTCAAAGGCGCAGGTAAGCGCTTCGGACCTCGCGTTCTCTTCCTTGAGGCCGACTGGCTCATTCGCGCAAACGAAAAAACCGCTCTCGTCGGCGCCAACGGTACCGGCAAATCCTCGCTCATGAAAGTCCTTGCCGGTCTTGAACCGCTCGACTACGGTGCGATGGAGCAGACCCGCGGCATGAGCATCGGCTACCTGCCACAGGAGGGCCTCGCCCTCTCCGGCCGCAGCATCTTTGAGGAATGCCTCACTGTTTTCGACGACCTCCGCTCCATGGAAGGAGAAATGGAGCGCCTTGCTGCACAGCTCGCCGAGCTCGATCACTCAAGCCCCGAATACGAATCCGTCGCTGCGCGTTTCTCGCTCCTGCAGGAACGGTTCACCACGCTTGACGGCTACGCGCTCGACGCACAGGTCGGCTCCGTTCTCACCGGCCTCGGCTTCACCAAAGACGACTGGTCACGCCGCACCGAGGAATTCTCAGGCGGCTGGCAGATGCGCATCGCGCTTGCCAAACTCCTTCTCGCGCGGCCCAACCTGCTCCTGCTTGACGAGCCCACCAATCACCTCGATCTAGAAGCACGCAACTGGCTCGAAAACTACCTCAAGACATATCCCTTCGGTTATATTCTCATCTCGCACGACCGTTACTTCCTCGACGTCACCGTCGACCGCACCGTCGAAATCTGGAACAAGCGCCTTACCATCTTTCACGGCAATTACACCAAATACGTCTCGCAAAAGGACGAACGCCGCGCCCAGCTTCTTGCCGCCTACAAAAATCAGCGCGATCAGATCGAGCATCTCGAATCTTTCATTAACCGCTTCCGCGCACAGGCCACCAAAGCCAAACAGGTACAGAGCCGCATCAAGGAACTCGAGAAGATCGAGCGCATAGAGATTCCTGAAGAAGAGCCAGTCATCCACTTCAAATTCCCTCAACCTCCGCCCTCGGGCCGCACTGTTGTTGAAGCAGACGGCCTCTCCAAGAGCTACGGTGAAAAACGCGTGCTTGAGAACGTTCGTTTCACCATTGAGCGTGGTGACCGCATCGCACTTGTCGGCGTCAACGGCGCCGGCAAATCAACTCTCATCAAGCTGCTTACTGGCGTCGAACAGCCAACATCCGGCACCGTCAAGCTCGGCCACAACGTCGTCAGCGAATACTTCGCACAGGATCAGTACAAGGTACTCGACCCGGAAGCCCGCATGCTCGATGACATCGGTCGCGCTGCACTCAAAGTACCCGAATCGGAATTACGCTCACTCCTCGGATGCTTCCTCTTCTCCGGCGACGACGTCTTCAAAAAGCTGGGCGTGCTCTCCGGTGGTGAGCGCAACCGCTTCGCACTCGCCCGCATTCTCGTCTCGCCCTCCAACTTTCTCCTGCTCGACGAGCCCACCAACCACCTCGACATGCGCGCCAAAGACGTTCTCCTTGACGCCATTGACGCTTTCAGCGGCACCGTCATCTTCGTCTCGCACGACCGCTACTTCATCGACCGCCTCGCCACGCGTGTTCTCGAGGTCGAGAACGGCACCGTGATCGCCTACGAAGGCGGCTACGAAGACTACGTGCGCAAGAAGGAACAGCTCGCGGCTGGAACTGCGGAGCAAGCGAGCACGGACGAACGGGTGTCCCAACCTTCGCGCAGCCAAGGTTGGGGGAACGCGAAATCAGATTCTTCCTCTACATCCAGCGTCGCCATCGTCATTGAAGGCGGCCCAGACGACACCACAAAGAAGCGCCGTCTCAATCCCATCAAGCAGAAACAAATGGAAGACCGCTGCGCCTTTCTGGAAGAAGAAGTCCCACGCATTGAAGCCTCACTCGCTCACACTGAACAGCAACTCGGCGTTTACGTCTCCGCAGAAGAAACCCAGCGCCTCACCGACCTCGCCGTGGACCTGCGCAAGCAACTCGATTCCCTCACCTCCGAGTGGGAAGAGCTCATGCTTCAATTGGAAGGCGCATGATTCAATAATCGGAAGGCAAAGGGGAGTTCAATGCCAACAGCGCTTTCAGAAGAAGTTCAGCTTCGAGTAAAGATTCTATTTAAAGCGGAAGAGAGAGCTTTTGCTTCGGAACTACTTGCCAGCGATTGCGGGAACAATCTCCCATTTTGCGCAAACTCAACACCATCAGAACTCGATCGGATTCGATGTGCAGCGCTGAAGCTCTCGGAAGGCGAGATAGCAAAACTCAAGAAAGCAGTAGTCCTCGCAAAGCTCGATTGGCGCGACCTACTAGTTGCTGCGGGTTTCGCTGACGATGTATACGCGCATGAACAGTGGTTTCCTGACTAACGCTGACTCACTTCATCGCCTAATTAATTTGCATGGAACCGCGCGAGCTTAACCTGAATTTCTTATTACCGAGTGGGAAGAGCTCATGCTTCAGCTTGAAGCCAACTAGCCACCTGATTCTAGCCTTAGGATTCAAATGAATCTGAATTAGGCGCGATTTCGTTCCATCCTAGTTGCGTTCCAATCCAGATTCGAAACCCTACCGTGCTATGCTTGCTTCGCCTCTCGACTCCTTCCCCGGTTCCAACGAGGCAAACGTCATAACA
>JAGWSG010000152.1 GCA_028876335.1 Acidobacteriota bacterium
CTCCTGCACCAACTGGCGCGAGGTGCGGATGAGCTTGTTGATGGTCTCGATCAGGTGCACAGGGATGCGGATGGTGCGAGCCTGGTCCGCGATGGCGCGGGTAATGGCCTGACGAATCCACCATGTTGCATACGTCGAGAATTTGTATCCGCGGCGGTACTCGAACTTGTCGACTGCCTTCATCAGGCCGATGTTGCCCTCCTGAATCAGGTCGAGGAACTGCAGACCGCGGTTGGTGTACTTCTTGGCGATCGAAACGACGAGACGCAGGTTGGCTTCGATGAGCTCGCGCTTGGCCTGCTCGGCGTCCATATCGCCCTGAATCATTTCGCGCTGCGTGCGCTTAAGCTCAGCGATGGAAACGCCTGCGTCGGCCTCAATCTGCTCAAGATCGGCACGGCAGTTCTTCTGCTGGCGGCGGTATTCCTTCTTGAGCTCTTCGCTCTTTGAGGCGTCGTACTTCTGGTCGAGCGAGCGAATCTGGCGCTCGAGCGTGCGCATGGTGTCGACGGTCTTGTTGACCTTGTCGAGCAGGCGCTTGCGCTCCATGGCGGTGTATTTGAGCTCGCGGACAATGCGCGAAACGTAAACCTTCTCGCGCGCGATAAGCCAGCGCGTGTGACGCACTTCCTTCGCACGTGTCTTGGTGTTAAAGCCGGCCTGTTTTTCTTCAAGCTGCGCGACCTTTTTCTGATGCTTTACAAGTGTGTCAATGCGCGCAACGGTGGACTTGACGCGCGCCTGCACCACATCTTCGGTCAGTTCTTCTTCGTCAAAGACGACCACTTCTTTTACATTGCGCACGCCGCGCTTCAGGTCTTCACCGAGAGCAACGATTTCGCGAATGACGATGGGCGAACGCGAAATAGCCTTGAGCACGCGCATCTGGCCTCGCTCAATGCGCTTGGCAATTTCAACTTCACCTTCGCGCGTGAGCAGCGGAACGGTACCCATTTCACGCAGATACATGCGGACCGGGTCATTGGTTTTCTCGAGCGTTCCGGGCGTGAGGTCAAGTTCGACGTCTTCGCCTTCCTCCATCTCGAAGTCTTTGTCGCCAAACTTGGGGCCGTCGAGCAGGTCAATGCCTTGCCCGCTGATGGTTGTCATCAGGTCGTCAAGATCGTCGGGCGAAGTGCTCATCTCATCGGGCATGATCTCGTTGACATCGTTATAGGTGAGGTAGCCCTTCTCTTTGCCCTGATCGATCAGGGTGTCAATCTCTTGTTCGAATTTGTTCTCAATGGCCAAGGTGTTCCTGTTCTCCCCGCGTAAATATTTTTTGAGCACCGCATAACGCAACGGTGCGCAGTCTGGTATGCGGCCGCGAAAAATATTTCTCAAAGCGTGAGAAATAACGCGCGCAAACAGACCTGCGGACTCCCGCAATTCTGGTGCGGAATATGGGTCGTTTCTCGGAACAGGATGACTGCGCTTCAGTTCTCGCCTGAGTCGCCCGCGAGCCGCAGCTCATATGTGGGGCAAAAGGGCGCGCATCCTCACAGAGATCAACAGAATACCACGATTTCTGGCATTGGCCGTCATAGATTTTGCGGATTGCAGCCATTTGGCTCATATCCACCCTCATCGGCACATGCAACAGATTCGGTATCGCTGTCTGCCTTCGCACAAACTACCGCACTACTTTAGACGCAAAACAGGGGGAGAACGGCGCAAGGAAAGGTGATCTCGGGCCCTGCCTTGAGCACGCAGGTACCAGACAAGGCAGCTTTAGGCTCCGTGCAGGCCACGGAGAGTGCGGTCCAGTTCCAGTTTGCGTTGGGTAAGAACAGCAACCTCCCCATGGTCGCCAAGGCGTTCGGCCTCGGCGATGCGGGCACGGATATCACGTAACTCATTTTCTATCTGTCGTTTCTCGAGGCTGACGACGGCGCCAATGACTGTTGCATTGGCAGGTGGATCGGTCTCAGCCAACAGAGCTTCTGCAAGGAGCCGGCGCTGTGTCTCATGCTCGATTACTTCCATAGGATCGCGAGAGCCGCGCTCGGCCAAGGGGTGCAGCGCCGGAAAACAGGCGAGGCTCTCAAACCACTGGGGCTGGCGCCTGATGGCGTCGGCGGCAATGCGGCGGGATTCCTCGAATTCCGGGTCAGTGATGCAAAGAGCGCGGAGTAGGACTCGGTCGAGCTCGGTGAGTTCGGAGGTGCGGGCTTCCACGCGATCACGGCGCTTGAGGGCTGCCTGGCGGAGTTCTTCGCGGAGAACGGCTGAGTCAATGCCGAGTTTCTGCGAGGCGTCCGCGGCGAACTGCTCGCGAACCAGCTTTTCCGGAATTCGCCGGATATGAGGCAGCAGAAAGTTCATCGCTTTCACCTTCTGCTCGGCATTGGCGCCGGGAAACATCGCGCGCGCGCGTTCAATTAAGTAGTCGGCCTGGCGGCGGGCGCTACGGATTGCGTTGGCATAGGCTTCAACGCCTTTCTCGCGCACGTAGCGGTCGGGATCGAGTCCGCCTTCAAGCGTAACGATCTTGATGGCGAATCCTTCTTCCGTGAGCAGTGCGATGGATTTCTCGGCTGCGTTGGCTCCTGCAGTGTCTGGGTCGAAATTTACGACGACATTCGATGTGTGGCGCTTGAGGATGGCGACCTGTTGCTCTGTGAATGCGGTGCCGCTGGTGGCGATGACATTGCGGATGCCGCGCAGGTAAACGCTGATGCAGTCCATCTGGCCTTCGACCAGAAGCGCGAACTCGGCCTGACGGATGGTCGCCTTGGCCTTGTCGAGATTGAAGAGAACGAGGCTCTTTGTATAGAGCGGTGTCTCGGGCGAGTTGATGTACTTCGCGCCGGCTTTGTCTCCGGTTTCAAGTGTACGGGCGGTAAATGCGATAACGCGGCCGCCTTCGTTGCAGATTGGGAAGACGATTCGCTTGCGGAAGCGATCGTAAAGTGGGCCCTGCGTGCCGTCGCCCTGTTCCTTCGAGGAGAAGAGTCCAGACGCGCGCAGTGTTTGTTCGTCGGCCATTCCACTCAGGCGATTGCGAAGAGCATGGAAGCTGTCAGGCGCGTAGCCGATACGAAATTCCCTAATTCCCTTTGCATCAAGTCCGCGGCTAGCTAAATACTCGCGAGCGAGCGCGCCTTCGGGACTTTGCAGTTGCTCTTCAAACCAGACTGTCGCTGTCTCATTCAGTTCAAGGAGGCGGCCGCGCAGGCGGGCTTCGGCGGCTTCCTCAGGCGAGGAGAACTCACGTTTGGGAAGTGCAATCCCACACTTTTGCGCGACGATTTTGACAGCTTCTGGGAAGGAGACATTCTCGATTTTGCCGACGAAGGAAAAGACATCGCCTGAGACTCCGCAACCGAAGCAGTGATAGAACTGCCTGACCGCGTGGACACTGAAGGAGGGCGATTTCTCCTTGTGAAACGGGCAAAGGCCGGAGTAGTTCTGCGCGCCCGATTTGCGCAGGCGGATATAGCCCTCGATGATCTTGACGATGTCGGCCTGCTGTTTTACGGATTGGGCAAAATCGGACACGGATAGGATTCAACCCAAGAATACGGTAAGGCCGGGCTAAGGTGTGCCCGGCCTTCGTTCTTCGACAGTCAAATTGTGCGTTCAGAGAAACTGTGGAGTGCCTGCCATCCACTGCTCGTTACCTATGACGATCTTAGCCGCCTTAGTTGCCTCTGCCGCCTCTGCCGCCTCTGCCGCCACTACCGTTTCCACCGTTTCCGTTTCCGCTACCACCATTGCCCTGGCCATTGCCGTTGCCACCGCTGCCGTTTCCACCATTGCCCCAGCCATTGCCGTTGCCACCGTTTCCGTTTCCGTTTCCACCATTGCCCTGGCCATTGCCGTTGCCACCATTGCCGTTGCCTGCACCAGCACCCGTGCCAGCGCCAGTCCCTGCGCCAGTCCCTGCGCCAGAACCTGCACCATTACCAGCGCCAGTCCCGGAGCCATTGCCAGCACCGGTACCAGCACCTGCGCTATTCATGGACACGCTCAGCCCATTTGCGAGGTGTGTGTAGGCATTGTCCACACCAGTTGCCATACCTTTCGCGCTGGCGGTAATTCCAAAAGCCACTAAAGACAGCAGAAGCAGATACTCAACCGTTGTGTTCCCACTTTCACAGCGGGCCATTTTATGTATGCAATGTAGAAGCTTTAATGCAATCTCTTTCATCGTCCATTCTTTCTACGGCGTGTACTCGATATAGCGAGATTCGCTTTGAGTTATCTCCAAGGAGTTGGCTGAATCATCGTAGTCTGGAAATATCTTGGTTAGCACCGAACCGTGATGCCAGATTTAGCGATATTTCGATTTACTTCAATACCGCTGTAGGCATCTGCCAGAATGCAATCAGGTAACTTGAAAGAGCGTTACGCGGCCGTTTCCAGAGGGGTTTGCGCTTCGCCTATCTACTGGAATCAGATTCCTGGCTGGACTCCGCGATGGGTGTCCACATCTTCGCGCTTTCGTTCAGTTCACTGTCTAAATCATCGCAATCCAGGAGATCCTGGTAGGGTTCTGCCACCACTTCCGGTAACTGCGACGCCTCGCATTGAGACAGCGATCGCCTCTTGCGGCTGGTAATTGAAAGACTGTTACCTCACCGAATTTTGCCTTGGTTCCCGCAATAGTAGAGGTGGTGGAAACGGTTCATCTGCAACGAATGTTGCAGAAGCTGTTGGACTTAGATTTGGCACCTGTGCCCCGGCCAGCACCATTTAGAAGCGCGATTTAGATTGGAGGTGTGTTTGGAGAAAAGTATTTGTTGCAACGAATAATTAGGCTGCTGCATCTGTATGTGTAAAGGAGATTGAAACAATGACCACCGCCACCGCAGTACAGACTTCAACCTGGAACATTGACCCGGCACACTCTGCCGCCGAGTTCAAGGTCAAACACATGATGATTTCGAACGTTAAGGGCAAGTTCAGCGGAATCAGCGGCAAGCTGATTTTTGACGCTGGCAACCCTGCGAATTCTACAGTTGAGGCTGAGATTCCCGTTGCCACTATCGCGACAGGCGACGACCAGCGTGATGGACACCTGAAGAGCGGCGACTTTTTTGATGCCGAGAAGTTCCCTGTATTCACCTTCAAGTCCACAAGTGTGAAGGCTGTGGAGCCCGGCGAAAATGAAGTGACCGGCGACTTGACCTTGCATGGCGTGACGAAGCCCGTGACATTCGCGGTCGAGGGGCCGAGCGCACCGGGTAAGGATCCGTGGGGGAATGAGCGCATTGGGCTTTCTGCGACCACCAAAATCAACCGCAAGGACTTTGGCCTTACGTGGAATGCGGCCCTTGAAACAGGCGGCGTTCTGGTGGGCGAAGATGTCACGATTACCCTCGACATTCAATTCATCAAAGCCTGACAAACTCGACCAGAAGCGGGGTTGGGCTGAATCAGCTTAGCCCTTGATTCTTCTGAATGTTATGGTGCGCGAGCAGATAGTTGTTGCAACGAATATAAAGTTGGCGCATCTAGTAGTTGTACGATCAAATACCGAGCCGAGGCTGAGAGAAATGCCCGGCCCGGGTCAATGGAGGTTCACCATGTCCCTGCGCGCTGTGAAGGAGATTACTTCAACCCGGCCTACGCTTGAGGGCGCCGGCGTTAAGCTTGAGCGCGCCTTCGGCTTCGGCAAGACCAAGGAATTCGACCCGTTTTTGCTGCTGGACGATTTCCGGAACGAGAATCCGGCGGACTACATTGCTGGATTCCCCTGGCACCCGCACCGCGGCATTGAAACGATTACGTACGTGCTTGCGGGCGAAGTCGCGCACGGCGACTCGCTGGGCAATAAAGGACGCATGACTGCAGGTGACATCCAGTGGATGACGGCCGGCAGCGGTATTCTGCACCAGGAGATGCCGAAGGGCGACGAGCACGGGCGCATGCACGGCTTCCAGCTGTGGGCGAACTTGCCCTCGCACCTGAAGATGACGGACCCGCGCTACCAGGACATACCCTCGGCCGATGTTCCGGAGGTGACCGAAGACGACGGAACGAAGGCGCGCATTTTGTGCGGGACCTTCTGGGGCGAGAGCGGACCTGTGGAAGGCGTTGCTGCAGACCCACAGTACATCGACATCAGCGTGCCGCCGAACAAGAAGCGGCGCATTGCGGTAGATGTTACCCGGAACGCGTTTGCATATGTGTTCGCTGGCGCGGGTACTTTTCGAGATGCGTCGGAACCGCAGGCTGTGCTGACGGAGTCGGCGGTGGACCCGAACGCCGCTGCGAAGTACGACGCAAAAAATCACTCGCTGGTGCTGTTCGACCGCGGCGATGAGATCGTTGTGCAGGCCGGGCCGGAGGGAATCCGTTTCCTGCTGGTGAGCGGCAAACCGATCGAGGAGCCGGTGGCCTGGTATGGGCCGATTGTGATGAACACGCAAGCTGAACTGAACACCGCCATGCGCGAATTGCAGAGCGGTAAGTTCATCAAGCATCAGTAAACCTGTAAAGCTTCCACCTGGGCACAGCCGGATTTCCGGTTGTGCCCTTTTTGTTTGTATGAAATCGGGCACTCTGTACTTTTCAGAAGCGTGCGGTACACTGACGGTCTCTGCCGGGCAGTGAATTTGAATGAGCAATTCGCGCAACGACTGCCTGATGGAATGCGAGGAGAATGTCATGCAGCTACCTCCTGTTCTTGCCAACGAAAGCGAGCGGCTTGCGGCGCTGCATGCGCTGGCGATTCTGGACACTCCGGCAGATGACCGCTTTGACCGTCTGACGCGGCTTGCGATGCGGGCCTTCGATGTTCCGATTGCGAGCATCAGCCTCATCGATACCAACCGGCAATGGTTCAAGTCGTGCGGTGGACTTTCGGTTTGCGAAACATCGCGCGATATTTCGTTCTGTGCGCACGCAATTGCGTTCGACGAGATTCTTTATGTCGAAAATGCGCATAAGGACCCGCGTTTCCGTGACAACCCGCTGGTGGTGCATGAACCGAAGATCCGGTTTTATGCAGGCTGTCCGCTGAGCGTGAACGGGTTCAAGATGGGCACGTTCTGCATCATCGACAGAAAGCCGCGATCATTCAGCGAGGAAGATCGTCGCTTGCTGCGCGATCTAGCCAATATGGCGAGCGAGCTGATGGCAGCTTCACAGACCGAAAATCCGGAGAACTAAAGACAACTTCCTGAGAAACATGGCCAAACCGGGGGCGACTCAGTGTGGATATGGCCTGACTCATGCCCTCTTTTGAGGTATCCCCCCCCTTACCTTCCATACCTATGTGTATGATTGCAAATGACTTGCGGGAGCTATAACTCTACCCATATCAGATTCTAAAGAAGTTATGGGAGGTATGGATGAGGTGTGTACCTTGTACCCCTGACTCTTCCGGCCAATGCGCACCGGTGATCCTGGAATCATTGTGACGTAGAAGGTGGTAATTCTCTGCGGCATTGCATGCGGCTGGAGATTGATTTCAATTGACTGGCGCAGTAGAGGAGTGTCAGTCTTGGTGAACTTTTCGCAGAGAAGTTATCTCACACGTAAGGAAGATTCAGATGAAGAAGAAAGTCCTCTTCATGCTGGCGGCGCTGCTTGTCTGCGTCCCAGGCGTACGTGCGGCCGGTGATCCGATCGTCGCGCCGGTAATCCAGTTCATTGAAGCGTTCAACACAGGCAATGTGGATGCAGCATATGCCAACTGCGCCAAGGGCGACCTGGTGATTGTGGATGAGTTTGCACCGCACGTATGGACAGGTCCGCATGCGGCGCAGGACTGGGTCGCCGATTTTGACAAGAATGCCAAGGCCACCGGTGTGACGGACGCGAAGGTGACCTACGGCGCGCCGTTTCGCGAAGAGGTGAGCGGCGACGTTGCCTACCTTGTGATGCCGACCGGATATACCTACAAACTGAATGGCAAGCTCATGCACGAGGACGCGCAGATGACGGTGGTGATGGTGAAGCAGGATGGCACGTGGAAGATTCGTAGCTGGACGTGGGGCGGGGAGAAGCCGGAAGCGGACTAGTAGACGGACACGATCTTTATTGAAGGGCATGATTGGCCTGCAGCACCTGTGCAGGCGTGAAGCCGCGTTCGCGCAGGGTGCGCAGACTGAGTGCGTCATTGCGCTTAGCGAGGCGCTTGCCTGACTCGTCGGTCATTAAAGCGCAATGGAACCAGGCGGGATTGTAATGCCCGAGCGCACGATTAAGCAGAATCTGGCGGGCAGTGGATTTGAGCAGGTCGGCGCCACGGACAACTTCAGTGATGTGCATGGCTGCGTCGTCGGCTACGCAGGCTAATTGATAACTCGGCACGTCATCGCGTCGCCAGACAACAAAGTCACCGAAGTCGACGCCGGCAATGTAGCGTTGCGGGCCGAGATTGCTGTCGGTGAACTCGATGGCCTCGCCGTCAGGCACGCGGAAGCGCCAGTTGGCGGTGGTTGCTTGATCAGCCCAGGTACTCGCCCATGAGTCTGTTGCGTGCAATGCAGGGCGGCAAGTTCCTGGATACACCGGTTCGTCGTCGGGGTCCTGGTTTGCGTCTTCATGCGGAGCGCTGATGGCTGCGGCCAGATCTTTGCGGGAGCACCGGCAGGGGTAGACGAATCCGCCGGCGACGAGTTGCTCCATGGCAGCACGATAGATTGCGTAGCGCTGGCTTTGCGCGTAGGGAGCGAAAGGTCCGCCGATGTCAGGGCCTTCGTCCCAGTCAAGACCGAGCCAGTGGAGATCGTCGAGTGCAGCTTCTGCGTATTCCGCCCGGCTGCGGTCGGGATCGAGGTCTTCCATGCGCATGACGAGCGCACCGCGTGCATTGCGGGCGCGTTGCCAGGCGGTATGAAAGGTGCGCGCATGGCCGGCATGGAGCAGGCCGGTGGGTGAAGGCGCGAGGCGCCCGCGGTATTTTTCTCTCTTGTAATGGGAAGGAGTTGCGGCCGCCATACTCAAGAGTTTAGCGGCCACATCAGGAATTACATATTGGCGTGGCCGGAGCGCATCTCTTCATTGAACTGCGGCTTGGTGAAGTTCAGCGCGGCGTCGCGGGCAGCTTCGTACTTGGGCTTGAGGTCCATGAGCTGCGGTGTGGGCGAAGCGAATTCGCCGTCGAGCTTGATCCACTCCTTGCCGGATTCGCTGCTGGCGACACGAAGAAGGTCGGCGGCGGTGGTATTGAGATATTGCGCGTCCTGCGGGTCGGCAATCCAGACGGGCTGGTTGTTACCGAGGATGCCGGAGAGCCAGAAGACCTTGCAGAAGAGATAAGCCAGGCGTTCGTTGTCATTGGTCTCAGTGAAGACGAACTTCTTTTGCCAGCGGCTGTAGAAGCGCGTGGTGACGGGGACGGGCTGGCGGTTGCCGGACTTGAGGAATTCAAGCTGGCCGAGATCGACCGTCTTGCGGATGGCGTTGTAGACGAAGTCTTCCGCGTACGGCTGTTCCATGGCTGGCACAATTTCAGCGAAGGTGACGGTGACGCTGCCAGCGACCTTTGCATGCAATCCGTGAGTGCCTCCGTCGGCGAGCTGCATTTCGCCGTGGACGATGTAGGTGTCTGCGCCGGAGGTGGAGCGGTGGAAGGGCCACTGGAACTTGCCGAGCGCGATGGGCAGACCGGCGAGCGTGACGTAGCACTCGGGGCGCGGATTGCGCAGGCGCTTGGCCGCAGCGGCGAGGTGGGATTCCATTTCAGGCAGCAGGTGCGGCTTGTCGAACTCGAAGGCTTCGCTGAGCTCAAGCTTGAGCGTGCGGGCGGAGTCGCCGGGCAGGGCAAGTTCAAAGACCACGGTTGGGTCGCCGTTGAAGTCTTTGGCACTGGTGGTGGAGAGGATGGAAAGGCCTGCGTGCTTCGCAGCGGACTCGAGAGATGTGGAGAGTGTTGTGTTCATTTTGGTGGTTTTGAAACGTGCCAGATTTGCTGGGATTGTTACTCAATTATTTTAGAGCATCGCGGCATTGCCCCGGCCAAAATAGACCGATTGCAGGTGGGATACGTGCGCTGGGTTGAGTGGCGGAGAGGGAATTGCGCTCTGCTACACTGCGGACGCCTTCCACAAACTTCTGGAGATTCCGATGAGATTTCGCTTCCGGGCTGTCGCGCTTGCGCTCATTCTTCCGTTAGTCGTTCTTCCCGCTGTGGCGCAGGGAGCCTCAAGCAAGCCCAGGGTGCGGGCGATTACTGCGTTTGTGCGACTGGACCATGCGCACTTTGAGGAGCAGATTGCCGCTGCTGTGGCGGTTTTGCATCGCGTGGAGAAGAAGTTTGAGGCCGCCGGCTACGAGGTGCAGACGATCAGGATTACGACGCAGCCTGTTGCAGAGCTGACCGCGGGGATGGACGAGTGGCAGGCTCTCAAGTATCTCGGGGAGCTGGATGCGTTGTCGGTGAAGGACAAGTTTGTTCCGAACGTGGGGCCGGCAATGCTGCATGACAGCGACAGCGAGGCGGCCATGCACTTGATGGAGCGGGCGCTTTCAACGCTGCCGACTATCGAGGGCAGCGCGATTATTGCGGACGATGACGGCATCCACTGGAAGACGATTGAGCGCACCGCGGAGCTGGTGAAGTATGTGGCCGCGCACAGCCAGCATAGTCAGGGGAATTCCAACTTTACAGCAACGGCGATGCTGAAGCCACTGGGGCCGTTCTTCCCGGGGTCGTATCACCTGGGAGCGGGGAAGGCCTTTGCGATTGGGTATGAGGGTGCAAACCTGGTGCAGGAAGTGTTTGCAAGGGACAGTGGCAACGCGAATGCCGCGATAAGGGACCTTACGGCCGCTCTGACGGTGCATGCGCGTGTGGCTGACAAGATTGGCAATGAGGTTGCAAAAGAGACGGGCTGGAGCTATGCGGGGCTGGACCCGACGCCGGCGCCGATGGGCGACGTGTCGATTGGGGCGGCGATGGAGGCATTTACGGGAGCAAAGTTCGGCTCAAGTGGAACGATGACGGCGGCGCGCATTATTACAACGGCAGTGAAGGCTGTGCCGGTGAAGCAGACGGGCTACGCAGGGCTGATGGTTCCGGTCATGGAAGACAAGCTGCTGGCGCAACGATGGGCGGAGGGAACGTACACGATTGACTCGCTTCTGGCATATTCCTCGGTATGCGGTACGGGGCTGGATACGGTTCCGCTGCCGGGCGACGTGAGCTTGGAGCAATTGAAGTGGATATTTGCGGATGTGGCGACTCTGGCTTACAAGTGGCAGAAGCCTTTGTCAGCGCGGCTGTTTCCCATTGCGGCCGGGAAGCCGGGAGACTGGACCAAGGTCGACGATCCGTATTTGTTTAATACGAAGCTGCGTGCACTGCCATAAAGCGCCTGTTCGCAACAGGAAGGGCTTGCCCATTTACAATGAAGGCTGTGCAGCCTGACTCGAAGAAGCCCATTATTCTTGCCGACAAACTGACCAAGGTGTACTCCTCTGGCAAGCTGGAGGTGCCTGCGGTGCGCGGCATCAGCTTTGAGGTGGATGCAGGCGAGTTTGTTGCGATTGTGGGGCCGTCGGGGTCGGGTAAGTCGACGCTGTTTTACATGCTGGGCGGACTGACGAGAGCATCCAGCGGACGCGTGCTGATTGACGGGATTGATTTTGCGCACCTGAGCGACGCTGAGCGGACGAAGTTGCGCAGGCACCGGATTGGGTTTGTCTTCCAGAAGTTCAATTTGCTGCCGACCCTTACCGCGATGGCCAATATTGAAATTGCCTACGAGATCAGCGGCCGCAAGGAGCCTATGGACCGGGCGTATCTGGATCACTTGAGCGACCTGCTTTCCATCGGTGGCAGGCTGAAGCACCGGCCGTCGGAACTGAGCGGCGGAGAGCAGCAGCGGGTGGCCATAGCGCGCGCGCTGATTACGCGCCCGGCGATTGTGCTGGCGGATGAGCCGACGGGCAATCTGGACACGAAGAACTCGGATGCGGTGCTGCATATGCTGCAGCGTTCGAACCAGGAATTGGGCCAGACAACGCTGATGATTACGCACAATCCTGAGGCGGCAGCGATTGCCGGACGCATCCTGTATATGCGGGATGGAGAGATCGTCCGGGAGGAAAAAGGAAAGGGATCCGGGGCACCTCATACCTCCCCCGGAAGTACCCCTGTGGTAGTTTGACCGGATGTAAGCCGCCCGGTATACTCAGGCTTGCAGCATGCGGGAGTAGCTCAGTGGTAGAGCATCGCCTTGCCAAGGCGAGGGTCGCGAGTTCAAATCTCGTCTCCCGCTCCAATCCGCCCTCCGGCGACCGCCGGGTTGGCTACGGCGGTTTGGTGCAACCCATGAACGATCTCAGGCTGCCCTGCCAAGGCGCGGTACCCAAGTGGTAAGGGAGAGGTCTGCAAAACCTTTATGCGCCGGTTCGATCCCGGCCCGCGCCTCCAATTTCCTCAACAACTTAGATCGAATCACCAATAAGAGCAGAAATGCCGCTGTGGGGACTTTTGTGGGGACTACTTACATTTCGCCCCCA
>JAGWSG010000153.1 GCA_028876335.1 Acidobacteriota bacterium
GCCCATTGCCAGCAGCACCAGAATTCCAGCCGATCCGATCATCCACCGATTGCCCCAACCAGGTTTACGCATGCCTTCTCCCAAAGAATTGCCCACGTGGAAACGCTACCACACGCACCGTTGGCATTCGATCCGCTGCATAACCACATCTCTTCTGCGAGCGATTAGCGAGCATCTGCTCCATGCAATGGTGCTCTGCATAACCGCATCTCTTCTGCGAGCGATTAGCGAGCGTCTGCTCCATGCAATGGCGGGTAAGCTGGTAAGGATGCCTCCTATCCTCAACGCGCAATCGATTACGAAACAATTCGGCGCAACGCCGCTGTTCGAAAACATTTCGCTCACCGTGGACGACGGTGCCCGCATCGGATTAATCGGCCCCAACGGAGCCGGCAAATCCACACTGCTCGCTGTGCTCGCGGGCCAGCTCGATCCCGATGCCGGCGAAGTTGCAGTGCGCAAGCGTGCCCGCGCCGCTTATGTGCCGCAGGAGTCGCGCTATGAGAAAGGGCAGACCGTGCGCAGCGTGCTTGAGTCCGCACTGAGCGCGGCACACGGAAGCGAAACCGAACGCGAAGGCCGAATGCGCGAACTCGCCGGGCGCGCTGGCTTTGCGGATCTCTCCGTCGACGCCAGTTCCCTTTCCGGCGGTTGGCGCAAGCGCCTGGCAATTCTTGAGGCTATGGCCTCGGAACCCGATGTTGTCCTGCTGGACGAGCCGACGAACCACATGGACGTGGCGGGCATTGAATGGCTGGAAGGACTGCTGACCGCTGCAAGCTTTGCCGTGGTTTCCGTCAGCCACGACCGCTATTTTCTTGAGGCCACTTCAAGCGAAGTCATCGAACTGAGCCGCGTTTACGCCGAAGGCCTGCTCCGCGTGAAAGGCTCGTTCAGCAAATTTCTTGAAGAGCGTCAGGCCTATCTCGAGTCGCAGGCAAAGCAGCAGGAAAGTTTGCGCAATCAGGTCTGCACAGAGATCGAGTGGCTGCGCCGTGGCCCAAAGGCGCGCACGACAAAATCCAAAGCGCGCATCGACACGGCAAATCAAATGATCGACCAGCTCGCTGAAATGCAATCCCGCGCCGTCACCAACACGGCTGGCATTGACTTTGCCGCAAGCGAGCGCAAAACCAAGCGACTCGTCGAGTTCGACAATGTGTCCTGCACCTTCGGCGGCAAAACACTGTTCACCGGACTCACATTCGCACTCACTGCGGGCACTAAAGTCGGGCTCGTCGGCCCCAACGGCAGCGGAAAAACCACTCTCCTCAAACTGCTGCGCGGAGAAATGCAACCCACGTCCGGCACAATCAAACGTGCCGATGCCTTACGTCTCGTCTACCTCAGCCAGATGCGCGAACTCGACGAGAACGTCACCCTGCGCCGCGCACTCGCGCCGGAAGGTGACAGCGTGATGCACCTCGGTCGCATGGTGCATGTTGCAAGTTGGGCCGCGCGCTTCCTCTTTACGGGCGAGCAACTCAACCAGCCCGTGCGCAACCTGAGCGGCGGTGAGCGCGCCCGCGTTCTCATCGCGCGGCTCATGCTTCAACCGGCAGACGTGCTTCTGCTCGACGAACCCACCAACGATCTTGATCTCGCCACGCTCGACATTCTCGAAGAAAATCTCCTCGAGTTCCCCGGCGCGCTTGTCCTCGTCACGCATGACCGCTATCTCCTCAATCGCGTGGCCACAACCGTCGTCGGCCTCGACGGTAACGGCCGCATTGGCGTCTTCGCAGATTTCGCGCAGTGGGAAAACTGGGTCGAAGAAGGCCAGAACGCAGAAGCAGGCGTCGAAAAAGAACCCCCGGCCAAGAGCACAGAAGCCGCTTCCGCAGCCCCGGCAAAAAAGAAGCTTTCGTATCTTGAAGCGCGTGAGTTCGCTGCCATTGAAGAAAAAGTTGCAGCTTCCGATGAAGCCCTTGCCGCACTGAAGGTCAGACTGGAAAGCCCGGAAGTTGCGACCGACGCAGCCGTACTGCAGGCAACACTTGCAGATCTCGAAAAGGCTCAGCAGGAGAACGACGCACTCTATGCGCGCTGGGCAGAGCTGAGCGAAAAGGCAGGCTGATTGTCTCTAACGTGAAAGTTCAACTCTTCACTATGCGACCACCTGTATAGCCGATGATGAATGCACCAAAGGAGCCGATCATAGAGCGACGTTATTTTCTTGCCATTGCAGCGGCGTTCACCACGAGGATACCGCTCTCGTTGAGCATTCAGGTCTGCGCTTCCTGTATCGTCTTGAGCACTTCCCCGTTGGGCTTGTAGATGGTGATCGTGTTGCGCACGGCGCGTCTCCTTATTTGGTGGCAGACCAACAGCCTGTCTCATTGCGGCCTGAAGGTAAACACCCGGAGATGCTGTCGCACGAAACAATGCATTCGCCACCAAGCCCTTCACAAAGCATCCGTCCCACGCAAGGGTGTAGACTCGTCCTTCTGCGGTCTCTGTCCCAGCGCAGCGCACAGTGACCGCGGCCAAACCGCAATCGAATTTCACGCCGGTGTTCCGCGGCGTGAACGAAGCGCAAACCACGCTGACCTTCTGAGGCTTTATGAACGAAACTGTGCGCAATCTGCTCTTCGATCCCACCGTTGGGAAAATCGTCTCCGCGGCGCTCGCTGTCATCGTCGTGCTCACACTCTCGCACCTTCTGCAGCGGTACGTCAGCCGGCTTATCTCCGCAACGGACATGCGCTACCGGACGCGCAAATTCATCAACCTGCTCGGCTATATCGTCGCGCTCTTTGCAATCACCATCGTCTTTCAGGACAAGCTGCGCGGTCTCACGGTGGCCTTCGGTGTGGCCGGTGCCGGCGTAGCCTTCGCGCTGCAGGAAGTCATCGCCAGTGTCGCCGGATGGATAGCCATTTCCGTGGGCAAGTTCTACGCGCCGGGCGACCGTATCGAACTGGCCGGCATCAAGGGCGACGTGATTGACATCACCATCCTGCGCACCACGCTGATGGAAGTGGGCGAGTGGGTCAACGGCGATCTTTACTCGGGCCGCATCGTCCGCGTCACCAACAGCCACGTCTTCAAAGAGCCCGTCTACAACTACTCCGGAGACTTCCCTTTCTTATGGGATGAAATCACGCTCCCGGTCCGCTACGGCTCTGACTGGAAACTCGCGCGCACCATGCTGCGCGGCCTGGTGGAAGAAGTGCTCGTGGATTACGCCAACCAGGTGCGAGATTCATGGAAGAAGATGGTGCATGAGTACCGCATTGAAGACGCCAACGTGGAGCCAATGATCACCCTGCGCGCCACTGACAACTGGATCGAATTCACCGTCCGCTATGTGGTGGATTACCGCAAGCGCCGCTGGATGAAGGACCACCTCTTCACCCGCATCCTCGAGGAGATCGACAAGTCCGGCAATCAGATTCGTCTGGCATCAGCCACATTCGAGGTTGTGCCCGGTTCCAAGCTGGATGTGCATCTGTCTGGCGGAAAGGATTCATTCCAATCCGATCAAAAATCGTCGTGAGTGATGATCGAAAAACAGGCGCGAATCGCGAAAGCCTTTCAGCGGCTATTCTGGCAAAGTGTAGCGTGCATCAATTAAGCCGCAGATCAGTTGCCGGGTCTCCCATGATGGAAGATTTTCGCGCTGTTCAATCCGCTCCGCCTGGTCGGCAAGGTAGCGGTCTTTCACCGCCTCGCGGAACCACTTTGAATAGTCCCCGCGACGAAGGTGAAACATCCAGGTTTCATCGTCTACTCCTTTGGCAAGCTGAACAAAGATCGTCAGGTTCTGTGCTTTCAGGTTCACCTGGTTATACGGCCCTCGAAAATAGAAGCTGTGGTACTGCATATTCCCTTCGGCATACTTGCGTCTGTGCCGAGCACGATCGGCCGTGGGCAGCAAAATCCTCATCGAATAGGGCGCCTCACCACTGCGGACAAACCAGACAACCGCGTTTTCGGGACTGTATTGAAGCCCTTCAGGCCAAACCATCGGATGAGATACCGCCTCGCAGAATTTACACAGAGTATCTTCCGGGTCTGGCCCCACCGTGATGACGACATCCATTTGACTTAAGATGGCTGCATCCAGATGATCCGGATGAACGGTAACCAGGATGAGTTCGCCGATCCTCTGAGGCAGCACCGTCGCAAAAGGTCCCCACCCATGCGGTAACAAATGATGTGCTTCGTCCAGAACAATCCAGTGCGGTCTGCTCGTCCTTAATCTGAGTGTTTGCAGGTGACCGAAAAGCTGTCCAAAATACTTCGGTCGGTCTGCAAGCGGAATTCCAAGAAGATTCAGATTCAGATTGACTTTTGGATCTTCCAGAATGGCGATTGCCTCGTGGAGGCCAAACGGATGATTCTGATCTCCAAGAGTCATCACCTCCTGAAGTACGGTGTGGTCTCCTTCGGGATCAACAAGGCACACCTGGTATTTCTGACTGATAAGCCGCTCTACAATACCCGCCGTCACTGTTGATTTACCGCTTGCCGACGGACCGATGATGAGAATATTCGTGCCGTAAGGTGAAAGCATGACAGGCGATCCATCAAGTCCAACGCCCAGTTCAATAAAGTGCTGCTGAAGTTCAGGGCCAATCCTTGCCAGATCGTCTGCAATCAGTTCATCGATAACCTCTGCTACTCCCTCGCCTGCGGATCGTTTCGTCACAAAGGAGGCGAGATCCTTGACCGATTGCGTCGCATTGGCAACAGCAAAGGAGCACTCGCAGGATTGGAGAAACGACTGATCGTTTTCCGCGTCCCCTATACCTACAGTTTCATGAAACGAAAGCCCCAGCTTCCTCAACGCATAGTCCAGACCCGTCGCTTTGTTAACACCTGAAGGAAGAATCATCACCGCTGACTTGTTGAAGATGACAAGCAGTTCCAGCCCTGTTTCCTGAATTGCCTGCAAAACCGTGAGATGGTTCGGCAGCAAGGTAGAAAGGATCACTTTCCCCACTTCAAGTGGGGCAACTCCAAGTTCGGAAAGCCGTTTCACAAACCGTGCCGGCGGCGCCTTGCATAAAGTTGTTTCTGTTCGCGAACTCGGCTCAAAAGCTAGAGCGCCATTTTCCGCAATAATGTAGTCGAAAAGGTCGACGCGCGGACAGGCTTCGAGCAGGTCGTCCAAACGCCTGCCGGTAACCAGTATTGTACGGCGGCCCGACTCGCGAAGCCTGGCAATCGCATCGCTTACGGCGGTCGGCATTTGACCGTCCGTAAAAACAGTCCCGTCGAAATCGGTCGCTACCGCAAGATAACGCAAGGCAGGTACTCCATCGGCAACAGGTCGGGTTCATGACACCCGATTCCAAAACATCTCTTCAGTACTGCTCAGCCATTGGAACGTAACTTTTGGCGCACCTGTGGCAAGTGTACAGAGCTTGCCATCCGCCACAGGCACGCCCTCAATTTCAGCCGCGGATGTAACTTCGTGGAAATCGTTTGTGAATCACTGCGCTCAAGGCGTACTCGATGCCTTGCACCGCCGCACTTAGCGCGTGGGCCACGGCCTTCGACGCGCCTGGTAGATCCTCTTCTTGGCCCGGCTATGCACATCATGATTTGCGGGCTCAACCGCCGGCTCCGTAAAGTGTTCCACAAGCAGCTCTGCTTTGGCAGCCTCTTTTGCCGCTGCCCGCTTCCTCGACCGCGCCTCAGTCTCCACACTCGCGGTCTTCTTTGCAACCACCCTTTTGGGCCGCCGCTTTTTCGCAACAGGCACAGGCGTTGACACGGCTGAGGCTGCATACCCGTCCAAGCGGCCAAAGTATGTGCCCAATACACTCTGCATCTTCTCCGCGGCCGCTGTCACCGCCAAATCCACCTTCGTGGCCACGGCACTTGCCGTACGTGGCCGCGCGCCCGCGGGACGCGCTTCCAGCAGGCAACGCTTGTCCGCCTGTCCTTTCTTCACATTGTCGATATCGCTCAGATGTACTTCCACCCGCGTAAGCCGGGCCGCAAACCGTCGCAGGATGTGGTTCACATCTTTCTCCACAAACTGTGTGAACCTGGCGCTCATGGCAATGGTCTTATCACTGTTCACTTGGACTTTCATTCTGTTCTCCCTGAGGTGCGTCCTTTATCAGTTGGACGCGGACGCCCCCGCCTGCGGTATCACTGCATCAACCGATTTAAATACCTGATCGTCACC
>JAGWSG010000154.1 GCA_028876335.1 Acidobacteriota bacterium
ACAGCCTCAATCGCGTTGTACTGGTCCACCATGCACTGCGCCTTCTCGTTGAACTTCTTCTCGTCGGCTGGAGTCCACCAGTCCTTCAGGTTGCCATCCTTGTCGAACTGCCGTCCCTCATCGTCGAAGCCGTGTGTCAGCTCATGCCCAATGGTCGAGCCCATGTCGCCGTAGTTGGCCGCATCATCTTCCTTGTCGCTGAAGAACGGCGGCTGAAAGTATCCGGCAGGGAAGTTCACATTATTCTGCTGCGGATCGTAATACGCATTCACCGTCGGCGGAGACATGAACCACTCACCCCGGTCCACCGGCTTTCCAATCTTTGCCAGATCGCGCGCGTGATTGAACTCGCGCACGCGGAGTTCGTTGCCAAGCGCATCGCCACGAACAATCTTCAGTTTGGAGTAGTCACGCCACTTGTCCGGATAGCCCACCTTGTTCATCACCGCGTGCAGTTTGTCTTTCGCACGAGCCTTCGTCTCCGGGCTCATCCAATCCAGGTTGTCGATGTCTTTGTCCATCGCCTGTTCAATCGCTGTCACCATGCTCACCGCATGCTTCTTGGCTTCCGGCGAAAAGTACTTTGCGACGTACACCTGTCCCAGCGCCTCACCCATTTCGTAGTCCACAAGGCTGGTGCAGCGCTTCCAGCGCTCCTGCTCCTTCTGCGCTCCGTTCAAAATGTGTGCGTAAAAGTTCCACTGCTCGTGGTCCAGAGCCTCCGGTGTACTTGTTCCCGCAAGTGAATGCACAAGCCACCAGCGCAGGTACGTCTTGATCTGTTCCAACGGCGTATTGGCCACCAGCGTATTGAACTCGGTAAAGAACTTCGGCTGTTCGTCATTCATCTTTCCGGAGTCAGGCGCACCGGTAGCGGCCGCATACTTCGCAATCGAGAAATTTGTCATCTCCTTGCTGAATGCCGCCACGTCGGTCGGATGGTCGAGATTCTTCGGCTCACGCCGTTCCACCCGCGTCAGTGAAGCCAACGCCAGTTTCGTCTCAACCTCCATCACCATATCAGCGTCCTTCTTGGCTTGTTCCTCTGGCTCACCAATAAGCTGAAGCATCTTGCTTACGTGCTCCACATACTGCCGCCGCTGCTCCACAGATTTCGGATCCGTACGAGTGTAGTAGTCGCGGTCGCGCAAACCCAATCCCCCGGCGCTATACGAAAGAATGACCGCCTTCGCATTGGAATAGTCCTGGTCCGAATTCATCCGGAAGAACGCCCCCACTCCAATCGCATGCAGATGCCCCAGCAATGCCGGCAGTTCTGCCTTCGAGTGCAATGCGTCAATGCGATCGAGTTCCGGCTTTAGCGGCGCAATGCCTGCCTTGTTAATCGCATCGGTATCCATGCACGTCGCGTAGTCATCGCCTATCTTCTGCTCGTTTGGCGTGCGAGAGGCTGACGGCGCCGATGATTGTTCAAGCAAAGCACGTAGGTGCATGCGATTCAATTCGTACAGCTCCGTGAATCGACCGTAAGAAATTTGATCCACAGGCAACGGATTCTTCTTGAACCAGTTGCCGCAGCTGTACTGGTAGAAGTTCTCGCAAGGGTCCACAGATTTGTCGATCAGAGAAGGATCGAAAACCCGCAGCTCATGTTGAGGAGTCGAAGACTCTTGACCAAGTGCTGGAAGCACGGGCAAAACGGCAACAGCCGTCAGAGCAAGGCAAAAAACGGGATGAAGGCGAAGCATGCCGTCACTTTACCAGAACCAATGTTCACCTAGCATTTGCAGGCAATTACAATGGATTTTGGGGATAAAGTCCCCGACAGGAGCAACTGAAGTGACGCAGCGTACGTTCAGCATCATCAAGCCAGACGCGGTTCGCAAGGGCTACACCGGCGCCATCTTGGCTGAAATTGACAAGGCAGGATTTAAGATTGTTTCCCTCAAGAAGGCTTCCATCTCGAAGCCTCAGGCACAGGGCTTTTACCACGTGCACTCCGAAAGGCCATTCTTCAGCGACCTTTGCGATTTCATGTCTTCAGGGCCACTTGTGTTGATGGTCCTCGAGAAGGAAAATGCCATCGCAGATCTGCGCAAATTGATGGGTGCTACCAACCCCGCCAATGCAGAAGAGGGAACCATCCGCAAGAAGTTCGCCGGTTCCATCCAGGAAAACGCCATCCACGGTTCTGACGCCGAAGACACGGCCGCCTTCGAAATCGGCTACTGGTTCGCTGGCTACGAGCTCGTCTAGTTCAATTCAACAACGAATCGAGACGCGAGCGCAGCTCATCCACTTCCTGCCGTAAGGCAGTCAATGTGGCTTCGAGCTGCGCAATCCGTTCCTCCTGCGCCCCGTTCGCGTTTCCCGCAGCAGGCGCCGCATTCGCAGCCGTAACCGCTTCCACAGGCCCTGACAGCAGATGCGCATAGCGCGATTCCTTTGTCCCCGGCTGCCGCGGCAAAATCACAGCCAACGCAGGTTCCCGCTCCATCAGCTTTTGCAGCCCGCTCAGCACGTCGCCAATCTCACCAAATGCGTACATGCGTTCGCATCGCCCGCGTAGCTCACCCGGAGTCTGCGGGCCACGCAGCAGCAGCACGCAGAGCAAAGCCGTTTCGGCTCGGTTCAAATTGAAGGCTTCGCCCAGCCGATGTTCAAACTTCGCCACCCGTCCATCCGCACCGCGCGCCGCTCCGGCCAGCCCATCTTCTTCCAGCCCATGCAGTGCCTGGCGCACTGCCTCTTCATCCATGTCCATCACTGGTTCGCGATTCGAACGCTGGTTGCATGCATTCATCAGCGCATTTAAAGAGAGCGGGTAATAGTCCGGCGTGGTCACTTCCTTTTCCAGTAGCGATCCAAGCACGCGCGCCTCCTCGGCGCTCAATTTGTAAGTCGATTCCATCGTCATAACTCTATCTTCCCATTGCCTGTTAACTCATTCATGAGCCAGAAGGTTTCTTTTCATCCCTTTCCCACGGCGCGGCCCGTTCTGCGATACTAACCGAGTTATGCCGATTGATGACCTGCAGTCCGCCGCGCAAAAGATAAATGGATTTCTTGCCTCCCTCAACAAGCTCGGTGGCATGCGCCTCAAGTACCGCATCACCGCTGGCGATGGTGCGCGCGATCCCGAAGGCCTCGAAGCACGCGAAATTTACGTCGAGCTCGGCGGCCCCGATGCACCCATGCTCACGGCGCACAATGGGGAACTGCTGCGTGCCCTTGAAACCGTCGCTGCCCAGATGCTCGGGCTGGACTCGCGCGAGCACGATCTCATTAGTTTTGACTCCGGTAACTTCAAGGCTCTTCGTGCACAGGAACTCCGTATGGCTGCCGAAACTGCTGCTGAAAAGGTGATCCGTACCGGCGTTCCCTACGCGTTCCCGCCCATGAACAGCCGCGAACGCCGCCTGCTGCATATGTCCTTTAAAGACATTGAAGGTGTTGAAACCTCGAGCCAGGGTGAAGGCCCCGGCCGCTTCCTCGCCGTCTTCCCTGAAGGCAAAACCAATCTCCCCGTTGCTGCCCCCGTACGTCCTCGCGGATTCGGTGGAGGTGGTGGCGGTGGTGGCCGCGATCGTCGGCGCCGTTAGCCGTTGAAATGGGTATGCCACAATACCCTGCATGAAGCTCTCATCGCTGCTGCTCTTTCTCGTGCTCGCCGTTCCTGCGTGCATAGCGCAAAAGCGCCTCGTTCTTATTGATCAGGACGGCTCAGGCCCCGGCGGCTCCAACCAGATGGCCATGCTGGTACTTCTGCAGTCGCCAGATGTGCAGGTACTCGGCATCACCATGGTTACAGGCAACGCCTGGCGCGACGATGAAACCGCGCATACCCTGCGCATGCTTGAGTTCACCGGCCACAGCGACATTCCTGTTGCCAATGGCGCGGCATTTCCGCTTGTCCGCACGCAGCGCGAAACAGAACTCGAAGAACCGCTCATCGGCAAACAGGTTTGGTATGGCGCCTGGGGACACATGACCAGCATGGGCACCATTTCGAAGGAACACGGCCCCTTCGAGGTCCCTCCTCTCCCGGAAGGCCAGCCAAAACTCAAGCCCATCGATGAGGATGCCGCGCACTTCCTCATTCGCCAGGTACACGCGCATCCCCATCAGGTCACCATCTTCGCCGGCGGCCCGCTCACCAACATCGCGCTTGCAGTTTCCATTGATCCGGATTTCGCCGCGCTCACCAAAGGCATCGTCCTCATGGGTGGGAGCCTCAATCCACAGACAGAAGATCCCGAGTTCGCCACCAACCCCCGGCACGAATTCAATTTCTGGTTTGATCCTGAAGCTGCCCACATTGTCTTGCGTGCCGCCTGGCCCCGCGTTGACATCACAACAGTCGACGTTTCCATTAAGGCGCCCTTCACGCAAGCCATGCTTGACGCCATCTCAAAGTCCAAATCGCCAACCGCACGTTACATTGCCGCATGGAGCCAGGAACGCTATTACATGTGGGACGAGATTGCCGCCTGTTCCTTGCTTGATCCCTCCATCATCACGCGCGAAAAGCCGCTCTACATGGACGTAAACATTAACCACGGCCCAAATTACGGCGATACACTCACCTGGACTGAAAATCTCAAACCGGCAACCGGTGTGCGCCTCGTTCACCTGCAGCTCAATCTCGACCTGCCGAAGTTCCAAAAAATGTTCGTCGACTTGATGAGTCGTTAGAGCGCACAATGGCGCTTGCATTCAGCTCAATTCTCTGGAGCGCCCGATGACACTTCCAGCCGCACTCTCAGAAAGCAAGCTCGTTGGCTTCCTGCCTTCGCTCGATCTCGGGCGGTCTGGAGTTTTCTTCGAGCAAACACTCGGCCTGCAAATTATCGAAGAGAGCCCATTTGCAATTGTGTTCGACGCGGCAGGAACCATGCTCCGCCTCACGCTCGTGCAAGCGTTCGAGCCACAGCCCTTCACGGTCCTTGGCTGGCAGGTCGCGTCAATTGAGGAGTCGGTGCGATCCCTAAGCCTGCGCGGAGTGGAGTTTCTCCGCTATCCGGGCATGAACGACAAACACCCGCTCGCCATCTGGACCGCCCCCACCGGCGCTCAAATCGCCTGGTTCAAAGATCCCGATGGAAACGTTCTGAGCCTGACCCAGTTTTAAGTGCGACACTTTTTGAAAGGAACTGGTCTCTCGGAGATTCAGAAGATGTTCGTTGCATTGATAGAGGAGCGAAGTGAATTGGAAGGGCGATATCAGGAATCTCGAGAAACTGCCAGAATGGTGGCAAGAGAACGCAAAGGGATGGGTCGGCATCCCCTTCGTCTGGAAGCGATGGGACAAGTACCGAGAAGATTGGACGCACGACCATTGCGAATACTGTTTCGCCTGTGTCTGCAACCATCGCGACCGCTTTCCAGAGGTTGATCCTGGCGAACGCGGTTGCTATCGCCGTGCCTACTATGCCGAGTACAGCGACGGCACGTACATTTGGATTTGTCGAACTTGCTTCAAGCGGGTTCAGTCAGAGTTTGGCTTTACTTTGGCTGAGAATGCCTCGGACCAGCATTAAAAATGCCCACACATCACAGTGTGGGCATTTTTGCTAACTCACTGACTTGCCA
>JAGWSG010000155.1 GCA_028876335.1 Acidobacteriota bacterium
CTGCAATCGCCGGCGAAGAGCCGCGATAGTGAATGCCTCGCCGTTCATGGCAACAATCTTCATGCCCGGAACCAGGCTCGCCTTGAACGCAATTCCATCCCATGACACACTCTGCAGCACGCCGTTCGGGCGAACCCGTGCGCCAATCGAATAAGACAAATCCAGCACTCCGTCCTCAAGCTCCTGCTGTGCGAACATATCGCTCTCCGTGGCATTAAAGACAAGCGCATAACCAGCAAACTTGAGGGCGTCAGTCAGATAGGTACCGTCGTGCGCATTCAACCTTGTTTGTAGATAGTACTGCCAGGGCTCCGCAGCGATGGTGTTCAACGCCGTAACAAGGTCGGCAAACGAATAGGGCTCAACTGCAGAATGAGCGTTACTGCCAGTGAAGAAAGCACGCACAAATGCATTCAGTCCACTCTTGCCACTGGTCGCTTTACGAATCTCCGCATCCACACCCAGCCACAACAAAGGACCCTCTTGGTAGTAGTCCTCGCGCCTCTCCCAATCGCTCCAGTTAATGTGGTGCCCGGCAAGGTAGATCGGGTCATAGTCACTGTCGGCGAGCGATTTCCATCGGCGTCCCGGCCGCGTTAGCTGCTCCGCCGCATCCATCGCCAGCGCATCGCGGTAATCCTCATCCGTGATGAGCGCACTGTCGCGGGCAATCCGCAATCCATATAGCTCAGTCAATCCTTCATACACCCACAACATACTGTTCTGCATTGGAGTGTTGAAATTCGGCACCACCATTCCCGCCGGCCGATGATGCAGTCCATTCCATGCGTGGATATACTCGTGCGGAAAGAGTGATGCCATCGTCTTGTACTGATCCGGCTTAAGAAAGATATCCGCGGGCAAAACTATCTCACTTGACTCCTGATGCTCGGTCCCGCCATCGCTCGGTAGCTCGTCGCTAAGTGAAACCAGAAAGTCATAGTGCTCAAAAGGCGCATCGCCAAACAGGCCGTTCGTGACTTCCACCAACTTCCGCAGCTTTCCCAACTCTTCGGCGGAAACGGTCAAATCACGTGCCTCATCGGCCACTGCGTGCAGCCAAACGGTTTTCGTGCCGTTGCTGCTCAGCGGCCAGCTCTTCAAATACCGCCCCGCAAACACAGGTGAATCCGCCAGGTACCCCAGCCTGCACTGCTTGAAGTGGTAGTCCGCGCCTTCCTGGTGATCCACTCGCAGGCTTGAGGCTGCCTGAAATCCTTCTGGAAGTCTCAACTCCGCGGCAACGGGAATTTCGTCTACATTCACGCCTTGCGGATAAAGGAACAGATGCTCCCACTGCACCTGCACAATGTTCCGGGTCATCACGCCGCCCTTTAAAGGAGACAGATAGTCAAAGTGCGCTTCAAGTACGTGCGCTCCCTGCGGCAGCGCCACATGAAACTCGTTTACATCGAGTGGATCGCGATGCCACGCAACCGCTTTGCCGTTCACCCGGAATTCCAGCCCCGCCATTTCCGCAACAGAGATGGTTGGGGCGTGGCTCGCCACCTCCCACCTCGGATACAGCAACGTGATCGATGCGTCTCCATGCAGTGGAATCTGCTCGGTCACCGAGAATACCTTGTGGACTGTATCGGTGGCGTCTATTTTGATCTGGAGGGGGACTCCGTTGCCGCCCCATGTGGCCGCCGGCACAACGTTGCAAATCAAGAAACTGAGGAGCGCGGCAAGAACGGGCAGACGTGAGTGGTGCAAGGTCAAAGAAATACGCATAGAACAAATCTTCCGGATCTCTTTCTGATTTCTCGTTCGCAATGCGTTCGAAATTAAATGGCGGCCCCTCGAGCCATTATAAGAATGCCGACGGATAGCCCAAATGTAGCCCGGGAATTACCATCGCCCATTAGGAGACAGTACTCCGTTCATCACACAACACCGGGGTTCCGGCGAACGTGTCTTTGTTGGTGGGAAGGTTGAAGCGGGGAGCGGGCGCAACGAAGCCGTCCCAACACCCGGCCGCCAATGACAAAATATCGTCACTTTCGCCCTACCTGCCCCACCGATATAGGTAAAGGCGGTTCCCGCCCTTAAAAACGGGCACTCTAGACACAGACTCGAACCGTTTGGTGCGTTCTTGGGCAACATTCCACAAATTGCTCACCAAACCGCAGCTGAAAGTCCACAAAATCATGGCCAAATCTCTCATCACCATTTGGCGCACAAGAAACGGCCAGCTTTTTCTCGTCAAATCCCTTCGATTAGGCTACAAAGCGCTCACTTTTCCGCCAGTTCCTCAGTCCCTCCGCCCTTTCTCGTACCCACCCTTCTCCAGCCGTTCCTTCCGCGCCTTGCTGTACGCCCGCCAGAACGACTCTGCAACCGCCGGCCCCAGTTCGGGCTTCGCCGCCTTCTTGTCGCGTTGAAAAATGTGGTTAAAGAGCATCGGCCCCATCAGAAGCGCAACCGCGGTCTCCGGGTCCACGTCCTGCAAAATCCCCTGCTTTACGCCCCGGCGGACAATGTTTTCAATGGCTTCCCTGCCCGGCTGCATAACGCGCCGGCGCCACGCCGCACCAAACTCCTGATGAATCGCTGAATAGGCGATCAGTGCCGGCGTCAGCTTGGCGCGCGCATCGTCGAACTCGTCCGGTGGACGCTGCGTCAGCACCCAGATCAGGTCCTCGAGCACATCTCCCGTATTCGCCTCCCGGCGCTCACGGTCCAGACCGTGAATACGGTCCATCACTTCCAACAGCAGCGCTTCCTTGTCCTTCCAGTGCTTGTAGATAGTCGCCTTGCTCACGCCCGATGCCTGCGCAATCGCATCCATGCTGGTCCCCTCAATGCCGCGCTCCCCAAACAGGCTGAGCGCGGCATGCAAGACCTTCTCGTGAGCTTCTTTACTGCGCGTCCGTGCCATCGCTAGATCTCAATCTCTAAATTTCAATCTTGGAAAAGCGCCAGGCGCCCAGCACGATAAACAGTGAACCCACTCCGGCCAGCACCAGAATGTCCACCCGCGGATCAAAGGCCGAACTCGCCAGCAGCATTGCCCGCATACCGTCGATTCCGTAACTCAGCGGATCGAGCTTCGTGATGAAACCAAGGATCTTACCCAGGCCCACCAGTGGAAACATTGCGCCTGACAGGAAGAAGATAGGCATCACCATGAAGTTCATAATCAGCTGAAATCCCTGCATGTCCTGCAGGCTCGAGCCAATCGCCACACCCAGCGCCGCGAACACAATGGCAATCGCTATCATGAACCCCAGCGCCAGCGGCACCGTGTAGAAGTGCGCCGGCCGGAAACCGGCAATCAGGCTCACCACCGTCACCAGTAGCCCCTGAATTACCGCAACCGTCGCACCGCCCAGCGTCCTGCCAATCATGATCTGCACGCGCGACACCGGAGCCACCAGCGTCTCTTTCAAGAACCCGAATTGCCTGTCCCACAGCAACCCAAGCCCCGAAAAAATCGACGAAAACAGCACCGACATACCAATCACTCCCGGCGCAATGAACTGCAGATAATCCCCATACCCCGCCTTCTTGAACACCGGGCTCAAGCCAAATCCCAGTGCAAGCAGATACAGCAGCGGCTGTCCCAGTGAAGCCAAAACCTGCGCTCGCGAGCGCACATAACGCTTCAACTCGCGCAGCCAGAGAATATAAATCGCGTTCATCGTTTCCCTCCACTCCACATCTTGGCGAATTGGCGCATTTGGTCCGTTGAGCTTGCGCTTTCATCGCGAATTTTCGACCCGGTAAGCGCCAGAAATGCGTCCTCCAGGTTCTCGGTTTTGGTCTGCTCCTTGATCTCTTTCGGCGTCCCCTGAGCAACAAGTTTGCCGTGGTCGATCACTCCAATCCGGTGAGCAACACGATCCGCTTCATCCATGTAGTGCGTGGTAAGGAAGACCGTGACTTTCTCCCGCGCATTCACGTCCTTCACGTGCGACCACAACTGATTCCTGCTCTGTGGGTCGAGCCCCAAGGTCGGCTCATCCAGAAACAGAATGCGCGGCGTGTGCAGAAACCCGCGTGCAATCTCCAACCGCCGCTTCATGCCGCCGGAGAACTTCTTCACCTGGTCGTTGCGCCGTTCCCACAGCTCAAACAACTTGAGCAGTTCTTCTGACCGTTGCTTCGCAACCTTGCGCGGCACGTGGTATAGCACCGCATGGATCTGCATGTTCTCCCACGCAGTCAGGTCTCCGTCCAAACTCGGATCTTGGAAAACAATCCCGAAATTCTTCCGCACTTCATGCTGGTGCGTACGCGGATCAAGCCCATTAAGCTCAATCGAACCACCCGTC
>JAGWSG010000156.1 GCA_028876335.1 Acidobacteriota bacterium
GCTGACGGATTGCTCCACGAACGGAACCCAAAAGACGAAGCGTGTCCCGGAATTACGGTTGCTCTCGACTTTGATCTCGCCATGATGGGCATTGACAATGGCACGCGCGATGGCGAGCCCCATACCGGTGCCTTTGCCTACACGAATGCCAGTCTTACCCCGGTAGAGCTTTTCGAAGACGTGGGGCAAATCCGCCTCATCGATTCCCGGGCCGCGGTCTGCGACAGAGAACTGCAAATGATCTGGAGTGCTTTCGCAGGTGAGCGTAATCTGCGTTCCGGGCGGCGCATAGCGCGTAGCGTTTTCGATAAGGTGGCGAAAGACGCGGGCAAGCAGGCGTGGATCGAAGCGAGCAGGCTGCGCACCTTCTGATTGAATGACGACGTGATGCTTTGCAACGATGCGATGCGATTGCTCGACAACCTGCTCAAGGAAATGGCGCGGATCGAGAAGCTCAAGATTCGGTTGAATGGTGTTTGCGTCGATCTCCGCCATTTCTACGGTCTGTCCGATGAGAGTGTCGAGCCGCGCGCTCTCTTCATCAACAACGCTGGCGAGGTCCCTTCGGGTCTCTTGGTCGAGGCCTTCATCCTGGAGAAGCGTTGTTGCCGCAGCGCGAATGGAAGTGAGAGGTGTGCGGAGTTCGTGGGTGACGGAATCAATGAGTGCAGTGCGCAGGTATTCGCTTTCACGGGCGGCCTCGGCGCGGGCGGTAGTTTCAATAGCGATGGCGCGGGTGAGGGCGATTGAAATTTGTGCAGTGATGGCTGTGGCCAACTCGGGTGAGAGGTTTGCTGGCTTCCAGGCGAGCAAGCCTATGCAGCGAAGGCCGAGCTGCAATGGGTGCGAACTGTAATCGCCGATTGCTGAAGTAGAGGCAGCATGATCAATCATCATCTCTTCCAACGCGACCGGATCGACCTCAAGAGGAGAACCGGTAGTGGAATTCCAGGCATCCTGATCGACAAAGTAAAGCGCAACATCACCCAGGCCGAAGATTGACCGGATCAATTGAGGTAAAGCGTGGCGGAGTTGGGACGCGTGATCGTAGAGCATCATCTCCTGGCTGAGTTTGTAGAGGCGCTCCACGTCTTCCCGGCGACGCTCTGCCTGGTCGGTTTGATGACGAGCGCGCTCCGCTACCCCTCCCGCTGCGATTGAACTGGCGAGGAAGGACGACATTGCAATCCATTCCGGTACGCCTGCCAATACGAAGGTGTGATAAGGAAGCAGGAAGAAGTAGTCAAATGCAAGGCTGCATAGAATTGCCGTGAAGAGCGAGGGAGCGATGCCCGCCTGCGCGCCGGTCCAAACGACGAGCACCAGGAAGCCCATAGCGGCGGTGACTTCACCCGCGTGGGCCCACGCAAGGGCTGCCGTGACGGCTAAAGTAAGCAGCGCGGCGACCAGGATTTGAAGGGTGAGCTTGCGGGGGTGAGTGAATAGGTTCATTGAAGGTGATGTTGGCATCATAGCGCCTGCCCGGAATGATGTAACCTGCCTGATAGACCAAGCCCATGCCGACCAGGATTCTTGTGATTGACGATGAACCGCAGATTACGCGGGTGCTGCGCACCGCACTTTCCGCGCAGGGCATGGATGTGCGTATTGCCAATGATCCGGAAGAGGGACTGCGGGTATTTCGCGAATGGAATCCGGATTTGGTTGTGACGGACCTGATGATGCCGGAAATGACGGGCGTGGATATTTGCCGGGCAATCCGCACGACTTCAGCGACGCCTGTGCTGGTTCTCTCCGTGCGGGATCATGAGCGCTCAAAGATTGAAGCGCTTGATGCGGGTGCTGATGATTATGTGACGAAGCCCTTCAGCATACAGGAGCTGCTGGCGCGGGTTCGGGCACATTTGCGGCGCGCGCCGGAACGGGTTGAATCTGCGTTGGAAGTGGGCGACTTCGTAATCGACGTGAGCGCACACAGCGCGATCGTGAATGGCAAGACGCTGCGATTGACCCCGAAGGAATTCGATCTACTGGTGTTGCTGGCGCGGAGTGCCGGCAAGGTTCTTACGCATCGCGTGCTACTTACTACTGTGTGGGGATCGCAGGCGGCACAGCAGCCGGAGTACCTGCGTGTGTTTGTGGGGCAGCTGCGCAAGAAGCTGGAGAATGAGACCGGGAAGAAGTACATCCAGACGGAACCGTGGGTGGGATATCGATTTGTTCCCGAAGGAACGGACGATACAGAAGAGTAGAACCGCTCATGTTCAAGGTGTATTCGGAATTCGCTGCCCCACCTTACAGGAGATGCACGGCAGAGCAGCAAACCTTTTCGGAAATCACTCCGCTTCAGATAAAGCGCAGATTTCCGCCGGCCATTACGTCTGCGTGCGAGAGGATGGGCTGGTCAAGTCTACGTCCGTTGAGCTCCGCGTGCTGACTGGTGGAATCGGGTGAATGATTCACGATGCGGAGGGTCTTGCTGCCCGGAAGGCGCACGGTCATTGCCGGGAAGAGTGATTTGCCAACGACATATTCGGCTTTGCCCGGACAGACGGGGAAGAAGCCCATTGCACTCATGACGTACCAGGCAGCCATGGAGCCTGTGTCTTCGTCACCGGCGAAGGTTTCGGGTGAGTAAAGTTCGTCCATGACACGACGCACCCAATATTGCGTGCGGTCTGGACGGCCGGCCAAAGCAAAGATATAGAGCACGTGATGGACAGGCTGATTGCTGTGTGCATACTGGCCGAAATCGACTGCGGCCATCTCAGACATTTCGTGAATTTCCTGCCCGTAGACGCCGACGTGAAAGACGGGATCCTGGGTGCACATCTTCTCCAGAATCTCGACGACCTTTGAGCTGCCACCAAGCTTTTCGAAAAGCGTGGACATGTCGTGCGGGGCATCCCAGCGATGTTGCCAGGCAGAACCTTCAACGTATGGGCTGCCCCATTGAAATGGGTCGAAGGGCGCAATCATGCTGCCGTCTCTCTTCTTGCCGCGCATGAAGCCGGTGCCCGGATCGAAAAGGACTCGCCAATTCTCTGACCGCTTCATGAATTTGGCTGCGTCGTCATGCTTGCCAAGGGCTTTTGCGACCTGCGCGATACAGAAATCGCCATAGGCTGCATCAGTAGTTTCTGCTACGGATTGCTCGACCTCATCGGTGGAGACGTAACCGAGCTTCAGATATTCTTCAATGCCGCGCCGTCCGTAGCCCTTGTCAGGATCGCCGGGTTCTGTGGCGTGACGGTAAAGGCCCTTGTAGGCAGTGGCCAGATCGAAGCCCTGAATTCCCTTTGCGGCTGCATCGCCGAAGACAGAGTCGATGAGGCTGCCTGTCATGCAAGCGCGGTAACCGGGCGCCGGGAACTGCGGCAGCCAGCCGCCTTCAGAGTAGGCATTGACCCATGCCTGGAGAATTTCACCGAGGCGTTCCGGATAGACAACGGACATGAAGGGATACCACGCGCGATAGACATCCCAATAGCCGTGGTCCGCATACATGACGCCGGGAGAGATTTTGCCCGTGTACGCGCTGTAGTGATAGGTCTTTCCATTCGTGTCCAGCTCATGCCATACGCGAGGAAACAGCAAAGCGCGATAGAGGCACGAGTAGAAGGTGCGGCGCTGTTTGTCTGATCCGCCTTCCACTTCCAGGCGCGAGAAGGCATCGGTCCACGTTGCCTTTGCGGCAGTGCGCAAATCATCAATTGATTTAGTTCCGACTTCGCGATCAAGGTTGAGTACGGCCTGATCAAAGGAGATGAAGGACGTCGCGATGCGCGCAAGTGTCGTTTGCTCCTTGCCAAAGCGGCAGACGATTGCCTGACCCTTCTTAAGCTGCACAACTTCGACGTCTTCCAGGGGCTGGTCAAAACGAACCACATAGTATGTGGCGAAGTTTGCAGGTACACCACCTTCATTGATGGTAGAAGTGAATTGAATTTCGCGCCGGAATTTGTCCTGAGATACAACGGCACCGCCTGCAGGAATTTCAATGAGGAAGCCTGATGGATTGCCGCTGCCGTTAGTGCTCTGCACAACACAGCAACGTTCAGTTGGAACAAGTTCCGATTGCACCTGGTAGCGCAGGAATTCAACCCGCATGGAATAGGGGCGCAACTCCGCTTGCTCTGGCCGCCACGAGGAGGACCTTGCCCCGGGCTCGGGATTGGGGTCACCGCTGAACGGAAGGAAGACAGCGTATCCGTAATCGGAGAGCCAGGAGCTCAGCTGATGCGTGCAACGAAAACCCTGCAAGCGGCGATGGCTGGCCAGAAAGAACCACGGCGTGCCGCCTTCCGATTGCAGAGTCCAGTGAGATGTACCAAAGGGAGTTGCTGCGATGGGCAATGTATTGCCACGAGAAAATGTATAGGTTGAGTCTGTGCCCTGGAGAATATTCACCAGATCAACTGTTGATGCATCGCTTTGTTTCTGCTTCTGTGTTGAACTTGCCGTTGCGCTTGCTGTAACAGAAGGGGCAAAGGCTGCACCGAGCGCGGCAGCACTTGATGCTTTCAGAAATGTTCTGCGACCTGGTTTAAGACCCTTGAATGTTGGATTCGATTCAGATGACATCTCAACTCCTGAAATAAAGACGGTACTCTTCCCAGTATCGCAACCCAGCGGGCGCAAGAGGGCGCAGTGTGACGTATCGACGCCTTTCCGCAACATCTACATATTCGGTGCAGGTCATTTCGCACCGGTCAGTGTCTGGAAGATCTCCACTTCGCGCTCTCGGTACGGTTTGCCGTCGGGATAGAAGATGTCGTGAAACCAGACGGTTGGCTCCTGGAGCACGTATGGTCTCTGCCATGAATCCCAAGGGAGATTGGTTTGCGTTTTGCCGTTCACCAGGCCCCAGTTGATAGCGCCGACGTGGAACTTCTTTGCGAGTGGAAGGACGGTGTCAAAGGTGCTGCCAGCACCGCGCGCCATATATTCCGTGCAAATGAGGGGACGATGGAATTGCTCGAGCTCATGAATTCTCTTCTCAAATCCCTCGGGCCATTCGTAATTGTGAAAGGTAATGACGTCTGACTCTTCAATTTGAAGGCGGGCCATGGGCGACATGGCTTGAAGAGAAGACCAGTCACCCTGCCATACACCGCTGGTAAGCGGCTGCGTTGGATGCGTGGCACGAGCCCAGGCAAAGACTTTGGGCATCAATGCAAGGACCAGGGCTGTTTTATCTTTCGGATTGCGTCTGGCGTATTCGGCGCCGCCTCCGCCTCCGTTGTCGGGCTCGTTCCAGACATCCCAGGCGAGGATGCGATCGTCATTGGCGAAGGCTCCGACAATTCCTTTCACATAGGCTTCGAGTTTTGGATATTGCGAGGGTTCTTCCAGGATGGCGCTCCCGGGCGCCTGCACCCAGCCGGAGTTGTGCACACCGGGAATTGGAGGATGCTGCGGACCGAGCTTCGGATCGGGATCCCAGCAGGAATCAAAGAGCACGAAGACGGGCCTGATGTGGTGGCGCGCGGCGATGGTGAGAAACTCGTCGATCCGTTTCTTGAAACCTTCGGGGTCCTGCTCCCAGAGCAGATTGTGGAGGAAGACACGCATGGTGTTCATGCCGAGCGATTGCGCCCAACCGAATTCACGATCGATTTCCTTGGGATTGAATGTGTCCGCCTGCCACATCTCAAGCTCATTGATGGCATCACTGGGAACAAAATTCGCACCAACGAGCCAGGGCTGCTTTGCATACCAGTCGTTGGCTTGTTGCTCTGTCCACCGCTGCTGCGCGTGCATATGAGCGGGGATGAGGCTGACGGCCGCAACAAAGAGCAGAATTGCGGTTACTCGAATGTAAGAACGACGTGCCTGTTTCACTTCTTAATTCCTTCCGTGGCGTATGACACTGCATGCCCTGACGACGGACTTCCATGGTTTTTCAGTGCGGAAGCAAGTGTACCTTGACCAAGGGTTAGGCCAGAAGCCCTTCATTTTCAGTGTGATTTTCAGGATGGCCTCATCTTTATTTTTCGTTTAGAAAACCCTTTCGCTAATTGAACGAAGAAGGGCGAAGAATCATTTTCAGGGAAGGACGGCGCGCGTGCGTTGACCTGACTGAGAAGAAGACCATGCACGATTTCCTGGTGATTTGTTTTACGGTCGCTTTCTTTGCCGCCGCATTTCTCTATGTACGCGTATGCGACAGGTTGAGGTAAACGATGACACTCTTCACGATCGCAGTTTTTGTTCTGGCCGTTTGCGTCACCGCCTACCTCTTCTTCACTTTGCTTTTCCCGGAGAAGCTCTGACATGACTGCGAATGGCTGGCTGCAATTTGTGGTGTTTTCGCTCTTGATCCTGATTACGGCTCGTCCGCTGGGTATCTATCTGGAAGGCGTGATCGAAGGAAAGATTGGGTGGATCAATCGCCTGTTTGGCAAACCAGAGCAGCTTATCTACAAGCTATGCGGTGTTCAGGCTCATGAAGAGATGGGCTGGAAGGAATATGCGGGAGCACTGCTGGGATTTTCAGCGGTGACGCTGCTGGCAACGTATTTCATTGAGCGATTGCAGGCAATATTGCCCTTCAATCCGCAGCACCTTACCAGCGTTTCTCCGTGGCTGGCTTGGAATACGTCGGCGAGCTTCACAACCAATACAAATTGGCAGTCGTATACGCCGGAAATGACGATGAGCTATCTGACGCAGATGGCGGGCCTGGCGACACATAACTTTCTGTCAGCAGCGGTGGGCATTGTGGCAGCGATTGCGTTGGTGCGGGGGATTAAGAGAACTGATTGCAAAACGATTGGCAACTTCTGGGTGGATATCACGCGCGTACTGCTTTACGTTCTACTGCCTGGATCAGTGATTTATGCGCTCGTTCTTGTGGCGACAGGAGTTCCACAAAATCTGCACGGCTATGTGCAGGCGCACACGCTTGAGCAGCCGGGTATTGTGCAGACCATTGCAGAGGGGCCGGTTGCGTCGCAGGAAGCCATCAAGATGCTGGGGACGAACGGCGGCGGATTTTTCAACGCGAACAGTGCGCATCCGTACGAAAACCCCACGCCGTTTTCAAACTTCCTGGAAATTCTCTCCATCTTTCTGATTCCCGCAGCGCTGACGTGCACGCTGGGCTCGATGACGCATTCACCGGGACACGGGTGGGCAGTGTTTGCCGCAATGTTTGTGCTTTTTGCTGCAGGCTTTGCCGCGGTTTACGCAGCGGAATCCCAGTACAATCCGATGCTGCGCGGAGTTGCGCAGACGGGCTCAGCGACTGCGCCTGCGGGCAATATGGAAGGCAAGGAAGTGCGCAACGGCATTGCAGCGAGCGCTCTGTTTGCCACGGCGACTACGGATGCGAGCTGCGGCGCAGTGAACAGCATGCACGACAGTTACACACCACTGGGGGGGATGGTGTTGCTGACCAACATCCTGCTGGGCGAGGTGGTGTTTGGCGGCGTAGGGGCGGGGCTTTACGGGATGCTCATCTTCGTCATTCTCGCGGTATTTATCGCAGGTTTGATGGTGGGACGAACGCCTGAGTATTTGGGTAAGAAGATTGAGGCTTTTGACGTGAAAATGGCCATGCTTTATGTGCTCATTTTCCCTTTGGCCATCCTCACTTTGGCCGCTATTTACGTGATTTTGCCCAAAATCGGTCTTTCCAGCCTGAACAACCCAGGGCCGCACGGGTTAAGCGAAATTCTCTATGCGTTCACATCCGCGGTGGGCAATAACGGCTCAGCTTTTGCAGGGTTGAACGCCAATACGCCTGCGTACAACATCGCGCTGGGTTGGGCGATGCTGATTGGCCGGTTTTTGATGTTGGTTCCAGTACTGGCGATTGCCGGCAATCTGGCGCAGAAGAAGCGATTGCCCGTATCGGCAGGAACGTTCCCAGTGAATACGCCGACGTTCACGGTGTTGTTGATTGGCGTTGTACTGATTCTTGGTGCGCTTACTTTCTTTCCGGTCTTGAGCCTGGGTCCGATTCTTGAGCACCTGCAACTACACGCGGGCCACCTTTTCTAAAGCGTCTTAGTCCCGACGCGGGAGACATTCCAATGGTTGAAAAGCAAAGTTTGTGGAACAAGAAGATTTTGGCACAGGCGCTTGTGGATGCGGTGCGCAAGCTGGACCCGCGCCTGATGTACAAGAACCCGGTGATGTTTGTGGTGGAAGTGGGTAGTGTGCTGACCACGGTTCTGCTGGTGGAGAACGCGATCCATCATGAAAGCGGTTTTGGATTCAATCTGCAGATCACCCTTTGGCTTTGGTTTACGGTGCTGTTTGCCAATTTTGCCGAGGCGATGGCCGAGGGGCGCGGCAAGGCGCAGGCCGATACGCTGCGCAAGGCCAAGGGTGAGACGACGGCGCGCAAGTACAACGCGCAAGGGGAACTGGAGGACGTGCCGAGCAGTGCGCTGCGCGTGGGAGACATTCTGTATGTGGAGGCGGGCTTCTATATTCCGGGCGACGGCGAGGTGATTGAAGGTGTTGCGACGGTGGATGAGTCCGCGATAACGGGTGAGTCGGCGCCGGTGATTCGCGAGTGCGGCGGGGACCGCTCGGCAGTAACAGGCGGGACGAAGGTGATTTCCGACTGGCTGAAGATTCGCATAACATCCAATCCTGGCGAGACATTTCTGGACCGGATGATTGCGCTGGTGGAAGGCGCATCACGGCAGAAGACACCGAATGAGATTGCCCTGAGCATTCTGTTGTCGGGCTTAACAATTGTCTTCATTCTCGCGGTGGTGACGCTGCAGCCGTTTGCAATGTATTCCGGTGCGCCGCAGACGGTGTTTGTGCTGGTGTCATTGCTCGTGTGCCTGATACCGACGACGATTGGCGGATTGCTGTCTGCAATCGGCATTGCAGGCATGGACAGGTTGGTGCAGTACAACGTGCTGGCAATGAGCGGGCGCGCGGTGGAAGCAGCCGGCGACGTTGGTACGCTGCTGCTTGACAAGACCGGAACCATCACGCTGGGCAATCGGCAGGCGGCGGAGTTCTATCCGGCACCGAATGTGAGCGCGGAACGATTGGCAAGTGCGGCACAGTTGTCGTCGCTGTCAGATGAAACGCCGGAGGGGCGGTCGATTGTGGTGCTTGCGAAGGAGAAGTACAACATTCGCGGGCGCCAGCTTGAAGACATTCACGCGGAGTTTGTGCCGTTCAGCGCGCAGACGCGAATGAGCGGCGTGGACATTTCAGGGATGCATATTCGCAAAGGATCTGTGGACGCGATCACTCGCTTCCTTGAGCAGCAGGGAGCGGTGATGCCGAAGCAGGTGAAGGAACAGGTAGAGGAGATTGCGCGCAAGGGCGGAACGCCGCTGGTGGTGGCAGAGAACGAGGTTGCTCTCGGCGTGATTTATCTGAAGGACATTATCAAGGGTGGATTGAAGGACCGGCTCTCACGACTGCGGTCGATGGGCATCCGCACAATCATGATTACCGGTGACAATCCACTGACGGCAGCGGCGATTGCGCGCGAAGCAGGCGTGGATGACTTTCTGGCTGAAGCAAAGCCGAAGGACAAGATGGACCTGATCAAGAGTGAGCAGTCCAAGGGCAAGCTGGTGGCGATGACCGGCGATGGGACGAACGATGCACCTGCGCTGGCGCAGGCGGACGTGGGCGTGGCAATGAACTCTGGAACGCAAGCAGCGAAGGAAGCGGGAAACATGGTCGACCTCGATTCAAACCCGACCAAGCTGATTGAGATTGTGGAGATTGGCAAACAGCTGCTGATGACCCGGGGATCGCTGACCACTTTCTCGATTGCGAACGACATTGCGAAATACTTTGCGATTCTTCCGGCGATGTTTGCGGGGGCGTTTCCGGTATTCGGTGTGCTGAACATCATGTATCTGCATTCGCCCCAGTCGGCGATTTTGTCGGCAGTTGTATTCAACGCGCTGGTGATTATTGCGCTGATTCCATTAGCACTGAAGGGTGTGAAATATGAGCCACTGCCGGCTGCGGCACTGTTGCGGCGGAACCTGCTTATCTACGGTGTTGGCGGCGTGCTGGCGCCATTTGCGGGGATCAAGCTGATTGATTTGGCACTTGTGGCGCTTCACCTGGCCTAAGGAGAATACGATGCATTCGATTTGGAAAACGTCACTGCGCTATACGATTTTCTCTTTTCTTCTTTTTGGGCTTGTGTATCCGCTGGCGTTAACCGGGGTTGCAGAAAGACTATTTCCGCATAAGGCGGACGGAAGCCTGATTGTGCGGAATGGAGAAGTGATTGGATCGAAGCTTCTCGCACAGGGATTCACTTCGGATCGCTATTTTCATCCACGTCCGTCTGCGGCAGGCAATGGATATGATGCGGCGGAGTCTGGCGCGTCGAACCTTGCGCAATCGAATGCGATTCTGGTTCATCGCGAGCAGGCAGATGTAGACAAGTTGCGCAAGGAAAATCCTGGTGTGCCAGTTCCAGAGGATTTGGTGACGGCGTCAGCTTCGGGGCTTGATCCGGATATTACGCCAGATGCGGCATACTTTCAGGCTCTCCGCGTGGCGAAGGCGCGGGGATGGAGTGTGGATGTGGTGCGTGCGTTGATTGCGGAGCACACGGTCGGGCGTACGTTCGGATTGCTGGGCGAGCCGCGTGTGAATGTGCTGGAACTAAACCTGGTACTGGATAGCCGGGACCCGCACAAAGCAGTCAGCGTCATTCCATAAAGCCCAGGTAAGGGTCAGTGCCGAAATTGGCGAAATTTGGGAAGATCTGGCGGATTTGGCCGTCGGAGATGCCAAACCAGTGGGCAAGGGTCCCTGTGTACTGGTCGACTGAGGTTGTTGGGATGAGTCTGCCTGCGCCGACGTCATTGGCCTGATTGGTTCCGATATTAGGATATTGACCGTACATATCATGCCCATGGACGGCACCACCGACGACAAAGTGGCGACTGCCCCAGCACTGGTCTGTGTCGTCGCTGTTGGAGGTGAGGGTGCGGCCGAAGTCGGAAGCGGTGAAGGTGGTGACCTGATCGCCGAGTCCAAAGGTTGTCATGAGCCCGTCAAAGTATTCAAGTGCCTGACCGAGCTGTGTGAGGAGGCGCGCGTGCTGCGGCGTCTGACCATCATGCGCGTCAAAGCTAC
>JAGWSG010000157.1 GCA_028876335.1 Acidobacteriota bacterium
AATCCAGTCGTACTCATCCTTCTCTAGGTTAACGTATCCGCCTGAGTTACGGACTTATGTAGATGCGTAAATTTCAGCTTTACCTGTTCGCACGTCTAACTTCAACCAAGGTCGAATAAAACGTCGCCGCTGCTCCCAGATCGGTTAACCGCTCGCTGGTCAGTGCATTAACGTTCTCCCCACCGGGGCTCAGCTTCGCCCAGTCCAGTTGCGCCGCCACCACACCAACCGGCACGCTGCCATCCACATGCGCACACAGCTTGACTTCGCCACGGTCGTTCCATACCCGCACCGTATCACCATTCGATATGCCGCGCGCCTCAGCATCCACGCGATGCATCTCCAACACGTGCATTGTCTTCGCCTGCATCTTGCGGTGCCCGTCCAGATTCGCAAACGTCGAGTTCATGTAATTGTCCGCCTTGCGCGGCAAAAACTCCAGCGGATACAGCTTGGCTGCCTCTCCCCAACGTGATTCAACGGGCGGAACAAAGCCCGGCAGCGGGTCCAGCCCCTGCGCGGCCAGCGTCTCGGAATAAAACTCGATCTTTCCACTCGGCGTCGCCAGTTGCCCACTGGTAAACGCCAGCAGCGGTGCGCCCTCAGGGTCGCGATGCAATGCCACCGGAATGTGCCCCTCGCGCTTCAGATTTTCGAGCGTAATGTGCTCCATGCCCACATTCGCCGAGTGCCCATCGACGCCAACTTGCAGCGCCTGCGCGATCATCTCCTCGGCTGTATCGTTGAAGCACTCTTCCGTATAGCCCATTCGCTTTGCCAGCTCGGCAAATAGCCACACGTTCGACCGCGCCTCGCCCAGCGGCTCAATCGCCTGCTGAGACCACTGCACAAAGTAGTGCCCGTACGCGCCCTGCACATCCGTGTGCTCCAGAAACGTCGTGGCCGGCAGCACATAGTCCGCGTAATCGGTCGTATCGGTAAAGAACTGCTCGTGCACCGCCGTGAACAGGTCTTCGCGCATCAGCCCACGTTTCACCGCATTCTGGTTTGGCGCAATCGCTCCGGGGTTTGAGTTGTACACAAACAGCGCATGCACCGGCGGTCCATCCTTCGCAGCCGATTCCGGCGTCTGCCCCAGTTCCGTGAGCGCCTGACCCAAGGTGGACATATTGACTACGCGCGCCAGCCGCCCAATCGGCGAGGACTTCGCCAGCTCCGGCATCTGCAGCGCGTCCTTGTCCCATGCGTACGCGCCACTGGTTGAAAGCCATCCACCGCCGCCGCGATACTTCCATGCGCCGGTCACCGCCGGCAGCATCGCCACTGCGCGTATCGCCGCGCCGCCATATTCCGCGCGCTGAATGCCGTAATTCACTCGTAGCACCGCGGGTTTTGTCGTCGCATACTCGCGTGCAAGCTGCTCCACTTCACCCGGCGTCATGCCTGTCCATGTGGCCACACGCTCCGGCGTGTACTCTCGCACACGCTCCGCCAACTGCGTAAATCCATGCGTGCGATCCTCGATGAAGGCACGGTCTTCCAACCCTTCTCGAAAAATCACGTGCATCATACCCAGCGCCAGCGCTGCATCCGTTCCCGGCCGTATTGCAATGTGCCAGTCTGCCAGCGCCGCTGTGCGCGTCTTATACGGATCAATCACAATCAGTCGCGCGCCATCGCGCCGCGCCTGCTCCACCATGGGCCACAGGTGCACATTGTTCCCGTGGATATTCGCGCCCCACGCCACAATCAACTTGGCCAGCTTGAAATCTTCCGGTGGTGTGCCGATCTTCTGCCCGTACACCAGATTCCACGCAACGCCGCCCGCCTCCGAGCAGATCGTCCGGTCAAGCTGGCTCGCGCCCATGCGGTGAAACAGTCGACGATCCATTGACCCGAACCCAAGCTGCCCAATCGTACCCGCATAGCTGTACGGCAAAATCGATTCCGACCCGTACCTCTCGGCTACTTCCTTCAGCCGCGCCGCAATCCCGTCCAGAGCCTCATCCCACGTCACGCGCTCAAATGCCGCATGCTCTTCGCCCCTCTTCAGTTGCCCCTTCGGCACTCCAGGCTTTCTCTTCAGCGGATACAGAAGCCTGTTCGGCGAGTACACACGCTCCAGATATTTCGCCACTTTGCCGCACAAGAACCCCTGCGTCACCGGGTGCTTCGGATCACCTTGCACTTTTACTGCCTTCCCCGTATTGTCCACAGTGACGAGCACCCCGCAAGAGTCAGGACAATCATGCGAGCAGACCGCATGCACAATGCGGAAAGGGGAGGTCTGGGTGGCGGCCATGGCTTCATTGTAAGCTGAATCGAAGTTTGTCCGCGCCCAGGAGGCACGCCGCATGAAGCCACTGTCGTTGCTATTCGCACTTTTGCTTTTAGCCTCGCCCACATTCGCCCAAGCGCCCGACGAAGCCGCCATCCGCTCCGCTCTCACCACCCAGGTTGCCGCCTGGAACCGAGGCGACATTCCCACCTTCATGCATGGATATGAAGACTCGCCGCAAACCACCTTCGTCGGCCAGACCGTCAAAAAGGGCTACCAGACATTGCTTGAGCGCTACAAAACTTCCTACGCGAACAAGGCGCAAATGGGCACGCTCACCTTCCGCGACATCGACGTGCGCCTCATTCCAAACTCCTGCGGCAAGACGGACATGGCGCTCGTCACCGGCCGTTTCCACCTCGACCGCACCGAACATGGCGCCACAAGCAAAGACGACGGCATCTTCTCTCTTGTCTTCCGCAAAGGCCCCCACGGCTGGAAGATCATCCTTGACCACACAAGTTGATTGAATTCACACATACAAAAGGGCCGGCATCACGCCGGCCCTTTTGTTTCTTGAATCGTGTATGGCTTACGCCTCTTCCGCCTCCGCAGCCTTTAGCGTGAACTCCATCATTTGCGAACCCAGGTAAGGATGATGCGCCGTCAGCGTTACCTTGCCCGCCCTCTCACCGGCGCGAATCCAGACCGCACCTTGTCCACCCACCAGCGCGAAAGGATTATCGCCAATCAGTGTCGCCGGTCCGCTCAACTCGAATCGGATTCCGTCGCACGCAAACGGACGCACCGCATCATGCTCGTCCGTCACACGCAGCACCACGCGCGTCGTGTCCGCTCCATCGGCCACAAGCTCCGTATCGTCCGGCTTCGCCGTAAACTTCTGGTCCACACCTTTGCCTGACATCATCTTCGTCGCCACGAGCTTGCCGCCAATGTAACCCTCAATGCGCAGGTCGCCCCACTCCTCATGGAAGTTGCTCAGTTTGGGTGTGAATGGCGCATACTTCAAATGCTTGAACTGCTCACGGTCGGGATCGGCTTCCGCAATCAGCTTGCCGCTCACATACAACTTCAGGTGCTCGCAGTTGGAGCAAATCAGCGCCTCAGAAAACGCGGAGTTCTCATCCCCAAACGCCCAATGGAAAGATGGCGCCAGCACAATCTCTTCCTCCGGCTCGCACTGCGAGCGATAGAACCCCGCCGCCGGCTTCGGCTCGCGCCAAATGTCCGTCACGCCGTGGTAGCAAATACGATCGCCGGACCCAAAGTTCGCATGCGTGTTGTAATCGAACGCGCACCATCCGATCCCACCTGCATACTGCGGATCACTCGCCAGTTGGTCATGCACGCGCGCATGGCGAATCGTGTGCTCCCGCAACCGCTCAATGTTGTCGACCGTCTTCGTCGGATACGTGTGCCCCACAAATTCCGTGTTCAGATACAGAGGATGATTCGGCTTCTTGAGCGGAAAACCAAAATCGTTCATTGTGAATACGTCTTCCAGAAATTCCGACTCCTGGAAGTAGCGAACCCCGCACGTCTGCCGCGTCGGATCTAGTTTGTGCGCCATCGCATTCGTGCGCGTGTAGAAATCATGGTTATCGCGCGACTCGTTAATGCGCACGCCCCACAAAATAATTGACGGATGATTCCAGTCGCGCCGCACCATGCGTCGCACATTGTCCACTGAGATGTTCTGCCACGCCAGATCGCCAATATGCTGCCAGCCCGGAATCTCCTCCAGCACCAGCAAACCCACCTCGTCGCACGAATCCAGAAAATGCCGCGACTGCGGATAATGCGAAGTGCGCACAATGTTGCACTTCAGCTCGTTGCGCAGAATCTTCGCATCGCGCTTCTGCACCCGCGCCGGCATCGCCTGCCCCACCCACGGAAACATCTGGTGGCGGTCGAGCCCGCGCAGCTTCACCACCTTGCCGTTGATCTTGAAGCCCTCCGGCGTAAACTTCGCCTCACGGAAACCAATGCGCCGCGTGTCGCTGTCGACAGTCTCAGCGGCCTTGATCAGCCGCACTTCTACCCGATAGAGCTTTGGTGCGTGCAGATCCCACAGCGCAATACCGTCAATGCCATCAAAGTGGAGGGTCTGAGGCTTCAGAGCCACGTCGCCCCATGCGGGTACTGCCTGCCTTGTCGCGGCAATTTCTTGCGCGCCGTCATAGAGCACAGCCTCCAGCGTATACACCGAGCCGGATGCCTTTTCACTGCTCTCCAGAAAACACTCCACATCCAGTGCCGGCCTTCCGCTCAGCACCTCCTTCGGCTGTGCAAAAATGTTTTCAATATAGGTCGCCGAAACAACACGCAATTGCACTTCGCGATAAATGCCGCCAAACGTCAGATAATCCACCTCGTTGCCGAAGGGCGGAATATCCGCTCGCTCGCTTGAGTCCACTTCCACCGCCAGCACATTGTCGCGGTCATGATCCACATGCTGCGTGAGCTCAAAGCTGAACGGCGTGTACCCGCCCTTGTACTCGCCAAGATACGTCCCGTTCACCCACACTTTTGACGCGGTCATCACACCCTCAAAGTCCACAAACACGCGCTTGCCACGCGCCGCCGCGGGCAAACGAAAATGCCGCCGGTACAGGGACACAAACTCATACGTTTTCTCATCGAAGCCGTGCCACGGGACGCGCAGATTGGTATGCGGAACCACCACGCGCTCAAATTTGCTGTCGTCAAACACGCGCGCCCGTGCCGCATCCATGGCCTTCGGACTGAAGCGCCAGTTGCGATTGATGGGCAACACTATACGCCCCGTGTGCGCGGAACTTTGCGTTGATGCAGACAAATTCCCGGCAACCGAGGCAGCAGCAATCACAGTTCCAGTGGACTTCAAAAAATCACGACGGTCCATTCCTTCTCCTCACAACGATCCCACGCATAGCGCGCGGCATATCACCTTGCAAACATACTCATTGGACGATATGAAGCAGCGAACATTGTATCTGTTTGCAGTATCAACTCTTCGTGCACGCACAACTACAACTTTCCCGCGAGCGAAAAGCTAGCTGCTGCATGCAATGCGATACACTGGGGCCGTCATGAGCTGCCTCTTCTGCAAAATCGTCGAGGGAAGCATTCCCTCAACGGCCATCTATCAGGATTCGGACTGCTATGCCTTCGCCGATATCGGCCCGCAGGCACCCACGCATATCCTCATCGTTCCACGCAAACACATCGCGTCACTGGCTGCAACCTCCGAGGCGGACGCAGAACTCCTCGGCCATCTGGTCACGATCGCCGCAAAAATCGCGCGCGACAAAGCACTCGTGAATGGCTATCGTGTTGTGATGAATACGGGTCCCGACGGCGGCCAGACAGTCGATCATCTCCATTTGCATCTGCTTGGCGGCCGCCACATGACTTGGCCTCCAGGCTGATCCTGAATGCCATCCAAAAGACCAGAAGGGCATCCGGTAGACGGATGCCCTTCTGGTCTTTGGAGAAGCCGCTCAACTTACACTGGCTGCGGATAATACTCTTCTTCCTCTTCCATGCCATAGCGGCGCAGCAGATTTGGCAGCGTCTGGGAGAAGGCCGAGCGCGGCATTACCGTATCGCATCCGGCTTCAATCGCCTTCACCTTCAAATCTCCTTGCAGGTGGTTGAGGAAGCCCACGATCGAAACCGATTTCTTGAACTTCGTTTTGAATTTCGGAATCAGCGTCATCGGCTTGGCATTTGCATTGTTGAGATCAAAGACAATGAGCGCGGGCTTTGCTTCGACTGTCTTGTCCAGAACCTTCGCCACGCCTTCCTTGTCGCCCTTCACAAACTCCACTTTGATGCCCAGCTTGCGAGAAGTCTCATGAATCTTCGCCTGGAAAAACAGATCTTCGATGAAGCAGTAGATCCGCGTCGGCGCATCTTCACGAACCGGAGCTACAGGCCCGTTATTGTACGGGTCGGCATAGTAACCTCCATGCCCGTTTCCGTTTACTGGAATCGTTGAAGGCGGGCCGTCCGCCACATTCCCGTTCGCCGCACGATAGCTGTGATCCATCGGTCCTACAAACGTGCGCGGGCCCTTCTGCTTATCCTTGCGCTTGCTCGGCTGGTCAATTCGGTTGCCGGGCTCCGGCTGTGAGCTACCGCCCTGCTTGAAGAACTTTTTCTTCTTTCGGCTGTGTCCCTGCCCCTGCCCGCGAGGAGCAAAATTCTGCCCTTGCGGCTGAGGTCCCTGGCCGTGCTGGGCCTGACCCTGCTGCGCTTGCGGTGCGCCCTGCTGGCTGGACTTGTTCTTGCGGCGGCGCCGGCGGCGCCGGTGCCCCTGGGACTGTCCCTGGCCATTGACCGGGACCTGCCCCGTTTCACCTTGGGGCTGCGTCGGTTCTGTCGTCATGCGTGCACTTCCTGGCACATTGCGTTGGGATGCCTTGCTTAATCTTGTTTCGTGCGCCCATTCGGGTACTGCGAAAAAGTGTCCTTGTCGGTCGCCTGCTTCTTGATCGTAGTGATCAATCTGCGGCGAAATGTTCCCAGATGCGGGTCGGTTTCCATCTTCCGTTCAACAGTACAGCCAGGCATTCGCTCAGCACATGCCGCCGCCATCGATATCACGCGATCCTGTCACTGTAGTTGGTAGAAAGTATCATTTCTTCGACTGGAAGCTTCGCACACGCTTGCTGCCAGAGTACCCGCAACTTAAAAACTTATGCTCTCGGCGTCATCGAACCGGAATGCCTGCAACCATGCATGGTCCCCTGTTGCCGGGGTTTGCTCTCCGCCACTACCGACGCGTTCCTCTTGGTAATGCCTCTCAATTTGGGGAGCTTTGACCGTTCGCTGTCTGAGTAGGAGTCAGACCGGTCTTGGTTTCAAGCCTCCTGGATCGGCGGCGAGCCCTCACTGCCCTTCTCGGGTGGTTCGCTGTCAGCCGCCTCTTTAGGCACTTTTGATACTACAGCCTGCGATTTCCTCTGGCAAGTAACTCCGGCACGCGCAGGTATCTGAAGTGCCATCGTGGAAATTCTAAAGTGCAGTGCCTAAAGTGGGGAAAAAGCACGAACGCCACCCCCATCCGGAGTGGCGTTCGTTGTCCGTGCTGGTCACTGGCCTCCCAGCATATTGGGTCGATGGTGTGTCCACCGTACCTGCTACAGGGTCATCCGGCCGGATACTCCCTCATTGGGGACCGCCTCTTGGGCGGATAGCCTTGCCGAATCCCTGCTGTGCATGTGGGCTTGCCGAATCTTTCCAGCAGCCGGTACATCACTGGCACCCTCCTCATTTGCAATCGGCATGCCGTTTTAAGATTCATTTATATTCAATAACTTACAGAGTTTTCGCCCGCTTTTCCTTTTGCAATCACGGAGGATTTCGCGCCCTCATCTTCCAGATTCTGTAGATTCAGTTCATCTCTGGCACTGCGGACAGTAGTGTGTGCTTCGTCCTGCCACCACAATTCGCTTGATAGGCGTCCGGCACACGAGGCACGGTTCGCCTGTTCGCTGATACACCCGGTGCTCCAACTGGAAGAATCCGCGTACCCCATTCGCGTCCACATAATCTGACACTGACGACCCGCCCAGCCGGATTGCCGACCGCAGAACTTCCACCAAAGCCAAACGCAGTCGCTCCAGTTCCAACGCAGTTAGTCGGTCTGCACGTCGTCGCGGCCGCAGACCCGCGCGGAATAGGCTCTCATCCGCATAAATATTCCCCACACCCGCCAGTAGAGTCTGGTTCAGCAGAGCAGCCTTGATCGCCAGCTTCCTCCCATGAAACAGCGCGCGGAACGCCTCGGTCTCTATAGCCAGCGGCTCAGCACCTGGGGCTTCAAATCCCTTCGCCTTGTCCAGACCACGGAACTCCAGCCGCCCAAACCGCCGGGGGTCCACAAATCGCACTTCCTTGCCGCTCTTCAAGGTCAGCCGCGCATGGGTGTGCATTTCCACCGGTGCTTCAGGAGTCGTTACCAGCAGCCGCCCCGTCATACCCAGATGCACAATCCACTCAGCCCGTTCTTTTTTGGGACCATCAAGGTTCGCACTCAGCCGGCACACAATATGCTTCCCCACGCGTTCCACAGTCTCAAACGCGCGTCCCTCCAGCTCTTCGGCTTGCGTTCGCGCTGACGTCTTGAACGGCTCCTTGTGCGACCCGAACCACGTCTCCACAATCACGTCGCCGCGCACGCGTTCACACACGCCGCGCGCAATCGTCTCCACCTCAGGCAATTCAGGCATGTCTGGATTGTAAAATCTGTCGCGCCGCTTCAAGAGCACACAGACAGCGGAATCAGTCGGTACTCAGGCCAAGCAGCTTTGAACCACGATCTTAGAACTGTGAGCTGCTTCCAACGTCTGCTCTGCGCCATGGACCTCAGTTGACGCCGTGACCCCGAATTCTGCTGGCTTCAAAGCTCACAATCTTCCACGGACCATTACCGTCTCTTACCCACACATGCGTGTAGCGATAGCTGCCAGTCAGGTCGCCTTCAGGAGACGACCCCACAACCTCCGCGCGGCTCGTCACAACCGCTGTTGAGCCATAAAAGCGCACCTTCCGGTCGTTTACGACAATAGACCGGAATTTCTGCGTGCCTTTGCGCATCATCGCCAGCGTCTGCTCGCGTGATTCCAGCATCCCATTCGCTGAAATGCCCATGTAGTCTTCTGCCAGCATTGAGCTCAGCGCGCTCACGTTGCCTCGCAACATCGCATTGCGCCAGTTGTCTTCCATCTGGAACAACTCGTTGCGCCATACATGATGCGCATCGCGAAACAGCCCAGCCCGCAGCATTGGAGCCGCCATTAAAATCGCCATCGCAAGTGCGATGATTGAAATCGATTTAGGTGCCATTCTGGCGTCCGTTCTCATGAGCGTACGGAGTGTAGACCGACTTCTCCTCGCGGGTCAATCCAATCTGCGTAACCCGCGGAAGATGACTACCGGTTGGACGCAGAGATCTCCAAACGGGGCAGAAATCTGCACCAAATATTCATCCAGCGCTCAAGCCCGGCAACTTTTAATCTGCGACCTTTGAACTGTCATCTCCGGCTAACAGCCGGTGATGCCTATGCCAGCGCGTGCAGATCATCGCGGCGGCGCTCCAGCATCTTTTGGAAAAGCCCGCCTACCGCATATTCCTTGAAGTGTTCTGAATTGCGGTGCGCCGCTTCAGCCGCAGCATCCTTGTACTGCTCGTAAATAATGACCCGGTCCGGGTCGCCTTCCACGCGGTGGGGAATATAGCTCACGCATCCCGATTCCTGGCGCGAAGCTTCTGTGAGCCGCAGCAGAAGCTCCGTCACCTCATCCCTGTCGTCGGGAGAGAATCTCATATGAATACAAAAACTGATCATGCATACCGCCCCTTATCCAGACCCAATCCTCATTCAACAGACCGTCACCCTGCCCCCAAGCAACCGATGACTGAAAACCTGGTCCGGCTCTCCCTCAGAGCTCTTAGTTTAACCGTCAATCTCGTCCAGCACCGCCTGAAATTCTGGCAGCACCATCGTCTGATCGCGGTCCGGCCCCGTTGACACCATAGCGATCTTCGCACCGCTCTCCCGCTCCTGGAAGCGCAGATACTCCTTCGCCGCCTGTGGCAACTTGTCGAATTCTGTCACTCCCTCGGTCTTCGATTGCCAGCCCTTGAGTGTCGTGTACACCGGCTTAATCTTTTCCAGACCGTTCACATCCGCCGGAATCATATCGGTCACTTTGCCATCAATCTCATAGCCCACGCACACCGGAATCTCAGCCAGCTCATCGAGAACGTCCATCTTCGTCACAACCAGCCACTCGGCGCCGTTCACCTGGTTCGAGTAGCGCAACAGCGGCATATCCAGCCAGCCCACGCGACGCTTGCGGCCCGTCACCGCACCAAACTCATTGCCACGCGCCTGCAGGCTCTCGCCCACCGCATTCTCAATTTCCGTCGGGAACGGCCCGCCACCCACGCGCGTCACATACGCCTTGGTCACCGAAATCACTGTCCCAATTGCAGTGGGACCAACCCCCGTACCCGTTGCCGCGCCGCCTGCCGTCGCGGAAGACGAGGTCACAAATGGATACGTCCCGTGGTCGATGTCCAGCATCGTTCCCTGTGCTCCCTCAAACATTACCGAGCCGCCATCACCAATCAACTTGTTCAGCAATCGTCCCGTGTCTGTAACAAACGGGCGCACCTGCTCGGCCGCTGCCGCATACTCGTCATACATGCTTGCCGGGTCCAGTGGATCGGTGCCGAACAGCGCATGCGCAATCGCATTCTTCTCCGCGCACGCCGCCTCAATATGTGTCTTCAGCAGATCCGGCCGCAGCAGGTCCACCACTCGCAGGCCGCTGCGCGCCATCTTGTCCTCGTAGGCCGGTCCAATGCCGCGGCTCGTCGTGCCGATTTTCTTCCGTCCCGGTGCGCTCTCGGCCGCCAGTTCAATCATCCGGTGGTAAGGCAAAATCACCTGCGCCCGGTTTGACACCTTAAGTTGACCATCCACATCAATGCCCAACTCACGCAGCTTGGCCACTTCCTTAAGAAAGGCAATCGGATCCAGCACCACGCCGTTGCCAATCACCGCCTTGCAGCCTGCCTGCAGAACGCCGCAGGGAATCAGTTGCAGCACGAATTTCTGCTCGCCATGAATTACGGTATGCCCGGCGTTGTGCCCGCCCGCGTAACGCGCCACCGCGTCAAACCGTTCGCTCAGCACATCCACAATCTTGCCCTTGCCTTCGTCGCCCCACTGGGCGCCCAGCACAACCGCTGTCTTTGCTCGCATCGTTAGGTCCGTTTCTCGCACAAATTTGCCCGCCGCAGTCGCTCCAACCGGCTCAACTACGCGAGCACTCTCTCGGGCCAGCCATCCCGGCCGTGCCCTCAAAGATGATAAACCCCTCCAGCTCCGCTCTTGCGTGTCCGGCTGCACACGAAAAAACTTCTGATTTCCCCTCCTGCGTGTTAACCACATCCGCCCCTCATTCGTTGTCTGTGCAGAGGCGCCTGAAACCTCTGCACTTACAAAGGACTTCACCATGAACCTTCGCCGTTCTTTCACAGGCTTCAAGCCGGTTGCCAAACTCATCGGCTCACAAACTCTGCTTGCTGCCCTCACGCTCACCTCCGCAGCCTTCTTTGCGCCCCGCGCGGCCGCCCAGCAGCACGCACCCGCCGCCACGCAATCTGGCCCAGCACCACAGCTCAGCGATCAGGACGTCGCCGCCACCCAGTCGCAGCTCATCAAGCTCCTGCGCTTGAGCCCCACGCTCACCAGTGTCGTCGCACGCGACCCCTCCCTGCTCTCCAACCAGGAGTACGTCGAGCACAACAACCCACAGCTCGGCGCGTTTCTCACGCAGCACCCTGAGGTCGCCCGCAACCCCGACTTCTACCTCTTCACCCACCTCAACCACTCCGACGGATCCCCCGATGAAGCTCTCGAACGCGCCGTCTGGCCCGACGTCTTCCACAACTCGCCTCCACGCTCCGGCTTCGACGAGTTCCTCAGCAATATGCCGCCCTTTCTCGCCTTCGCTGCATTTCTGGTTGCAGTTGCATGGATGACCAGAATCTTTCTCGAGAACCGTCGATGGAATCGAATCTACAAGCTGCAGAGTGAAGTCCACAGCCGAATCATTGAGAAGTTCGGAACCAACCAGGAGCTAGCCGCCTATATGGAAACCGATGCCGGACGCAAGTTCCTTGAAGCCTCGCCCATCGCCGTGAACATTGAGCCCTCCCAGCGCGTACCCAATGTAGTGGCGCGTGTGCTCACGCCGCTCCAGCTCGGTGTCGTCCTTGTCCTGCTTGGCATAGGCTTCCTGCTCCTGCGCCACGTTCAGGCGGATATGGAAGTCCCTATGCTAGTGCTCGGCACCGTTACGCTCATGCCCGGAATCGGATTTATCCTGTCTGCGGGCCTCACCTGGCTGCTCGCCTCTCGCCTGGGACTCATGCCCGGCAACGACCAGCAGCCTTCGCACATGCTCACGCGGGACAGAATGTGATCCCCCGGGAGCAGTCGCACCGTGAAAAGGAAACGTACGATGTCCTTCAATTCCGCACTCTCGAATGCACTGGCCGGCGAAGCTCTCCCCCTCGCCGCCGGCCACGTGCCGGTCTGCGCGGACATGGACAATGAATCCTTCGCCGGCTTCTACGAGCGCTCCGCGCGCCCGCTTTGGAGCTACATCGCACGCGTCTCCGGCGACCCCACCCTCGCCGACGACCTCATGCAGGAGAGCTTCGTCCGCTTCCTCACCGCCGCGCCCCCCAATGACGGTGAAGTCGCCGCGCGCCGCTATCTCTTCCGCATCGCCACCAACCTCCTGCGCGACCACTGGCGCAAACCCCGCACCACGCCTCTCGACGAAGTCCCTGAAGAACGGTTTGCCGCGGCAGATGCCACTCCGGTTCATAGCGAGCTGAGCCCGGTTCTGGCTCTGCTGCGGCCGCGCGATCGACAGCTCCTCTGGCTCGCCTACGCTGAAGGCTACTCGCACCGCGAAATCGCCGACGTCACCGGCCTTGCCTCAGCCAGCATTCGACTTCTGCTCTTCCGCGCACGCCGCAAAATGGCGCAGATGCTGCGTGAAGGCACTGCCTCCACTGCGCAAGCGGCAGCGCACAGTGAGGTGCGCCCATGAGCCCCTTCACCTGCAATCGCGAAAAGGAGGTTGCCGCACTGCTCGATCTCGGCCAGTGGCCCCACGCCTCGCCCGCTGACCTTCGCGACCACGCCGCCGCCTGTCGCAGTTGCACAGACCTCATTCTTGTCCGCACCGCGCTTCAATCTGAACGCACACGCTCATCGGCCGCGCCTGCGCTGCCCACCGCCGGTTCGCTCTGGTGGCGAGCCCAACTGCGCAAACGCAATCAGGCCATGGAGACCCTCTCCCGCCCGCTTCTCGGCGCGCAGATCTTCGCATTCGCCATCGTCCTTATCGTCACCGCAATCGGTTTCGTGTGGGATCTGAAATCCGGCGCCCGCATCCTCAACTGGCTTGCTGAAATCCCAGCCGCGCTCAACTTCTCCGCCCTTCTGCCCAGCTCCACCTCCGGCTTTACAGGTCTCTGGCTCCTCGTCCCCATCCTTGGGATAGCAGCCCTCGTCAGCGGCGTCGTTCTTTACTTCTCACTGGAGAGGCAGTAAGCCCGCATGCCCACGCACATCGCGCTGCTGCGCGCCGTCAACGTCGGCGGCCACGGCAAGCTCACCATGGCAGACTTTCGCTCGCTTCTCGCCAACCTCGGCTATACCAACGTTGAAACCTACATTCAGAGCGGCAACGCCGTCTTTGACGCGAAGCCCTCAGCCGCCGCTGTTCACATAGCCCTCACCGCCGCGCTCACTGCGCACATGGGCGCGCCCGTCGATGCCATCCTCCGTACCCACGCCGACCTTACCCGAATCATCGACGCCAATCCGTTCGCCAAAGAAGCCGAAGAAAGCGGCGCTCGCGTCCACGTCGGCTTTCTCGCCGGCAAAGCCAAACCCAACGCAGCTGGAGAACTCGACCGGCTCGTCGCCTCTTACCCCACTCGCCACGACAGCTTCCACCTCAACGCTGACGCGCTCTATCTCCATCTCCCCGACGGCGCGGCCGACACCAAGTTCACTCCCCGCGCCGTGGAACGCGCTCTCGGAGTCCCCTCCACCGGCCGAAACTGGAACACCGTCCTCAAGCTCTACGCCATGTCCGCACGCTAAGCCTCAATCTTCATCGCGTTCAGTCAATGCTCGTTCCATTCAACGGCTGTGTCATCCTGAGCAAAGGGGCCCCAGGCGCTTTTCAGCTTGGGGGTGGTAAGCGCAGAATCCGCTCTTGCACTTCCCTGCCGCCCATTCATCACGAATTCCACGCATACGCACCCCGGAGGGGTGCAACAAAAATAGCCCAGGATGGAGTGAGCGAAGCGAACGCAATCCTGGGATTACCCAAAAATTGCCCCGCCGTCCCGTAGGGCCGGCGCGAAGCCCAAAGCCAACAAGCCTACTTCGAGCGATGGCTGCATGCAATGCCATGCAATGGCAGGCAAAGGTCCGCAATGCGCGCTGCCTCCCGCGCCGCCTTCAATTCATGTACCCGCACAATCGAGGCACCATTCAGAATCGCTGCCACCATCGCCGCCACGCTCGCTGTCTCCCGCGCATTTACAGCAACATCCACGCCGCCATACAGCGGCGCCAGCGCACGCCCCAGAAACGACTTCCGGCTCACGCCCGCCAGCAGCGGCCTGCCCAGCGCCAGCAAGTTCTGTTGCCGAGCCAGCAGCGCGAAGTTCTCCCCATGTCGCTTCCCAAATCCATACCCCGGGTCCAGCACAATCGCCTCGCGCGCCACGCCCGCAGCATCGGCAATCTTCAAACTTCCCGCCAGCCCATCGCGCACCACGGATGAAACCGCATCGACCTCCAGCCGCTCCAGCGTCGCCCACTCCTCCGGCTTCCCACGCGTATGCATCAGCACCACACCGCACCGCGCATCCGCGCACACCCTCGCCATCGCGCCATCCCACGCGAACCCACTCACATCGTTGATGATCTCCGCGCCAGCCTGCAGCACTGCCCGCGCCGTCGCCGCTTTATAGGTGTCCACAGAAATCACAGCATCCGGTCGTGCTGCAAGAATCCCCTCAATCACCGGGACCAGTCGCGCCTGTTCTTCGTCCGCGCTGACCGCTGCGTCATTGCTTCCCGCATGTGACCCCGGCCGCGTGCTCTCCGCACCCAGGTCGATCACGTCCGCTCCATCATTCAACACTCGCAGCGCTTGTTCCACCGCCGCGTCCGTCTCCAAAAACTTCCCTCCATCGCTGAACGAGTCATATGTCACGTTCACTACGCCCATCAGCAGTGTCCGCGTCCCCAACGCCAGCGACCGCGTCTTCAGCCGCCACAAGGTACTCTCCCGCACCGCAAATCCACCGCCGAGCTTTACGTCATCACTCATAGCGTCACAATCCATTCGCTTCGATTGTAGGGGTCATGCGCCCGCTCCATGCAACGTCGTCCACTCTACACATGCACTCTGTAGGGTAGGCGAGAGGTTAGCCACAACCCTCCACGAGCGAAGTGCGAGCGTCTGCTCCATGCAATGGTGAGGTACACTCGCCGCATGAGATTCGTGCGATGCTCCCTCGCATTTCTTCTCCTCGCTTCCCTCTGCACCCCCTCCTGCCTCCTCGGCCAACGCCAGCGCGCCCGGCGCTCGCACCCCGCCTCCGCCGCCGAGCTCGGCGCCACCATCTCCAAAATCATCGATACACCCTCGCTCGAAGGCGCGACCTTCGGCATCAGCGTCACCAAACTCGACGGCCGCGTGCTTTACGGCTACAACGACGCTAAACTCTTTGTCCCCGCATCCAACGCCAAGCTCGCCACCACCGCTGCTGCCTTCGCCCTGCTCCCCGTGGACACACTCACCTGGACCACCAACATCGCCGGTACCGGGCAGCTCGATGCCGGAGGAACCCTTCACGGTAATCTCGTCTTGCTCGGCGTCGGTGACCCCACGCTCAGCGCCCGCCAGTATCCCTACAAATCCCCCGAGGAACGCAAAAAAGAGGAGGCCGAAACTGCCGCCCACCCTCAGGCTCCTGGCACCCCAGTCACACCCCCGCGCACCTCCATGACCGTCCTTGACCTGCTCGCTCAGCAGGTCGTCCAGTCCGGCGTCCGCAAAGTTGACGGCAACATCATCGGTGACGACAGCTTTTTCCTCAACGAACCCTACGGCACCGCCTGGGCATGGGATGACCTCCAGTGGTCTTACGGCGCGCCTGCCTCCGCACTCACCTTCAATGACAACACCGTCGATCTCACCTTCGTGCCCGACAGCAAAATGACGGGTGGCCTCGACGCCCGCTGGGATCCGCCCGTCGACTACTACACCCTCGACGACACCATGACCCTCGCCCAGCCAGGCCTGCCCGCCTACCCGGGCCTCGAGCGCAAGCCCGGCAGTCTCATGGTCCGTGCCTGGGGCACCTCGCCCGGTTCCGGCCTCACCGCAAACCTCGCCGTCGATGAGCCAGCCCGCTTCACCGCCGAAGCATTTCTTGAAGCTCTCAAGGCGCGCGGCATTGATGTTGAAGGAACCGCTGCCGTCGCCCACCGCCTACCCACCGGCACTGGCGACTTCTCCGGCGAACAGAAAGCTCCGCTCAACCTTGAGCCTTCCACTGTCTCCACGGTTGAGGCGCCCATCCAGGGTGACCGCGTCTTCGCCACCCATATCTCCGTACCGCTCGTTCAAGACATCACCTGGACCAACAAGGCCAGCCAGAACCTGCACGCCGAACTGCTCCTCCGCCTGCTTGGCAAGCTCTGCGCCAATGACGGCAGTCTCGCCCAGGGCACCCGCGTTGTCCGTCAGTTCCTTATCAACGCCGGCGTCAGCCCCAACGACTTCTTCTTCTACGACGGCTCCGGCATGAGTATGGATGACCGCATTGCCCCCCGCGCCTACACCCGCCTGCTCAGTTACGCCGCCCGGCAAAAGTGGGGCGCTGAGTTTCGCGCCACGCTCCCCATCGCCGGTGTCGACGGTACCCTCGCACATCGCTTCTCCAACTCGCCCCTCAAAGGCAAGCTCGAAGCCAAAACTGGCACCCTCAATGAAGTAAACGCCCTCTCTGGCTACCTCACCGCAGATAGTGGCCAAACCATCGTCTTCTCGATCCTCATTAATGGCCATCTCCCCGGCAACGACGGACAGTATCAGGCCCTGCAAAAGATCTGCGAAGCTATCGCCGCCGCCGAATAGACTGTTCGGCGCAGACCGGCGAAATACTGTCATTCTGTATCAACGGTTTTGGATGGTCTGAATTATTCGTAAAACGACCGAGTGCATCCGGCAAAATACTGCGGTTAAACTCCCACTTCCGATTCTGCAATATTGACGAATCGCGAGGGCGGCTTGTATGGCAGCCCTACCCGGGTGGCAATTGCCTGGAAGCGCTTGTCATTATGCAGCGAGTCGAAGCAGGGGTTGTTTAGAAAGAACACAAGCAAAGGCGCGTGTTCATCAGCTGCCTCCTTCAAATACTCAATCGCCTCATCCCGTTGCCCCAACATGGCTTCCAGCCGCGCCAGCTGCACGGGTAATGATGTGCCTGCGCGCGCCCCTTTCTCCAGGAATTCTAGTTCGGCCTCGAGCACGGCCCGGTAGCCGCCCTCTCTGAAGGCCCTGCGCACTACATCGCTCTGTTCATGATTTCCGCGAGCGTCATACCATCGCGCAAGATAATCCACTGACCGCCTATCGTCGCCTTTCCAGTGATACGCGTTGGCTAGAACCCCCAGGATGTCGTAGGCGGTCGGACTGCCTCGGAGGCGCAATTGCCCCTCTTGGATTGCCTTGTCATATTGTCTTGTGCAGTCATAAATCTCCGCGCGAGCCCCCGGATGGGCAAACGGATTGGCTGCGGTCGACTGCGCCTGAACCTGGTTCGCAGCCTCGAACTGGTTCTCGGCGCATAAGATCTTTGCTTTAAGATGCAATGCCTGCGAGTTCCGCTCATCCAGCTCGATCGCTCGGTTGACTTCCTTCAGGGCGCTCGCTGCGTCCCAGTGGTTGAAGAGCAAGGATGCTCCAAGATTGTTGTGAGCCAGCACGAGGGAATCATCGAGTTCTACTGCTTTGCGTGCCGCTGTTTCCGCTTTCGCCAGAATCTCAATGGAGTTCCCCTGGCCATTCATCGCCCTCATGTCCAGGTACTCTGAAAGCCCCGCCCATCCTGCAGCGTAGTTAGGATCGATGTCCACAGCCTTCTGAAAGTACTTGCCGGATTCCTCATTGGGACCCACATACCACAGGTACTGCCCACGCAGAAATGCATCGTGCGCCTCGGGGTTCACACGTTTTACTGGCTTTGCGGTCTCCGCAACCTTGTTCAGCTGCGCAGCAATCTCACGTGCCGCCACATCGGGCAATGTAGATGTGTCGTTGTTGTCACGGTCATAGCTGTTGGCCCATATATGGGAGTCGGTTTCGGCACGAATCAGCTGCAGATTCATATGCACATGATTGCCGGTGAGCTCCACTGAGCCCTCCACAATGGCATCCACATTCAACGCCTGCGCTATGTCGCGCAGTGGCCGGTGCGCTCCCTTGTACTGCATCACGGACGTACGCGAAGTGATGCGCAGAGTCGAGTCGCGCGCCAGCATCGTAATCAGTTCGTCCGTCATGCCGTCCGCGTAGTAATCCTGCTTCGGATCTCCGCTGAGATTGTCCAGCGGAATCACGGCAATTGAAGAGATCGCCGGCTGTCTCAGACGAAACACCCGCATACCTGATGGGCCGGCAAACTCAATCGTGGTCGCAGCCAGGACGGCGACAGCCGTCGCAATTGAAATCCAAATGCGGCGTGAGGTTTTCTTTTCCTGAATGGGCGGGATTGAAGAAGAGGGAGACACGACTGCCGTTTGCGCTTCACTTTGGAGTAAATGCTGAGCCTTGCTTGGCTCCGTGTACTCCTTTACCACGGTTGCAACAAACCGGTAGCCCTTCCCTGTTACTGTCTGCACGAACATTGGATTTTCCGGATCGTCCTTGAGGACCGTTCGTATTTTGCGCACGGCCGTATTGATTCCGTGCTCAGTGTCGACAAAAACCTCGCCCTTCCAAAGCAGCTCGACGATCTCTTGACGCGTCACTAGCCGCCCCCGGCCCTCAGCCAGCAAGAGCAGCAGTTCCATGGGCTTGCGTTCGAGCTTCAACCTTCGGCCATCGCGCACCAATTCAAAGCGGTTCCCATCAAGCCGGAAGTCTCCGAATTTATAGGCCGGAGCAGTCAATTCGATTTCCTCGGGGGATAGTTGTCTGGTTCAAATTTGCGATGGGGAGCGACAAACCAGCACATTACCTGCGATTACATCCAAAACTTAAGTGCAGATAGATTTGGGCCGGCACGGGGAAAGCAAGTTTGCTATGTCACCAAGGGTGAAGGCTCAACCGCCGTGCGCGAAGTATAGCACCGGATATTGAAGGAAACACCTATTTTTAAGTCGGTTACCGCTTCACCAAAACTTCACCTTCGCTGCATTGCCTGGTTTGAGCAATTTGGGGTTTTCTCATCAGTGCCGGCAACTCCGGCTGTGGAGAAATCTCGATGAAGAGAAGTGTTTGGACAAAATTGTCGGCGGTTGGTGCATCCCTGCTGGCTATGCTCCTGGTACCAGGCGCCGTCGCGCAGTGTGGACACTCCTTAAAGACGGTCAAGCCCGCCACCTCACAGTTGCAGATGGGCGGTGTTCACCTGCAACGCGCAACTCTAAACAGAGTGAACCACTACGTTCCGTCCATTGTCGGAATGTGGCATGTGATCTTCACGGCCAAGACAGCAGGTGGACAGTCCATTCCTGATACCAAAATTGACGACGCACTCGCAGTATGGCACGCAGACAACACAGAAATCATGAATTCTGCGCGCCCGCCTCAGGATGGAAATTTCTGCCTTGGTGTCTGGGTACAAACCGGCCGCACACAGTACTTCCTCAACCACATCCCCTGGTTCTCAAATGGTTACCCCAATAGCACTCAAAACGGTATCGGTGATCCGGTAGGACCGACGCAGATTACAGAAACAGTCAACCTGAGTTCGGATGGAAAGTCCTATTCCGGCACCTTCACTCTTACTGCCTACGGCCTCGATAAGAGTGTTCTGGCAAACTTCACCGGTGTTGTGCAGGGAACCCGTATCAATGTGAGTACGCCTGCAACCTCTCTGTTCTGAGCTGACCTCCTAGGACAGGTTGGGGCGGTGCGGTCGTTCTTTATCGCCCCAATTTTTTGAAGACCCGCCCCCTTTTCCTTTTTCAACACGCCTCCCTGTAGAATCAGGTTGAAATGCGTGCTTCTGTTCGATCAGCAATGCTGGCCATTTTCTGCGTCTTACCCACGTTGCTTGCAGGCTGCCGTCATTTGCCACCGTCCAAACCTGCCTCTGAGTGGACACCACAGGAGGCACGAGGCGCTGCGATCTTTCAAGCCAAATGTGCACGTTGCCATTACCCGACGACGACATCCGGCCTTCATGGACCGGGCCTGCAGGCTCTGACAAAGTTGAAAGCAATGCCTTCAGGCGCTCCACCCACCGATGAGCGCATCTCGTTTGTAATTCTGCACGGGCACCAGATGATGCCGGCAACTCCACTCACGGATGACCAGCTGCAGGACCTTCTGGCATATCTGCACACGCTATGACCGAATCCAACAAAAACCCGACAACAGAGATTTCCGCTGCGGATAAGGCAAAGCCCACAGCCGAAGACGTGGCGGCGCAAATGGCGCGCAAGTGGAACATGCCTCTGCCTGGACTGGCGGCAATTTCACTCTATCTACTTATCCTTTCCGGCGTGCTCATTCTTGGTACGGCTGGTGGCCACTATCCGCCGATGTTTCTATTGCTGGCCGCGGCTTTCATTGCTGCAAGCGCCGGACTTTTTCTACTTTTCCGCTGGGCGTGGGCATTGGCCATGGCAGCAGTGCTTCTGCTGGCCTGCTATTACACATGGATCTTCTCCACGATGCACATGGCCTCTGCCATTGTGCAGGGCATGCTGAATCTGGTGTTTTTCCTTTACTTGATTCGGACGGAAGTGCGCAGCAAACTGCGGTAAGAACATTGAGCGTGGATTCCTCTACAAACTCGAGGCAGGTGCATAAGGATTGCAGTAACCTTCATCAACAATAGTTGATTCTGGATTTGTGTCTGAGCCGCCGAGTGTTACCCTTCTGGCCATGCGACGAACAAATTTGCTTCCCTTGCTCAGCCTTGGGCTGTCGTTTGCTTTTCTTCAGCCAGCCGTTCTCACCGCGCAAACCTCTAAACGCGATATCACCCTCGACGATTTTTCAAAGTTCGACCGCGTAGGCGGACCAACCGTTTCCCCTGATGGCGAGTGGATTCTCTACTCCGTAACGCAGACCGACATGAAGGAAGATAAGACCCACTCACACATCTGGATGGTGAAGTGGGATGGCTCAGCCGATCTGCAACTGACCTTCGGCGACGAGGGTGCCGGAGATGCCAAATTCAGTCCGGACGGAAAGTACATCAGCTTCCTCTCGTCTCGCCCCGGCCCGGCCAAAGGCAACCAGATTTGGCTGATGGACCGCCGCGGCGGTGAAGCGCAGCAGCTGACTGCAATTACAAAGCAGGACATCGCTGGCTACGAATGGTCGCCGGACTCGAAGACTCTACTGTTGACGCTGAAGCCGAAGAACGAGCCTGAAAAGGAAGAAGGCAAGCCGGAGAAGGCTCCTGCGCCGATCGTGATCGATCGCTATCACTTCAAGGAAGACCGCCACGGTTACATTCGCGACAACGAGTGGAGCGAGCTTTACCTTTATGACATTGCCAGCAAGAAACTCGAGAAGCTGACCACAGACAAGAACGTCGACGAAGAGAACGCGCAGTGGTCGCCAGACGGCAAGCTGATTGCATACGTAAGCAATCACGACAAAGATCCCGACCGCAGCAATAACACGGACGTATTCGTCGTGGAACCGAAGGCAAGATCCGTGTCACGCAAGCTGACCACATGGGACGGTCCCGACGACGGTTCGCTTGCCTGGTCGCCTGACTCGCAGTCGATTGCCTACACGCAGGGCGCACCGCTCAAGCTGCTGGAGTACTCGCAGGCAAAGCCGGCTGTGGTGACTATTAATGGTGTGGTGAGTTACCCCGCATCCGAGCTCGATCGCGCGGTGCGCTCGCCGATCTTCATGCCGGACGGCAAGCTTGAATATCTCGTCAACGACGATCGCAATCAATATCCAGCGGAAGTGGAACTGCGCGGCACATCGGACAAGAAGTTGCTGGACAAGATGGGCACTGTGATGACCTGGGATAGCGAGAAGGGCCACACGGCAGTGCTGTTCTCTGACGATGAATCGCCGGAGAACATCTACGCCCTTGAGAATGGTTCACTGCGCAAGCTCACGCACCACAATGACAAGGTGGTGGCCGAGCTCAATCTCGTACCCACCGAAGGCATCGAGTTCAAGAGCCAGGACGGCACGGATGTACACGGCCTGCTCACCAAGCCTGCAAACTTCAAAGCCGGATCACCGGTACCGATGATTCTCTTCATTCACGGCGGACCAAATGGGCAGGACGAGCACAGCTTCAACTTCCTGCGGCAGTGGCTGGCAGCCAAGGGTTTTGCCGAGCTGAACGTGAACTACCGTGGCGGCTCAGGCCGTGGACAGGATTACTCAAAGGCAATCGCCGGCAACTGGGGTCACTTTGAGGTCCAGGACCTGATGGCAGGAGTCGACAAGGCTGTCAACATGGGCGTGGCAGATCCAAACAAACTGTGCGTCACGGGCTGGAGCTACGGCGGCATCCTTACTGACTACATGGTGGCGAGCACCGATCGATTCAAGTGCGGCATCAGCGGCGCTGGTGTTGCCAATACGCTGGCCTTTTATGGAGTGGATCAATACATTCTGCAGTACGACAACGAAATTGGTCCGCCGTGGAAGGATCTGCAGACCTATATCAAAATCAGCTATCCGTTCTATGAGATCGACAAGCGTGTGCACACGCCCATGCTGTTCATGGGCGGCACGTCTGACATGAACGTGCCCCTGATTGGCGGTGAGCAGATGTACCAGGCGCTTAAGTCACTCGGACGACCTACGGAGCTGGTGGTGTATCCGAATCAGTTCCACGGATTCACCCGGCCCAGCTACATCAAGGATCGCTACGAGCGCTGGATGGCATGGTGGACAAAATACCTGAAACCGCAAGACGCAAAATAAGACAATCCAGGAAGGCAACAGAGAGGTGGCCTTCGGGTCGCCTCTCTTTATTGAGGCCAGATGAAGCTGATTTTTCTTTTCGGAATACCCGCAACCGGAAAGCTGACCGTTGGACAGGAGCTTGCAAGCCTGACCGGCTACAAGCTCTTCCACAATCACCTGGCCATCGATCTTCTACTATCAGTCTTCGAGTTCGGCAGTCCCGGCTTCGTGGAGCTGCGCGAGATGATATGGCTTTCTGTATTTCGCACGGCGTGCGCGGAAGACATACCAGGGTTGATTTTCACTTTCGCGACGGAAGCAACAGTTCGTCCGCAATTCATAAACGAGACGATCAAGACAGTTTCAGAAGCAGGCGGAAGCGTCGAGTTTGTCGAGCTGACCTGTCCTATCGATCAGTTGCGCAGCCGCATTGACAGCGAGTCGCGTCGTGGTTACCAGAAACTCACTTCCGTAGAGCTCTTCGATCAGTTGCATCGCGAAGGCACGTTGACCAGTTTCCCCATGCCCCAGCCCATTTTTTCCATCGACACCAATCAATGCACGCCGGCAGAAGCAGCGCACCGCATCACCGAAACGCTCGGCTTGCTCACGACCTGAAATTGCATTACTGGCAAATCGTCTTCAGCCTTTCCTCAGGAATCGGCTTCACCGGCGGATACTTGAGATTTTTAGCATCCATAAAGAGATTGGTCAGCGTTCCATCGTCGGCAAATGCTGCATTCAGTTCACGCGTGTAAATCGGATCGCTCGCGACATGGGCCAGTCCGTCAAAGACAAACCCCTCACGCCGCAAGAGAGTCATCAAATCCGGCAGCATGAGAGTTGTGAAGGCCGTGGCATGCAGTAGCAAAACATTGGGAATTTCATGACCGAAGACGATCAGTTGCTCTTCGCGGCCAGCGCGTATGTACTCCACTGCACTCTCCATATAGCTCTGCTTGAGCCATTGAATGGCAGCCGTGTCATTTTGAGCAACACAGCGCGCATAGGGGTCGTTCCATTCATCGTCCTGAAAATCGAGCGTGACCCGCGCAACACGATAGCCGTGCCCGGCAAGGTAGCGCAGCACAGCGCGTCGCTTGTAGATGGATTCACCCTCCAGCAGAGCTGGATAACGGAACCAGCGCCAGTCGCGCACCTGCGCGAAGCTTTCCAGCGCTGGCTCGTCCTTCGCAATTTCCTCCTCAAACGCTTTCACAGTCGACTCGGTAAGCAGCACATGCGACCAGGTGTGGTTGCCAATGTTCATGCCCGAGTTCAGCCAGATGTGCAAAGCATTCTGCGCATCGGCGTCGCCCGTCAGGTCCACGGCATTCACAAAGCCGTAGGTGCCTTCCAGGCGATTGGACCTCAACTCGTCGGCAAGCTTGGTCAGAATCTGCGTGCGATCCGTATTAGGCGGCAGACTACCGGCGGCGGGAAGATCGTCAAAGGTAAGAGTGACAACCGGATGCGCACCGAGGGCACGAGGTGCCGAAGGCTGCGCGGCCCAGGTTAGAGGATGTAAGGCAACCAAAGCAAACAAATACAAGTACTTCATGAAATACGTCTCTCCACTACAATACTGCTTATGGAGCTCGCAACAACAGAGCTGGTGCAGATTACCCCCTTGCGCCGCACACCCGCACCCAAGCCCGAGTGGCTGAAGGCCCGAGCGCCCATGGGCGAAAATTTCCACGAGCTCAAGCGGCTCGCGCGATCGCTCAACCTGCACACGGTCTGCGAAAGCGCCCACTGCCCCAACATCGGCGAGTGCTGGCACCATAAAACAGCTACATTTATGATGCTCGGAAACCTGTGCACGCGCCGCTGCGGTTTTTGCGCCGTTCCCAAAGGTCGTCCCGAACCCATTGACTTCGACGAGCCGCGCCGGATCGCAGAGGCAATAGCGCAACTGGGACTGCTCCATGCAGTGGTCACCAGCGTGAATCGCGATGACGACCTCGTAGGTGGCGCGCGCGCCTTCGCTATGGTCATTGACGAGATCCGCAAACAGGCGCCCGGCTGCCGTGTGGAGGTGCTCGTTCCCGACTTCCAGGGTAACCGCGAAGCCATCAAAATCGTCGTCGATGCGCAACCTGAAGTGCTCAACCACAACACTGAGTCGGTACCGCGACTCTATCGCGTTGTTCGCAGTGGTGCGCGCTATGAGCGCACGCTTGAGCTGTTGCGTTATGCCAAAGAGTTGAATCCCTCCGGCATCACGAAGTCAGGCGTGATGGTCGGCCTCGGAGAAAAGACGCACGAACTGCTCGACGTCTTCCGCGACCTCGCCACGGTAAACTGCGACATCCTCACCATCGGCCAGTATCTGCGCCCCTCGCGCGATCAACTGCCCATGACGCGTCTCTACACTCCGCGTGAATTCGCCGAACTCAAAAGCGAAGCGCTGAAGATGGGCTTCCGCCACGTCGAGTCCGGCCCGCTCGTCCGTTCCAGCTATCACGCGCATGAACAGGCGGCATCCACGGGACTTACTGTATTGGCTTAGAGGTTGGCAGCCATGAAGATCGTGCTCGGCGTTCTGGCAAGCCTGATTGCAATGACCGCTACCTTCCTGATCGTGGGCTTTGGCGTCTCTTACGCGCTCATCATCATGCATTTCGCCGGGTCTGAGTCGGTCGTAGAGCTCTGTTTTGAAATTGGCTTTGGCGTTGGTCTGCTGTGCTCTCTCCTGGTTGGCTTTCTTAGCTTCCGGTTTCTCTGGAATCGCTATTTATCGTCTGCATCCGAATAGGTGCTCGCTACTTCCTCAATGTGAGCCTCCAAAGCCGCATCCGTACATCAGGCATAATAGAAACAGGACGTTCGCACCGCGCAGCTTCTCAAGTTATTCGCGTCGGCCATGTACAGGTTGGTAGGCCGTTCCGCCTGTTCAGGATTTGCTTTCGCGGCAATTCCACGGCCTTCCAAATTCACTTCAAGCCAGGAAGCAGGCCTCTGCGGCTTGGAACCGCGCGTAGAAGTGCGTCCCGTTTTTTTGAAAGAAGGAATTAGAGTTTCATGCCCCTCAATTGCGGAATCGTCGGACTGCCCAACGTAGGCAAAAGCACCATCTTCAACGCCCTCACCGCCGCCAAGGCACAGGCTGCCAATTACCCTTTCTGTACCATTGACCCCAACGTTGGCGTGGTCTCCGTGCCCGATGAGCGGCTCGACCGCATCACTTCCTTCGTCAAGCCCAACCGCACCGTTCCCACCACCATGGAGTTCATTGACATCGCCGGCCTCGTCGAAGGTGCCAGCAAGGGTGAAGGCCTGGGCAATCAGTTCCTCGGTCACATCCGGTCGACGGATGCGATTTGTCACGTCGTCCGCTGCTTCGACGATCCCAACGTCATCCACGTGGCCGGCGGCGTCAATCCGCTCCACGACATCGACATCATCAATACAGAACTGCTGCTCGCCGATCTTGAAACCGCCGAGAAGCGCTGGGTCAAGGTCGAGAAGACCGTCAAGAACACCACCGACCACAAGATCAAGTCCGAAGCTGAAGCGCTCAAGAAGCTGCTCGAAGCTCTCCGCGACGGAAAGCCCGCGCGCCTCGTCGAACTCACCGAAGACGAGAAGGCCGCTTCGTATGATCTGCATCTCATCACCGTCAAGCCCGTGCTCTACGTCGCCAACGTCGACGAAGATGGTTTGAAGAATGGCAACCAGTGGGTTACTGCAGTAGAAAAACGTGCTGCGGAAGAAGGCGCGCAGGTAGTCCGCATCTGCGGAGCCATGGAAGCGGAAATCGCTCTGCTTGAACCCGCAGAACGCACCGAGTTTCTGGCAGACATGGGCCTCACCGAGCCCGGCCTCAACCGCCTCATCCACGCCGCCTACAAGCTTCTCGGCCTCATCACCTACTTCACCGCGGGCGTGCAAGAGGTCCGCGCCTGGACCATTCCCAACGGCGCCAAGGCTCCGCAGGCCGCAGGCGTCATTCACTCTGACTTCGAGCGCGGCTTCATCAAAGCCGACGCCTACCACTGCGAAGACCTCTTCAAGTACGGCAGCGAACAGGCCGTCAAAGAAAAGGGCCTTTACCGCTCCGAAGGCAAGGAGTACGTCGTGAAGGATGGCGACATCCTCTTCTTCAAGTTCAACGTGTAGGGTGTATCGACCTTGCGTTGCGGTAACTCATTCTTCGCGCTGTTTGAATAAGTAGGGCTCGAAAGCGTGGTTCAAAGTATTTTCAATGAAGCGCGAAATCGTCTGCGCCCCCATTGAACGAACGCGAAGGTCAAAATTCGAGTAACTTCCTTTTTGGCGGCCACCCGACCGGAATGAATTGCGTGGAGCTATACTCGGACTACTTCCCGCTATGGGGAATTTCTAATGAGTACCTTGCTCGAAATCGTGGTTTTAGGCATTGCCGCGATACCGATCCTGATCGCTGTCAAACGCAAGCACGCTAATATCACACAGCTCGTCGTTCTCGACATGTTACTTTCATGGACAATCATCGGCTGGGTTGTCGTGTTGGCTTGGGCAATCTGGGGCAGGTCCGATCCGAAAGAATATGCGAAGCAGTCAGGCGCAATATGACAAATAGTCGCGTTGCGGGCAGATGACCGCCAAACCGGAAGTTACCACTTCTTCACAGGCAGCCATTTGCTGCTTACGTAGACATCAAAACAACAAACCCATTGCCGCGCAAGCGCAGCCTGCCGCATGCTATGCCTGCATGAAGTGCCCGAGTTGTACAATACCTCTTGGCGTTTTCGCCCAGTGAGGATGGATTCCCATGGCATCGTTTATGTCCGCAAGTCCGGCAATGAAAGACCTTTACACCGACCTGAAGCACCGCATGGACCAGGCCGTGGCGGGTTTCCAAGGCAATCTCGCCTCCATCCGCACCGGCCGAGCC
>JAGWSG010000158.1 GCA_028876335.1 Acidobacteriota bacterium
CCGAGGCGATTGTGAAGTACTGGCCGGAAGAGGCTGGGGCAAAGCCCGATGATGCTCTGTTTGCCGATGTGAGTGCATTGCAGGCGAAGCTTGGCGAAGCCATTGAACTGATGGGCAAGGCGCTTGGTGAAAGCTCGACTCTTGCGCCGGAGCGTGCGGCTGCGCTGAAGACGATTAACGGCGCGGTGATTGGCGTTTATCACGACTCGAAGAAGAATGCTCCGCTTGGCAAGACCATCTACAACCTGTTTGAAGCGGTAGTCGAGCCATTTCTGATTCACCCGACGATCATCTACGAATATCCGACGGAAGTTTCGCCGCTGTCGAAGGCAAAGCCGGACGACCCGGCGCATGTGGAGCGGTTTGAGTTCTTCGCGGGCGGATTTGAGCTGGGCAATGCTTTCAGCGAGCTGAACGATCCGGTGGAGCAACACAAGCGGTTTGCCGATCAGTTGGGTGAGCGTGAACGCGGCGACGATGAAGCGCACCAGATGGATGAGGACTACGTGCGCGCGCTGGCGTATGGTCTGCCGCCAACCGGCGGTGAAGGCATTGGCATTGATCGGCTCACGATGTTGCTTACGGGATCTAGGTCGATTCGCGATGTCATCCTCTTCCCCCTGATGAGGAACAGCGGCCAGTGAACATACTTTTCGTCGGCGATATCTTTGGCAGCGCGGGGCGCAGGATTGTGCGCGAGCATGTGGGACACGTGTGCGCGACGCACAACGTGGAACTGCTCGTGATCAACGCGGAGAACGCCGCGGGCGGCTTTGGCGTGACGCCTCAGATTGCCGAAGACCTGTTTGACCTGGGCGCCGACGTGTTGACCACCGGCAATCACGTGTGGGACAAGCGCGAGCTGATGGAGCACTTGAAGTCCGTGCCTGCAGACAGCCACGAGCGCGCCCGACGAATTCTGCGGCCTGCGAATATGCAGAAGGGCTTGCCAGGTTATGGCATCTACGAAGGAGTAACAAAAAGCGGTGTGCCCTACGCAGTGGTGAATCTGATGGGCCGGGTTTTCATGAACGGTACCAATGATCCTTTCCAGGCTGCAACGGACATTGTTACGGGCCTTAAGGCAAAAGTAATCGTCGTTGATTTTCATGGCGAGGCGACGAGCGAGAAGGTTGCGATGGGCTGGCACCTGGATGGCAAGGTGACGGCCGTGCTGGGCACGCATACGCATATCCCCACGGCCGATGAGCGCGTATTGCCGGGCGGTACTGCGTACCAGACGGATGTGGGCATGAGCGGCCCCTATGACAGCGTGATTGGCGTGGAGACGGAGCTGGTGCTGCATCGCTTCAGAACCGGGCTGCCGGGGAAGTTTGAGGCGGCCAAGGGGAATCCAAAGATGTGCGCCGCGCTCATCCAATGTGATGCGGAGACGGGACGCGCGACGGCGATTCAACGGATCATGTTAGGCGACTGATTCAGGGGTCAGAGGTCAGGCGTCAGAGTGTGCTGCGCGGGCTGAAGCCCGCGCTGATTCATTTGGGGCAATCTGTCAGGCACGACCGAATTCGTGCCCTTTCAAAACGACGGCGTGTTACGGCTAGTTCTGAACCTGTGGCAGGCTCCAGGTCTTGATGGTGCCGGATGTGTTGGGAACGGGTCTGGTGTCGACAAGGTCAACTGGAGCGTGCGTCGCCTTTACGAGCTTGCCATTCGCCTTGAAGGTCATGGACCACTCCATGGGTTTAGGCAACGCAGCGGCGTCTGCAAAGCGAATCACTTCCCCGCCTTTCTCGTGCTCTTCAAGATGCGCCGTTTGCGCGGGCACATGTGCGCTGACCACAAACTCAGGCTGCGGCAGCGGCACGCGCGGATGCGCTCCGGCCAGCGCGGCGTAGCACAGGCCTGTCCCCAACCAGTTGGAAGGATGCGGATCTGCCTCCTCGACGCGAATGTGATTAAAGGCCGAGATAGTGAGCGCGTTGATGGGCGCGGGAGAAAAGAGCGAATAACTGCGTTTGAGGATAGGCACGATGCGGACACGGCCTTCCTGACCACGCGGAATGGATGCGGAGAAGACTGTTACGTCTCCCGCACCGTTGTTGCGGGTGTACTGCAGAAAGAGGTGACCGGGCAGCGCGGGGCACACAATCTGCTGATAGGACCAACTGCCGTTGTTCAAGTTAAAGCCGGAGTTGGCGGCATGCTCGGCAACGGATGACTCTGCGTTGGACGCAAGCTCGCGGTCTATCTGTGACATGTGCTCGGCAGGACGAAATTCAATGGAAACGGCAGGATGCGCGTGATCGCCGGAAGGGTCGAAAGGCGTGGGGGGAATTCCGGGCGGAACAATATGCGTGTGGCCCTTCGGTAACGGCTCCACACCTTGTGCGCAAAGCGTGGGCGCAAGCAGCGCGGTCAACGTAATTGTGAGGGCCAGAATGAATGAACCAGTGCGGGGCTTCACAGCCTTAGAGTATCAAAACCAAATCTTCTGTGAGTTGGCGTGAAAAACGCGTTGAATATGCCCGATACAAAACAGATAAGGCAGCCCGAAGGCTGCCTTCTTTTTGAATCCCAGGATTGAAATCCGGGGCAGCAGACTTTCGCTGCTGCCCGGAGGTTCTCTGTGTTACCGCGAGCGCGAACGCGATTTATGATGCGACGCAGCCGGCTTGCGTACAGGAGCCTTCTTCTTTTCCTGAATGAAGCCATCGCGAAGCACGATTTCCGTTCTCTGCGACAACGTTGCGGTTGCCGGAATCTGCGTGTAGCTGTCGTAGGTTCCGTCGAGTTCGTTGTCATTCGGCAACAGACCGAAGACGGTGCCCGCCGCGGGGATTTCCTTGTCTGTGAGCGGCTTCTTCATATTCACGATGAAGTCGGCCACATTGGCGTCCTTGGCATCCTGTGAAACAGCCAGCTTGATGGTGTTTGCATCCGCTGAAACCACCGTTCCCGGGACAGGAGTGAGCTGATCCTTCATCACCGCCCAGAGCGTATCGGCATCTTCCTTGCTACCGTTGGCGAGGATGAACTCCTTGTCACTGAGGTTGAGCGTTTTGAGGTCAGGAGTACCGGTGATTGCCTGATGTGCGAGTTCCGCAGGTGTGGGAGCCTTGGCAATTTCAAACGATCCCGGAGGGAAGACAGATGCGGCTGCCTGGGACTTAATGTCATCAAGGCCCTTCAGATTGCCGTGGTAGACCTTGTAGTAGTACTCGAGCTTGGGCTCAATCTGCGCCTTGAAGTTGGCGGGCACAAAGTTCCATGCACGCGCATAGAACCAGACTGCCTGCACCAGATCCTTGACGCCAGGCTTGGTGTAAGCCTCAGCAAGTCGGATGGTGTCAACCAGAGCCGGACCTTTGGTTGCCTGCTCCGGCGTATAGAGCATCAGCTCTTTGCGGATCGCGTCAATCTCCGACTTGTAATCCTTCTTGACGAGGTAATCGAGCGCGATGGTCGATTGGAAAATCGGAAAGGCAAGCCCGGTTTGCTGTTTCCAGGCATCTTCTGCGACATCGGCGGGCTTTTGCGCCGCAAGACCCTTCTGCGCCAAAGCTGCCGCATCATCACAAGCCTGTGCATCCTGTGTTTTTTCGCACTGCTGCTTCTTGATGAAGACGGAAATGAAGATTGCCTTCATGTTGTTGGGCTGATCCTGCAGAAGCCGGCTCGCCGCACTGAGAGCCTTATCCTGCTCGCCCAAACCCTGATAGGTGCTAATGAGCATATCCAGAACAGCATCCTTGACAACGCTTTGCGGGTACGTTGTCACAAAGCTTTCAAGCGCAGCAGCCTTCTGATGCGGGTCAGTCTGCTGGGTCGCCATCTGATAGGCGTTGAACTCGGCCGGATCCTTGATGGTGACAGAATCCTGCGCATACAACGCAGGCGAAAGGACCAAGGTTGCGGCCACCAAAACCATCGCCGTTAAGGAAAGAAATTTCTTCATTGAATGCTCCTGGGATTCGCAGAGATGAAAGTACACCCGTCTTGACTCGTTGACGCCATAAACTTCTCGGATTTTAGGCGGTCGAGCACCGTGTCAGCAACTTGGCAGAGCAACGGCTTCCAATGCGGTGTTGGGAGGATTATAAAAATCCGAGACGAGACTGACAAGCGCAGACTCGGGCGCGGGCCCCCAACGCCAATTTCAGAAACTGCTCTGCAAGCAGCAATTTGAGCAAGATACACCCTATGTAGCTTTCTGCACAAGTGGTATCCGTGCTCACTGGGAATCATCCTCGCCGACTGGTATTGAAAAGCCGAATGCATACGGTCTTAGACACCAATAGGAGAGAATGTGTTTCGCAGAAAAAGGTGATCTGCATACTTCTTTTAGGGCAAATCAATAGGTTTGCGTAAAGCTCAACCTATTGGAGGAGACGCACAAGCTGAGCCTGCTCGGCAAGAAATGCGTCATGGCCGTGAGCACTGATCATCTCACGATAGTCCGCATTGACACCGGAGGCGCGAATCAATTCCGCAAAGGCGCGCACCTGCGCTTCCGGAAAAAGCCAGTCCGAACTGATGCCTACAAAGGTAAGATGTGCGCGAATGCGGCTGAAGACCTGCATCGGTGACTCATAACCGGTAAGCGGGTCCCACGTGTCCATGGTGCGCAGAATGGCCAGATACGCGTTGGCGTCGAAACGGTCAAGAAATCGATGCCCCTGGTAATCGAGATATCCGGCAATGTCGAAGCGACCGCCGGTGAGTCCGCCGCCATCCGCATTCAATGCCCAGGGATTTTCGCCATTACGATTGGGATTGCGGCCAAAGCGCTCCTCAAAGAGCTCGGGTGACTTGTAGCTCATCATGGCAATCTGACGCGCCAGCGCGAGACCTGCGCGCGGAGGCTTCTGCGGCAGATATGTGCCGTTTAACCAGTCGGGATCATTTTGGATAGCCTGGCGCTGGAGGTGATTGAGCGCCAGGCCCATTGCCCCGAGCGGGGCCACTGCGATGATGACGCCGCGCTCAACGCGCGATGGATCATAGATGGTCCACTCAAGCGCCTGCATGCCGCCCAGCGAACCGCCGAGGACAAGACGCAACTTGCGGATACCGAGGGAGTCAAGCAGGAGAGCCTGGGCGCGAACATTGTCGCGGATGGAGACGAGAGGAAAGTCGGCACCGTAAGGCTGGCCGGTCTCAGGATTGTTGGTGCTGGGTCCGGTAGATCCATAACAGGAGCCCAGCATGTTGATACAAATGACGAAGTCCTGCTCCAGCGATAGCAGCGCGCCTGGAGCGAAGACTTCTGGCCACCACGAGCCAACCAGCGCCGAGCCCGAGAGCGCGTGACAGACCAGAACGGCGTTGTCGCGCGCGGCATTCAGGCGACCGTAGACTGCGTAATGCAGAGTGGGACTTGCGAGCGTGCGTCCGCTCTCCAACTGGAAGTCACCATTGATGACGAAATCGCCTTCATAGGTGGGTTCCAATGGAGGAGTGGCCGGCGGCTTGGCGCCGGCACTGGCTCCTTTTTCGGACGCAGTCATAGTCTTCATTGTGCAGCAAGACCCGCCGTCTGGGGTTTATCCGCTTTGGTTCCATTGGCAACTTCGATTGCCTGGTCAAGATCGGCAAGGATGTCGCGAATGTCTTCAATGCCAACCGAGAGGCGGACGAGTTCGGGCGTCACGCCTGTGTCTGCCTGCTCTTCCACCGAAAGCTGCTGATGCGTGGTAGAAGCCGGATGGATGACCAGAGACTTGGCATCGCCAATATTGGCAACCAGCGAGAAAAGCTGCAGCGAGTCAATCAGCTTCTTGCCGGCCTCATAACCGCCCTTGATTCCAAACGTCAGCAAAGCGCTCTGACCGTTTGGCATGTATTTCTGAGCACGGGCATGGTACTTGCTGGACGCAAGACCTGGATAATTGACCCACGCGACGCCGGGATGCGCTTCAAGATGCTTTGCAACAGCCAGGGCATTCTGCGAGTGACGCTCCATGCGCAGGTGCAGGGTTTCAATTCCCTGCAGGAGCAGGAAGGCGTTGAACGGAGATAGCGCAGCGCCCGTATCACGCAGGCCCTGAATGCGGCACTTGAGGATGAATGCCAGAGGGCCGAAGGCCTGGGTATAGCTGAGGCCGTGATACGAGGGATCGGGCTCGGTGAATTCCTTGAAGCGTCCGGAGGCGGCCCAGTCAAATTTGCCTGCGTCTACGATGATGCCGCCGATGGAGGTGCCGTGGCCGCCGAGGAATTTTGTCGCGGAGTTTACGACGATGTCCGCACCATGCTCGATGGGCCGCACCAGAGCAGCGGAGGCGGAGGTGTTGTCAATGACGAGAGGCAAGCCGTTTTCATGCGCAATAGCGGCGAGCTTTTCGATATCGACAACGTCAAGTTTGGGGTTACCGAGCGTTTCGGTGTAAACGGCGCGGGTCTTTTCATTAATGGCTGCGCGCAAGCCGTCGAAGTCGTCCGCATCCACAAAGCGCACGGTAATGCCGAGGCGCGGCAGTGTGTAATGGAAGAGATTGTAGGTACCACCATAGAGCGATGTCGTGGAGACGATTTCGTCGCCCGCAGCGGCCAACGTGGTGAGCGCCAGGGTTTCCGCAGCCTGGCCGGACGATGTGGCAAGCGCGGCGGCTCCGCCTTCGAGGGCGGCAACACGCTTCTCGAGCACATCCGTCGTCGGATTCATGATTCGCGTGTAGATATTGCCGAACTCCTGCAAGGCGAAGAGACGGCCTGCGTGGTCCGCGTCCTGAAAGAGATAAGACGTGGTCTGGTATATGGGCACGGCGCGCGAGCCTGTGGCGGGGTCTGGGGATTGGCCGGCGTGAACGGCGAGAGTAGCGAGTTGCTGCTTCGTCTCGGACATTTGAAATGCTCCTTTTCGACTTCTGGTTCAGATGAGTTGCGTTGCGCGGCGGGGAAGACTCAAACAACCTGCGCATACATGCGACGGCCCGAGTCCTTGGGAGAACCCGGGCCGCCTGACACTTTGGAAATCGGTTGCGTTTAACGCATGCGCCGCTCCACAGCCACACGGACGGGTCCGCCCTGCATACACATGCACATGGCCATGAGAGCGATGCCGAGAATGACTGCGAAAGGCATAGCGGAAGTATCTAGTGGAACAGCGGGAAAAGTCAAATAAAACCGGCGGCACGGGATCCCCCACTGGTCGAAGTAAGGAACGAGAAAGAATGTTGAACTTGAGGGATTTGTGAAAGATTGATGGGTGAAGTTTATGATGGCCACTATCTCCCGGAAGGACTGGCCTTGAAGCGACGCAGCTTTCTTAAAAGTAGTTTTGCCGCAGGAATCGCTGTGGCCCTGCCCAAAGTAGTCTTTCTCCCCGCAAATGCCCAGCGCGAGGAAGACAGAAAAGAAAACCTCATGGCGCACATGATCTGGTCCGCGGATTCGGTCTCTGTTGCCATAAGAGAAAAAGGAAGCGCCGCAAAGATTGCCTCCTCCTCCAATGGAAGTCTTCCGGCTGAGACAAGCGATCTTCATTCTGTATTTGCCCGGGAATTCGAGCTTGAGAAAGTGCCTCTGCATGCATCAATTCGCTTGTTCAGCTATACACGCTACAGGCTATACATCAATGGAGAGTATTGCGGCCGTGGCCCAAGCCGTTTTCAGAATCAGCGGCCGGAATTCGACACCAGGGATATCCGCGCAGCACTCAGGCCCGGCAAAAACCTTGTAGTCGTACTAGTGCATCGCGATGCCCCTACCGGACGCATCATGCACCACGAACCGGGGTTCGCTGCAATTCTAGAATTAGGACAGGGCCCAGCGGCCAAGCGTATTCCAACAGATACGAGTTGGGTTGCGCGTCCCGAACTCTCTTTTGGTATGCGCGACGCTGCGTGGGCCTCCATTGAAGAAAATATTGATGCGCGCAAAGGCCTTGACCTGCACAGCGCAGATCTTTCACTGGCAGGATGGCCGCACAGCGTTCCAGTCGGAGGACCCGACTTCTTTCCGGTATGGCCGCGAACGACTCCGCTACAAAAGGAGACATTGCGTGACTGGATCAACCCAGAAGCGCATGCAGCTGCTGTGCTTAAAAGTGGTTCCGTCTATACGCTGGATCTACCCGAGATTATTCAGGGCTACCATGACGTAGTGCTCCATGCGGAAAGCGGTAGCGAAATTGAAGTAAGTTATCTGCTGCCCGAAGGCGCAACAAGCGGCAAGAGCACTTACATCGCGCGTGATGGCATACAGCGCTACATGGGCGGTGACACCTTCGCATTCAACCGGCTTTCGATACGGTTAATTTCGGGTCAGGTCACGCTTACGCGAGCCAACGCCTTTGAGGTTCGCTACCCTTTCGAGCGAGCTGGAGAATTTGAGTGCAGTGATCCCATGCTCAGCCGTTTGTGGCGGATTTGTGCGCGCTCACTCGAGCTATTGAGCGAAGACGCCTACGTGGATTGTGCCGATCGCGAACGGGTTGAGTGGACCGACGACAGCCCGCCCGCCTTCGACTGTACAAGGGTGATGATGTGCGGACCCCAGACGGATGGCCACAAGCTCTGGAGCGATAACCGGCTACTGAAGGCTTTGCTGCGTCGAATTGCGCTCACGCAGCAGCCCGATGGACAGATCAAGGCACACAGTTGTTCTGAACGCTGGGACATTCACGCAATCATGGAAGACCGCTCTTGTGACTGGGTTGTGCAACTTCGCGAGCACTACGACAGTTCAAGCGACAAGGCTCTGGTTCAGGAGTTGTGGCCAACATTGCGCCGACTTATGCAGTGGTTCCTGGAGAGACGCACTGCGCGAGGGCTGGTGCTGGCGCGCGAGTGGGAAGTCTGGGACAACCCACTGCGCTACCAGATATGCGAAGGCACGGGACTTAATGCGATGGTGTATCGGGCTCTGCAGGACGCATCCTACCTCGGAAGCACTATCAATGAATTAGAAGACAGCAATAGTTATGCCCAGTATGCCGAGAAACTCAAGCATGATTTCAATACCCTGTTGTGGAACTCACATGAGGGCACTTACGACGGTGCACTCTTCGGTCCCGGCTCAAAGATGAATGAACAACTAAATGGAAAGATGTTCCCGGGTCCAATAGTGAATGGACGCTACCGGCCCACAGTTCAAGCGGCTTTGTTCGCTCTTTACAGCGGAATTGTTCCAACTGAGCGCCTGCGCTCTGTCAGGGACTGGGTGTTGGCCCACGCTGAAGGAGTGACCACTCCCATGTCGCACTATTACCTGTTTGCAGCGCTCTATGGAATGAACGCGCACGATCAAGATGAAGAAGTTTTACGCAGGATGCGCATCGGCTGGAAGGGCCAGGCAGACTCGCCATGGCAAACAACCTGGGAGGACCTGGATGGAAATGGATCAAAAGCCCATGTTTACGGCATGGTCCCGGGATTCTTTCTAACGGCATTTGCGCTCGGTGTAAGACGGGATGGTCCGGTAGCCAATCGTTCAATCCTGATTGAGCCGCGCTGCGGCGATCTGTCCTGGGCAAATGGTGTAGCTGTGACCGAATTTGGCCCCGTGACAATACGCTGGGTCAAAGGCGAGTCCGACAGGCTCACAATCGATTTAAAGACACCGCCTGGTATCAAGGTAAAGCTACGTTTGTATAAAGGTAACGGAGAGGAAATGCTGCTTGACGGCAGAACTCTTCGAGGAGTCACAAACGACGGCTGGCTTGAGCTATCGATACCTACGGGCCAACACGTGATTCAATATCCCGCTTAAAGTTCTGGTTTCCAGACGTACGCACTGGGCTGTGGCAGGCCGATGTGCGCTAGGACGCGATGGACGAAGGCACGAGCCATGTCGTCCGTGGTCGCCGGCTGGTTGTAAAAAGCCGGAATGACCGGGAAGATCGTGGCTCCGGCTTCTGCGGCGAGCGACATGTTGCGCAGATGGATGCGATTGAAGGGTGTCTCGCGAACGCAGAGGATGAGTGGGCGGCGCTCCTTGAGCGTGACGTCTGCCGCGCGGGCAATGAGTGAGTTGGCCAGACCATTGGCGATGGCTGCCAGTGTGCCCATGGAGCAAGGCAGGACGACCATGCCGCTGGAAGGGTGGCTACCCGAAGCGATCGGTGCTCCGATATCGGAGTCCGCGAGCGTTATGGTCTTTTTTGGCGCGGAATCGAGCAGCTTGGGGACAAGCTCGTTGCGGCCAGATATACCAAGTTCTTCCGCAATCACGCGAAGTGAGCTTTCGCTGGCAACGCAGTAGACGCGCTCGACACGGTCGTCGGCTTCAAGGCAGCGTAACATCTCACGCGCGAGGACCGCGCCGGAGGCTCCGGTAATGGCCAGAGTGAGATTCATCGCGCGCTGATTCCCTTCTCAGATGTGATTGCGTACTCCATCAGATCCCTCTCCACTCATGCATCATGCGAACGTACTCTTCGGAATAGCCGATCTGCGAAAAGCGCTCCATCTCCTGAAAGGCCTGCTGGTACTCGTGCGCGTTCCAGAGTGCGCGGAAATAGATGAGTGAAGCGCGCTCGGAATCCGGCTCATTTTGTACGGCTACCTTGCCATGCTGAATGGCCTGCCGATGATCGCCAACGTTGGAGTAAACCCAGGCCAGATATGCGTGCGCCAGGCCCGACTGGGGGAACTCGGCGACGAGCGCGTTCATCAGCTGCACGGCCTCGCTCTTCTGGTCGTTCTCGACCAGATCGATGGCCTCGCGGACAGTGCCCTCCACGCGAAGCCGTGCGGCCTCGGGAAAATGGTCCATCAGGAATCGGCTCCGAGAACGCGCTGAAAGATGGCATCGACATTGCCGAGTTGGCGCGTATAGTCGAAGGTCTTTTCAAGTTTTGGGGATGAGAGCAACGACGAGATCGCAGGGTCCTTCGCAACTTCGTCGCGGAAGATGAGGTCTTCTTTCCAGGAACGCATGGCGTGCGACTGAACTAAGCGATAGGCGTCTTCTCGAAGCATGCCAGCCTCGGCCAGATCGAGGAGCAACTGGCCGCTGAAGATGAGGCCGCCGGTGGACTCGAGGTTCTTCAGCATGCGGTCGGGGTAGACGAGCAGGCGGTCAATCAGGTCCGTCGTCTTGGCGAGCAGGTAGTCGACAAGGATGGTCGAATCCGGGAAAATGACGCGTTCGACTGAGGAATGAGAGATATCGCGCTCATGCCAGAGCGCGATGTTCTCAAACGCAGCCTGCGCGTTACCGCGCAGCACGCGCGCGAGGCCACTAATCTGCTCTGAGGTTATCGGGTTCTTTTTGTGCGGCATGGCGGAGGAGCCCTTCTGCTTTTCGCTGAAGTACTCCTGGGCTTCGCGGACTTCGGTGCGCTGCAGGTGGCGGACTTCGACGGCAATCTTGTCCAGAGTGCTACCGATGAGGGCCAGGACGCTGATGTAGGCGGCGTGGAGGTCGCGCTGAATGACTTGTGTGGCAACGGATGCGGGTTTGAGGCCGAGGCGGGCGCAAATCTGCTCTTCGTGTTCGGGTTTGAGGTGACCAAAAGTGCCGACGGCGCCGGAGAGTTTGCCGACGCGGATGTCTTCGGCGGCGGCATCAAAACGGACGAGATTCCTTTCCATTTCGGCGTACCAGTTAAGGATTTTCAAGCC
>JAGWSG010000159.1 GCA_028876335.1 Acidobacteriota bacterium
CAGCGGGCTGCCGGGTAAGCCGACGGAAAAGGGGCTGTATGCGGACGGGCGCGCGTACATGCGCTATCTTGCAACGCAGGGAATCAATCCGCAGCACATTGTGTTGTACGGCCAATCGCTCGGTACGGGTGTTGCGGTGGAGATGGCAACAGAATTTCATGTTGCCGGGGTGATGCTGCTTGCGCCGTATCTTTCCATTCCGCAGGTTGGGCAGGTGCACTTCGCGATTTTTCCGGTGAATCTTCTGGCGCTTGATCGCTTCGACAATGGGAAGAAGGTTGGAAGGACTTCTTCACCACTGCTGATTGCGAATGGAACGGACGATCAGGTGGTTCCTCCGCGGCAGGGGCGCAAGCTGTTTGAGCTGGCGCATGAGCCTAAAGAGTTTCATCCGATTCCGGGCCGCGGGCATAATGACGCGTTCGATGCGTTTGAGCCGATCAGTGCGGAGTGGATGCGGCGGGCGTGTGGGTGCGAGTAAGTGACGGTAACTGATCTGACGCGGTGTAACTCTGTCAGAAGTGATGGAAGGTCTGGAAGTGGGTGAACTCTTCAAGTGCGATGAGGGCGAGAGTGGTGATGGAGAGGATGAGTTGCAGTCGCTCGGAGAGGAGCTTGCGGGTTGATGGCGCGGACTGACGCCAGTGGGTTGCGGAGTTGCGGCGCAGGCGATGGATGCGGCGGAGAATGGCGAGATTGAGAACGGAGCCTGCGAAGGCAAAGATAAGCATGGGGACGCGAAGCCAGTTGGAGTGGATGTGGTCCCATGCGATGCCGGCGCGGGTGGCGGTGGCAAGTGCTGCGACGCCGAGAAAGAGACGCAGGCCGCTGAGCGCGGTGAAGAAGGTGCAGACACTTTGCAGGAGGACGAGACCCAGGCTGGCTCCGGCAAGAGCCGTGCGGGCGATGGGGTGTGCGGGTTGAGCGGGTTCGAGAGATTGAGTGTGGGTGGCCATGGTTGGGAAGCCTGAGGTGATTGTAACGGGCATTGCATGCGGCGGACGGTGCTTGCGCTCCAGGAGAGTTGTGGGATGGTGAGATGATTCTCTTTCAAGAAAAAACTGTTTAACCGAACTTTGATTGGGTCTGGAGCCTCTGTGTAGTGTGAGCAATCAAGGCCAACCCGATGAGCCGCGGGCCGGCGATGAGACGATGCTGGTTCTGCTGGCGCAGGCGGGTGACCGAAAGGCGTTGGGGCAGTTGCTGCATGGTGTGTATGCGCCGCTGCGCGCTTATGTAAGCCGGTTGGCCGGGGCTGACCTTGCTGACGATATTTTGCAGGAAACTTCAATACAAATTCTGCGCAAGCTAGGGCATTTGCGCGAGCCTGCGGTGTTCCGGCCATGGAGCTACAGGATTGCGTCGCGGATTGCGTTTGCGCATTTGAAGCGCGCGCAACGCTGGAGAGGACTGGACGACGCGAAGCCGGAGCAGCTTGTGGCGCGGAACATGGAGCCGGTGGATTTGTCGGACGAGTCATTCATGGCATTGATTGAGCAGCTATCGCCCGCGAGCCGGGCCGTGGTGTTGCTGCATTACCAGCACGATCTCTCGCTTGAAGAGAGCGCCGCGGTGCTGGGAATTCCGCTGGGCACGGTAAAGTCGCGCCTGCATTATGGAGTGGCGGCGCTCCGCAAACAATTCATATCTGAGAGGAAACCCGCATGAGTCGCGAAGTGCCGGAGAACAACAAAGAGAATGTGAACGCGGAAGTGGCGTTTGTGCAGCAGGCGCTGGCAGCAGCAGATCGATCAGAGCGCATGTCGCGCGTGGTGGTGGGCGTGCTGGCACTGCTGTCGATTGCGGTGTTTATCTGGATGCATCACGGGATGTTTCCAATCGACTCGCTGGGAGAACTGCTGCACTCGCTGCTGCGCGTGGATCTGTTTTTCCTGATCTTCATTTTTGCGGTGACGATGTATCTGCGAGGCGTGATGAACAGGAACATGCGGACGATTCTGCGCGCACTGGCGAATACGCGGCGGTAGGGCATTGCACGGCATTGCATGCTGCAGATGCTCGGCATTGCGCTGGCAGGAGGGTTGTGGCCTCCGGCTCCGCGCCGGCCCTACGGGACGGCGCGGCAATTTCCTGTGGCTGTTCCCAGGATTGCGTTCGCTTGCGCTCTCTCCATCCTGGGCTATTTTCGCTGCACCTCTACGAGGTGCAATTGCATGCAGCGGACGCGCGCTTTTCGCTCGGAGTAGATTTGTGGATTCTCCTTTGAGGGTTGGGGCAAAGGTTCGCTGTTTGCTCAGAGTTGGTTATGGCGGCGCTCGCTGTTCGGTTGCAGAATTTGTCGTGCGCTGGCTAGATTGCTCAATACAGCCGCCGGTCCCTCGACACATGACTCCACGAACAAAAACTCGTTGGTGGGGCTCGCGTGCTTGAGGCATACGGTGTCATGCCCGGAATGCAGGGATAGAGCGACGCCCTTCACGCGCAGGTGAAGGGCGCGATTCGGACGGTGAATTTAACGCCGCCGGAACAAAGCCCAGACGGTAAGTCCACCTGTTGCTGCTCCGACGAGGAACGACGCACAGATGGCCTGGAATGGTCTGCGTTTAATCTGCCGCTGGGTTTCGTCGATGGCATCTTCTGCGACATCACGACCGTGGCGGATGGATCTTTTGACGGTTCGGATGCCGTCCTGGACCGCATCTGCGACGGCTGGAGGGATGCTGGCCATGTTACGAACAGTTTCCTGAACGGGCGCCACTTTTTCAGCTACGTTTGCCAACATATGCGTACCTCTTTCTTCTATGAGTAGAGACGCAGATGAACAGGAAACGCTGTGACGCAGGGACCATTTGGATGTGATTATTCTGCGCGGGCATTGCGTGCAGCGGACGCCCGGCATTGCATGCAGCAGATGCTCGACATTGGCTCGCAGGAGATTGTGCTCTGGGGAGGTTCAGCCGGTGTAGGGCTGGTTGCCGAGAATGCGGTAGAGGGTAGAGCGTGAGATGCCGAGCTGACGGGCGGCGCGCAGTTTGTTGCCGCGGTTGAGGTCGAGGACGAATTCAACGTGGCGGCGGATGACGGAGTCCAGCAGGAGCATGCCGGCGGGTGGTGCGGGCGCGGCGGCGGGCTGTACGGACTCGGGCATGGAGAGGGTGAGGTCTTCCGGATGGATGAGGCCGTTGGCAGCGTCGAGCAGAGCGGCTTCAAGGACGCTGGAGAGCTCGCGGATGTTTCCGGGCCAGTCATGCTGAAGCAGGCGTGCGAGCGCACCGGGGGCGAAGGCGACGGGTCGCTGCTGATAGCGGTGGCAGAGACGGGCGAGGATCTGCTCGGCGAGGGGGGCGATTTCTTCTTTGCGCTGGCGCAGGGGTGGAATGGGAAAGCGCACGGCAGTGAGGCGGTAAGCGAGATCAGGCAGGAGCTGGCCCTGGCTGGAGAGCTGGCGGAGTGAGGTTTGTGCGCCGGTGATGACGATGGTGCGGCCGGCGGGGCGGTCCTGCAGCGCTTTGAGGACGCCGAGGAGCAGATTTTGCCCGGGCGAGGCGAGCAGATCAACGCGATCGAGATAGAGGAAGCCGGTGATGGCTGCGGGGTCTGCGTTGTGGACGAGCCACTCGCGCGCGTCATGACGCTGGAATGCTGTGCGGGCAAGGGGTGAGCGGGTGTGCAGGAAGCGGGCGAGGGTTTGCTTGCCGGATCCGGATTCACCTTCAATGACGGCGGTTTGCATGTAGGGGGCGACGAGCTCGGCCTGGGTGACAATTTTGCGCCATACGGGATTGATGGCGACGAGTTGGGCTGGGGCAGGTATATCGACTTGGCGCAGGTTAACGGCCTGCTCTGCGGCGGCCAAGCGCGGTGTGGCGTGCTGAAGGAATGCGTTCACGCTGAGGGCCTCCGCTGCCCCGGTGGGTGGACCGGGTGGACAGAGAGGTTATCGGCGGGAGGAAGGAAAAGATTAGGCACTGCCTGCAGCAGATGGCGCCTGGGTGCCACTGGGTGGGGCCACCGCTCAGGATTGCATGCGGGAGCCGGAGCTCGCGCACACCCCAGGCACTGTGAGATTCCATCCTTCGCCGCGCGAAGGATGGAGCAGCCAGAATAGTTGTGTGAGAGTTGTTGTTTAGTGGTGGGACTTGGAGTGGCCTGGCATTGCTCCGCCGGCGGCGCGGCGGGACGGTGTGTCGGAATAGATCTGGCCGTCACGGATGTGAACGATGCGGTGGGCGTACTCGGCGATGTCGGGCTCGTGGGTGACGAGGACGATGGTGTTGCCGGCGGCCTGGAGTGCGTCGAAGAGGGCCATGATCTCGTCGCCGGTTTTGGAGTCGAGGTTGCCGGTGGGCTCGTCGGCGAGGATGATGGACGGGTTGTTGATGAGGGCGCGGGCGATGGCGACGCGCTGACGCTGACCGCCGGAGAGTTCATTGGGCTTGTGGTGCATGCGCGACTCGAGGCCGACCTTGGCGAGGGCCTGCTTGGCGCGCTCGATGCGCTCGGCGGCGGGTGTGCCGTTGTAGATGAGGGGCAGCTCGACGTTGTGGAGCGAGGTGGCGCGGGCGAGCAGGTTGAAGGTCTGGAAGACGAATCCGATTTCCTTGTTGCGGATGCGTGCGAGCTCGTCGTCGTCGAGTTCAGAGACGAGCTGCGAGTTGAGCCAGTACCTGCCTTTGGAGGGCGTGTCGAGGCAGCCGATAAGGTTCATGAGCGTGGATTTGCCCGAGCCGGAAGGGCCCATGATGGCGACGTACTCATTGTGGCGAATGCTGAGGGAGACGCCGCGCAGAGCGTGTACCTGCTGCTCGGAACCCATGTCATAGGTGCGCCAGAGATCTTCAACGACGATGACGTCGGAGGAGGGAGGCGCCGTGGTGGCGCGGGTCTGGAGCTCGGTGCTGGTGGTGTTCGAAGCCATCCTGATGCTTTCCTTTTCTTGCCTGCTGCCGGAAGGACCGGCGGAAAGGCCTCGCATGAGTGACGCTGGGCGAGGCGAAATGTTGTGCCGTGCGACGGCGGGTTAGGAGCTTCCACCCATCAAGTTGGCGGGCTGCGATTTGTCCTGCTTGAGCAGTGCGCCGTCCTTGAGAGTACGCAGAATTTTGTAGGGGCCGGTTACGACCTGATCGCCGGCTTTGAGCCCGGAGAGGACCTCAATGTTGGTTGCGCCGGTAATACCAGTGGTGACGGGTACGAACTTGGCGCGCATGCGACCACGGGAGTCTTTGTCTACGATGAAGACGCCCTGGATGGGTGTGGCGGGCTTGCTGCTATCCGACGTTGCGGCTTCGACCTTGTTGTCGCCGCCCTTGGCTGGCGGCGCGTACATGGTGAGTGCCTGGATGGGGAGCGAGAGCACATCGTTTTTGTGCGCGGTGGTGATTTTCGCAGTGGTAGAAAGGCCGGGGCGCAGCTCGTCAAGCATCTGATTGGGGTCGAGTGTGATGACTACTTTGAAGTCCTTGGCCTCTTCGGTGCCGGTGGTGGATTGCGAGGTGGCGAGGCCGGTTGAGCGGAGCAGGGCCTGATCACCAACGAGCGTAACGTGGCCCTTGAAGACTTTTCCAGGGATAGCGTCCACGGTGACGTCGGCGGGTTGACCGAGCCTGACGTTGACGATGTCGGTTTCGTCCACCTTGACCTCGGCGGTGATGACGCTCATGTCGGCGATAGTCATGAAGGTGGAGCCTTCGGCGTTCTGAATGCCGGGAACGACGGACTCACCCTGACGGACGGGAAGATTTGTAACAAGGCCATCAAACGGCGCTACAGCCTGAGTGAGTGCGAGGGCATTCTGATTGGCGCGCAAAGTAGCCTCGGCAGTGCGGAGGTGGGCGCGGGCAGATGCGGTGTTGGCCTTGGCCTGATTGACCTGAGCGCTGGCTTGCGCCAGGGTGGCCACGTCGGTGTCGTAGGCGGCTTTCTTGGCGTCGTAGTCCTGCTTGGCGAGGATGCCGTCTTTGTAGAGTTGCTGGGCACGCTGCCAGTCGAGCTTTTTCTGCTCGAGGTCGGCCTGGGCGTGCTCGACGTTGGCTTCAGCGGTCTTTTCCGCGGCGACGTAGGAGTTAATGTCCGTACGGGCGGCGGCGATGGTGGCCTGCTGGCCGCTGACGGCGGCTTCCTGCTGGATGTTCTCAACAGTGGCTACAACCTGGCCCTGCTTCACGTGATCGCCTTCCTTCACGTAAAGGTGGGTGATGCGGCCCATGACATTGGAGCCCAGGTTGACGAAGGTCTTGGGGCGGATCTGGCCGGTGCCGCTGACGACGCTGGACAGGTCCTGGCGCTGGATCTTGGCCATCATGACCTTGGTGTAGCCGGACTGCTGCTTGTAGACAAAGAAACCTACGAGACCAGCGGTAACAATGACTGCAAGAACAATAAGAAGAATCTTCTTCATGAAAGTCGCTTACTCCGAAGTGCCTGCCTGCAACAGGATGTACGCAGGTTTAAGTCGCGCAGTTCCGCCGAAGGAACGCAGGAGAGGAAAAACTACCAGTTGCGATGCCTGTACACCACGAAAATGACCCTGAATGGTTCGCCACCATCTTAACTCAAAAGGAAATTACTTTTGAGTTAAGGCTAGGTGACTCTTCATGGTCCCTTCGACTGTTCATATGACGGGTTTGTGAAGGATTTTGACGCAATTTGGGTGAAGTTTTAGCGCTGACTATTTTGGGCGATCGAGTTAAGAATAGGAAACTTGAATCGAAGGGAATCGACCGGAGTAGGGTTGCTGCTGCCACTTAAAAGATAGCAAAGCTGCAGCGCGTAAAACAGACTGTTTCCGCGGAGCAATTGGGGCTAATGTCACCGAATTGAAGGAAAGGGGAGCGCGGTGGCGGAATCTGAATGGAAGACAAGTTTGGCACCTTTTGGTGCCTATGGCGTGGATGAAGTGGCGAAGAATGTTGGGCCGGCGGGGCTGGAGATTGCGTATCGGCGACACGGGAGCAAGGATGCCCCGGCGATGGTGCTGATTATGGGCGGGGCGGCGCAACTGATTCACTGGCCGGACGGATTTTGCGCGGCGCTGGTGGAGCGCGGGCTGCAGGTAATTCGTTTCGATAATCGGGATTGCGGGCTTTCCACGCATTTGAAGGATGCGCCAGCACCAGATTTTCCGGCGGTGATGGCGGGGGACTATTCGTCGGCGAGCTACACGCTGGTGGATATGGCGGCAGACACGGTGGGGCTGATGGATGCGCTGGGAATTGAGCGAGCGCATGTGGTGGGCGCGTCCATGGGCGGACAGATTGCGCAGATTGTCGCGACGGAGCATGGGGAGCGGGTGAAGTCGCTGGTGTCGATGATGTCGACGACGGGCGCGAAGGATGTGGGACAGGTGTCTCCGGAGGTGCTGAAGAAGGTGTTTGGCGGGCCGGGGCCGGTGACGCGGGAAGAGACGATTGCGCATCGGGTGATGGCGATGAAGGCAGTGGGTTCGCCGGGGTATCCGTGCGATGAGGAGGAAGTGGCGGCGCGCGCGGGGCTGGCGTATGACCGGGCGAATGATCCGGTGGGCCTGACGCGGCAGGCGATTGCAACGGTGGCGACGGGAGACCGGACGGAGCGGCTGAAGAGTGTGCGGGTGCCGACATTGGTGATTCATGGGCTGAGCGACGCGATGTGCGATGTGAGCGGCGGACGCGCGACGGCGGCGGCGATCAAGGGAGCGGAGCTGGTGCTGATTGAGGGGATGGGGCATGACATGGCGCCGGGGTTGCGGGGAAGGCTGGTGGAGACGATTGCGGAGTTTGTGTGGAGGGTGGAGAAGGCAGGGAGCAGGGAATAGGGAAAGGAAAGCAGGTGTGCTTCGCTATCATCGCGACAATGTTGTAGTGAGGTGAGGAGCTGAGTGCGCATGGGGAATGGTGTGTCGCGAAAAAGCGTTGGGTCGAAGACGGGCGAATTTTGGGGGCTGGAGGCGCATGAGGTGCGCGTGCTGCGCGGGCTGAAGACGCCGGCGCGGATTCAGAAATTTGTCGACGAGTTGACGTATCAATATGCCGATACGGCGGGATCTCCGCGGCGAGTGCTGCAGGAGCGGAAGGGACACTGCCTGGAGGGTGCACTGATTGCGGCGGCGGCGTTGCGTGTGCTGGGGCACCGACCTTTGTTGATGGATTTGGAGGCAGTGCGCGACGACGATCATGTGCTGGCGATTTATCGCGAACATGGATTATGGGGTGCGGTTGCGAAGTCAAATTATGCGGGGTTGCGATTCAGGGCGCCTGCGTATCGCACGCTGCGCGAGCTAGCCATGAGCTACTTTGATTGCTACTTCAATCTTCGAGGAGAGCGGACGCTCAGGGCGTATTCGGTGCCGGTGGATTTGACGAGGCTCGACAGGCATGGCTGGATGACGGCGGAGGAGGATGTATGGTTTGTGGCCGAGGCGCTGGTGGCGGCGCGGCATTTCCCGGTGGTTCCCGACAAGGTGGCACGTGTGCTGCCGCGGCTGGACAAGCGAAGCTTTGATGCGGGGAAATTTGGGCGCGTGGAACATTAAGACAGCGAACAGAGAACAGGAGCTGAGAGGGTTGTCTGATGGCAATGGGGGCTGAGAAAACCGCAGGCCAGATGTTGGAGTGGATGCTGTCCCGTGGGTTGATGGGGGTGGGCGCTGTGTCCTTTGTATTTGGAGACAGGATGCTGGAGGTGATTTCTGGTATGGGCTTTTTACCGGCCCTGATGGTGAGTGTTTTGGGCGGGCTGGTGCTCTGTGCTTTGGGATATGCCATTGCATCCTGGAGCGGTCAGCCGTTTGGCAGAAAATCCGAAGATGGGGAATGAAATGATGGACGGGCCCAATAACTGTCTCCAATTGGATGCACTGCAGCAGATAACCAATATTGGATCGGGGCGTCCAAGTGGATGCGGGGGTTTGCCGTTGGCTGGGGTGCTGGATTGAGTTCACCGGCCATATCGTTTTCCGGGCCCCGTTTTTGCCGCCCGGCCATTTGCCTGCGTACGTATTGCAATTGTGGTATTGGAAGAAGCCGAAAGCATCCTTGCCCGGCCTCTGATTGACCCGTAAAATAAAGCACGCAGGAGTTTTGCCAAAGGCCATGATGCATAGCAGTCGTAAAGTAGTTCTCGCAACGCTCGGTGTGGGACTGATTTTCCTTCCCTCCTTCCAGTTGCACGCCAAACAGAAACAGGACCAGCAGTCGAAGCCGGATGCGGGGCAGGATCAGCAGGTTGATCCGCTGAATCGTCCCATGTCGGATGAGCAACTGCGCCGTGCACAGAAGGCGGTGCGTCAGGAGTTGAAGGGCGCATACAAGACCTGGCTGGATCAGGACGTGGCGTACATCATCACGGACGACGAGCGTAAGGCGTTCAAGAACCTATCGAACGACGAAGAGCGGGAAGCCTTTATTGAGAACTTCTGGGCGCGCCGGAACCCGGATCCGGATTCGCCCGACAATACGTATCGTGAAGAGCATTACCGGCGTATTGCCTATGCGAATGAGCACTTTGCGGCGGGTAAGCCGGGGTGGAAGACGGATCGCGGGCGCATCTATATTATGTGGGGCAAACCGGACTCGATTGACTCGCACCCCGCGGGGGGAGCTTACCAGCGCCCGATGGATGAAGGTGGCGGTGAGACATCGACGTATCCATTTGAGGTGTGGCACTACCGGTATTTGCCCGGTGTGGGCGACAACATTGACGTTGAATTTGTGGACACCTGTATGTGCGGGGACTACCACTTTACGATTGACCGCGGCGAGAAGGACGCGCTGCTGCATGTGCCGGGCGCCGGGTTGACGCAATGGGAAATGATGAAGCAGGCCAAGAAGGCCGACCGCTTTACAGGCATCGAACATCTGGGTTTAGGCCCTTTGGCCGCGTCGCAGCAGTCAAAGGAATTTGACCGTCTGGAGATGGCCTCCAAGTTGTTCGCGCCTCCTCCGATTGAGTTTAAGGATCTGGACAGCTTTATTTCAGAGCACAAAGTGTTCAGCGGTCCCGTGTTCCCGTTCGATGTGCGGACGGATTTTGTGAAGGTGACCGATGACATGGTCATGGTGCCGATTACACTGCAGATCAAGAACCGGGACATGACCTTTATCACCAAGGACGGTGTGGCCAAAGGCGTGGTGAACATTCTGGGTAAAGTAACGACGCTGACTCACAAGACGGTGCAAACTTTTGAAAATACCGTGCAAGTGGAACAGCCGGCTGAGCTGCTGCAGAAGAGCCTCGATCGTGAGTCGGTGTATTGGAAGGCGCTGCCGTTGCCTCCGGGACTGTATCGACTAGATATTGCCATCAAGGATGTGAACAATCCGGATCACTTGGGCATCTATGGACGAAGCCTGGAAGTGCCGGAGTTCCGAGATGAAAAGCTGGCGACCTCGTCGCTGATTCTGGCCGACAAGATGAATCCGGTGGACTCGCACTCGATTGGCGGCGGTAACTTTGTGATTGGCAACACCTTTATTCGCCCGCGCGTGGCAGACCACCCTGGCAAGCCAGTGAGCTTTACCCGGGACCAGCAACTGAACTTCTGGATGCAGGTCTACAACCTGAGCATTAATAACGCGACCAAGAGCAACAACGCGCAGGTGACGTATTCGATTACGGACGCCAAGACGAATGCGGTGATGCTGCAGAAAACGTTGGATTCAAAGCAGTTAGGCGAGCATAGTGACCAGTTGACGGTGGAAAGCACGCTGCCGATCGCAGGTCTTCAACCAGGCAATTACAAGGTGACAATCAAGGTCAATGACGAAATCTCAAAACAAGAGATTGCGCAATCGGCCCCGTTTGTCGTGGAATAATATGAACACCGCGCGGACCGGTCATCCGACCCGAGAATTGGAGACCGCCGCGAGGCCAACCTTTGAGGAAACAGCCAGAGACGCTGCCAGGTCACCTTATCGAGTGATAGTGCGCAGGCTCCATGTCGCTTTGATCGCCGCACTTGCGGTTGTGAGTGCGATGCAGTTGTGCGGCCAGACATCCGGCACAATTACGGGCGTGGTGCAGAACTCGGCAGGAGTTCCGCAGATTGGCGCAGTAGTCCAATTGCTCGGACCAGGGCTGGGCGTGATGAGCAGCGTATTCACGGACAGCAAGGGACGTTACGCGATTCATGGCGTGCTTCCGGGGCGCTACGCGGTGAAGGCAATGGGCACATCGTTTTTGCCTTCGATGCGCGAAAATGTGCGGCTGCGTTCGAACACCGTGGTGAACCTGACACTGAACACGCTTTATGAAGTGATGCAATGGCTGCCTGCGGAGCCACGCGCAGCTAATGCCAAGAAGGACGATTGGGCATGGACACTGCGTTCGGCGGCGAACCGGCCTTTGTTGCGATGGCTGGAAGATGGGCCGCTGGTAGTGGTGACTGACGGGCCGGGAAGACAGCCGAAGCTTAAGGCGCGTTTGATGGCGACTGGGCAAGCGGGCACATTTGGCGAGAATGGCGACCGCTTGACGGTGGAAGTCGAGAATACTCCTTCCAACAGCCGCGAACTTCTGGCGCATGTGGATTTCGCACCGAATTCCGACCAGGCGATGGAGTCGATGCTGGGGTTCCGGCAGGACTTGGGATTTGCCGGATCAGTGCAATCGCTGGCTGCGATTGCGATTCATCCCACGATTGGCGGTGGCAGCGCGCAGGGTTTGCAGGAAGCCTCAGTGGACACCTCAGAGCAGATGAACCTGGGCGATCTTTTGCAGGCCGAAGCTGGCGCGCAACAGGTGCTGGCACGCTTCAATGAGAATTCGCCAATTACACTTGTGGCGACATTGCCCTATGCTGCAATGGGCGTGCGCAACGGAGACCAGGTGATTCGCTACCGCATG
>JAGWSG010000160.1 GCA_028876335.1 Acidobacteriota bacterium
CGCGGCCGCCAGGACCACCTGAGCGTCCGCCCCCACGCGGTCCGGAGCCCGACCCCTGACTGGGGCTCGAAGTTGTTGCTTGTGCGCCACTCTCAGGCGCCTTGCTTGTCGTTTCTTCAGCCATCGTATTTCCTCATCCATTCTCTGTGCCTGCGCGCCGGTCAACCGATGCACACAGCACCATGCCTGCCCTGTACAGCCTCATCGGCCCACCAGAGCAAAAATCAATCGTGACTCAGGCAGTTGTTGCCTGCGCCGCCTCGGGCTCTTCCACTGCCGGAGCTGCGGCTGCTGGAGCGGCTGCCCCTTCTGCGCTCACCTTCCGGCGCGACGCACGAATCGCCTTCAACTTCGCCAGGCGCTTCTCTTCCTCGTCAATGCGCACTGTGATGAACTTGATCACAGGTTCGGTAACGCGCATACGGCGCTCGAGCTCGTGCACAACCGCGCCATCAGCCTCAATCGTCATCAGCACGTAAAGGCCATCATTGAACTTGCGCACCATGTAGGCCAGTTTCCGGCGGCCCATCTTCTCGGCCGACTTCACTACACCGCCGCCATTGGTCACCGAAGCGCTGAAGCCTTCGATCAGCTTGTCCACATCTTCGTCCGCCGCATCCGGCCGAACAATAAACATCACTTCATACAAACGAGACATCGTGTTTCCTCACACTCACAGCCGACATTCGACACGGAACAGTGCACTGCCTTTGCATTTACATCTGTTCCCTGATCCCTGTTCCCTGTCGTTAACTGTCCTTTCGGTTAAACTCATTCATCGCTGGCCCCGGACCGGCTTCAATGATGCGCCGCGTAGCCATTGCCACCCGGTCCAGCACCTCATCCAGCACTGCCAGCTCCTTCTTCCGCATCGGCGAGAGCAGAAAATCCCTGCCGGGCCGCTTTGCTCCGGCTTCTCTTGCCTCTTGCGGTAGATCAAGCCCGACCCCAATGCGCAGCCTGAGCCACTCTTCGGTGCCGAGTGAAGCGTTGATGCTGCGGGCTCCGTTGTGTCCCGCAGGCGATCCACGCTCCTTGATCTTGAACGTCCCCAGAACCAGATCCAGCTCGTCGTACAGCACCAGCAAATCCTGCCTGGGGTCGATCTCCAACTCCCGAACCAGAGCGGCTACAGAAACTCCGCTCAGGTTCATATACGTCTCTGGCTTGGCCAGCACCACTTCCCGTCCTGCTATCCGGCAGGTAGCGGTGCTTGCCTTGCATCGCCGGTTGCCGACCACCACTCCAGCCTGCTCGGCGATGCGATCTACTGCCATGAACCCTGCGTTATGCGGAGTCCATTCATACTCCAGCCCGGGATTGCCCAGCCCCACCACCAGAAAGGGACCGCGCCTGCCCAATGAATCCGTGGCATCTCCCAAGGCTTACTTCTTCGCTCCGGCGGCAGGTGCGGCAGCAGCAGCAGCCGGCGCAGCAGCAGCCGCATCGGCGGCAACGGCATCGGCGGCAGGCGCAGCCTCTTCACGAATCGAAATCACGTGCGCCACTGGTGCATCCTCATCCGTCAGGAACTTGATCTTGTCGGTGTGCGGCAGGCTCTTCACACGCAACACTTCATGCAACCCAAGCTCTGTCACGTCCACATCCATGTGACCCGGGATATCGGCAGGCAAGCACTCAATCTCAACTTCGCGCAGCAGCTGGTCCAGAATGCCGCCAAACGTCTTCACGCCCACCGGCGTTCCCACCAGCTTCACAGGCACCTTCACGCGCAGCGTCTTGTCCAGCGCAATGCGCTTCAGGTCAATGTGGATCAGTGAATCCTTGATAGGCTCATACTGCCAGTCCACGATCATGGCCTTGGCTTCCGTCTTGCCGCCCACTTCCAGATCGAAAATTGTGTTGTGGCCGCTCTCGGAGTAAAGAATCCGGGTAATCTGCTTCGGATCCACTTCAATCGCCACAGGCTCATGGCCCGCGCCATAAAGAACTGCAGGAATCTTGCCGGCAGCACGCACGCGGCGCGCCGCATTCTTGTTGAACTTACCCTCGCGGGTCTTTGCAATCACTACTTCAGGCATTTCGTCTCTCTTCTTTCCTCGGGCACGTGGTCTTCAGCCGCGCTCCCTTTGTTAAGGCGTCAACTAAAAAGTGTGCTGACGCTGTTCTCCATATGGATGTTCTCAATCGTCGCGCCCAGCAGGCCGGCAATGGAAACCACCTTAATCTTGCTTACCTTCTGCGCAGCTTCGCGCAGCGGAATCGTATCGGTCACCACAAGCTGCTCCAGCCGTGACGCCGCAATGCGTTCAATCGCCGGCCCTGACAGCACTGCGTGACTCGCACATGCATGCACGCTCGCTGCGCCGTTCGCATACAGCGCATCCACCGTCTTCACCAGCGTGCCTGCCGTGTCAATAATGTCGTCGATGATCAGGCAGTTTTTGCCTTCCACATCGCCAATCACGTTCATCACCTCGGTCACATTCATGTCCGTGCGCCGCTTGTCCACAATCGCCAGCGGTGCGCCCATCTTCTGCGCAAAAAAACGCGCGCGCTCCACGCCACCCGCATCGGGTGAAACCACTGTCAGATTGGGTAGATTCAGATCGCGGAAATAGCCCACCAGAACCGGGCTTGCGAACATGTGGTCAACCGGAATATCGAAGAAACCCTGAATCTGCGCCGCATGCAGATCCACAAACAGCGCGCGATTCGCGCCCGCTGTCGTAATCAGATCCGCAATCAGTTTTGCGCTGATCGCCACGCGCGGACGATCCTTGCGGTCCTGTCGCGCATAACCGTAGTAGGGAACCACTGCCGTAATCCGATGTGCCGACGCGCGCTTTAGCGCGTCAATCATAATCAGCAGCTCCACAAGGTGCTGGTCCACAGGGAAGCATGTCGGCTGCAGCACAAACACATCCGCGCCGCGCACATTCTCCAGCAATTGGAAGTAGACTTCGCCATCGGCGAACCGCTGCAGTTTCACCTGGCCCACGGTCACACCAATGTGCCGCGCCACTTCTTCTGCCAGCTTTGTATTCGCCGAGCCGGAGAACAGCTTGAATCGCTTGTCCTCGCTCAGGTTGCGTGTGCGCTTCCGCTCTGAGGCCGGTTTTGCCTCGCGCGCCTTGCCCTGCGATTCAGGAGACGGTCCCTTAACGGGCTCTTTGCCTTGTCCCTGGCCGTCCTGCTGCTTGTCTTCCGCCGCAATCGTTACGCTGTCCACTGTTGCCATGTTTCCGAGAGTCCTCCAAGCTGGTTTGCTTTAGCTGCTTCCGGAATTCCTTCCCGCAAAAATCTGGCTGGGCGACTAGGATTCGAACCTAGACAAGTGCCTCCAAAGGGCACTGTCCTACCATTAGACGATCGCCCAGTATTCGCTCCCCGCACATCGTCTCGCGCAGTTCGCGTCTTACCCACTTCTCGCAGCCGCACCGGAGTCTCACCCTCGGAGCGCCTACCTGTCAACCCTCAATCTTCATGCTTCAGCATGTCCCGCCAGTAGGCCGCGCGCGGTAGTGTCCGCGTCGTCAAACTGGCCACGCCCGAAGCCTTTAGACGCGCCTCGGCTGCCTCTGCACCTTCCCGGGTTCGGTACAACCCGTAAAGTGCTGAACCGGACCCCGAAAGCTCTGCATGCACAGCTCTCTCCAGCGTGCCGTCGGCCGCAAGTACTCGCTTGATCTCAGCTAGGGAAGGATGCTGGCGAAACACGACTTTCTCGAAGTCGTTCTCAATCCAGCTCGTGATCCCGGTCTGGACAAGCGCGAACCCAGGCGGTTCGGCCAGGTCCCCGCCCACGGCAGGAACACCGGAGAAGCCTGCCTGCCTGCGCCTCAGGATCTCTCCTGAAAAGGCGCCCGCGTAGGCACGACTCAACTCTTTCAGTCTACCGGCACTTGCCTCCTGGGTCAAACCATCCCTGGCGCACAGCGCGTCCCAGTCCCGGAAGGCTTGCGGCGTTGAAACCCCCACCTCCGGCAACGCCACCACGCACCACAGCGGCTCAAAGTCTGGCAGCGGTGTCACCACCTGCCCCCGGTCCTCGCCCAGCACCGCTCCACCCACCAGAAACAACGGCACATCCGAGCCCACCTGCGCCGCTAACTCCAGCCTTTTCTGCGCCGAAAGCCCTGATCCCTGATCCCTCCCCTCCGAACCGGCTGCTTTTGATCCCTGACCCCTGATCCCTGAACCCTGGTCTAGAAGCTCCGCTTCGAGACCAATCAGCGCAGCCACCGCATTCGCCGACCCGGCCCCCATCCCGCCCTGCACCGGCAACCGCTTTTCAATGTGCAGGTTAACCTCGGCAGAGACGCCCATCGCCTCCAAAGCCAGCGCGACCATTTTGTAGGCTGTATTCCGCTCATCCGTCGGCACGCGCTTATCATTCGACGTCAGTCTGATCCGTGTCTCCGCCGCCAGCCGCGCCTCAACCGTCACAAAATCATGCACTTCCAGCGTCTGGTACACCGTCGCCAGCCCATGAAATCCATCCGCCCGCAGCGCTCCTATATAAAGCCCAAGATTGATCTTCGCGTGCGAACGAACCACAGTCGCCATACCGGCTTATTGTAGAGGCTCGCCTGCGATTCCAGAGTCTGCACGTTCGCCCAACGCAATTCAGATGTGGACTGAGCGGTGACTGTCGATTAGCCGACCAACTACTCGCGACCTTAGAGAAAACTCCTCACTACCTGCTCAATTGGGAACGCGAGCGCCACTCATTCAGGAGGGCTGCAAGTTCTTCCGGCTTTAAGCCGTAGCTGTCCGGCAAGCCATCAGACGCACCTACTAAGTGTCTGTTGATCCGTCGAACCTTTCGACTAGGTGCGCCCTGCCGGTCGAAGACAACCATCCGATGACCAGACGGCGGTATCGGCACCACCCGAAAATCGCTGACATCCTGCCAGAGAATGAGCGAGCTGCGACGGAAGAGCGAACAGAATCTAAAACCGTCGGAATTGAGACGGAGGTATGCGGCACCGGGAAGAAGCTGTAGAACGAAGACGGCAAAACATAATCCAAAGAACAGAACCCCCAGCCATCCAACTATCAAATCTTCACGACGAGCAATCTGCCATGCGCCAGCCATCGTGAAAGCCAAGCAGAGAAGTGAATATAACGCTACCTTTCTCTTACGGGGATGTAACACAATTTCATTTTCAGCTATGTTCGCTTCAGCTGGGTGCATTCTGGAATTCTAGCGAAAGTAGTTAAACGAATGGGAAAGAGAGTCCGCCAAAGATCAGCTTACCCGTTTGCGTTTGGATCACCGCCAAACCGTAAGTTGCTCTTTGATCAACAGTCCAGTCACGAACCATCCGCGATTCCCAAGTTGCTTCCGCAAATTGCTTGTTTCGACCAACCTCGACCTCGACGAGCAAGATCAGCCCGAAGCGCACTTCGATACAGACCCACGTGCCTGAGCTCAAGTCACACTTTCCAAACACTCCGCCGCCCCAACCTTAGCAATCCCCACCCCTAGCGGCCACTTGCCGCCATCGGGACCCGCTCATGTCCGCATCCGACTTCGACTCCAACCAGCCGCACGACATCTGCACTCACTGCGGTTCTCCCGTCGAACCCTTCACCTGGAAATGCCCCCGCTGCGGCGCGGCACTGAACCAGAAATCCGCAGCACCCGACCGACCCAAACCTGTCTCCAGCAATCCCTATGGCTCCCTTGCACTCATGCTGCTTTACCTTTTTCTCCCCGGGCCCTTCGACTACGCCCTGTGGTCAACAACAAGACAGCAGCTCCTGCCACACATCCTGGCATGGGTCATATTAGGCGGCCTCCTTTCAATCGGCTCCTACATCTACATCCGCCACACCATGCCAACCGTCCATTTCCCTGAGGTCATTCTCTTCATCTACGCCGTAGCCGCAGCCTTCGCCCTCTGGGTCTTCTATCCCATGGAAGAGGAGGGATGAGAAAACCGACTATCGCTTCCACCCACACGCGTCTCATTTGGCAATCCCTGCCCTTCGCGCTAACCTCTCTTTGTCTGCGAACACTTACCGATGCCCCCACGCAACCCCAAAGTCGACGCCCTCCTCAGCCAGCACTCCAAATGGTTCGACGAGTTCGACGCCCTCCGCACCATCGCCCTCTCCTTCCCCCTCACGGAAGAACGCAAGTGGTATCAGCCCTGCTACACCCTCAACGGCAAAAACGTCATCCTCATACACGGCTTCAAAGACTACTGCGCACTCCTGTTCTTCAAAGGCGCGCTGCTCAAAGACACCCAAAAAATCCTCGCCACACCCGGCTCTCTTCAGTCCGGCCGTCAGCTCCGCTTCACCTGCGTCAAAGATATAGTCAGACTCAAGCTCACCATCAAGGCTTACATTGCAGAAGCCATCGAAATCGAAAAATCCGGCAAAAAGGTCAAGCTGAAATCCACCTCAGACTACGAAATCCCCGCCGAATTCAAA
>JAGWSG010000161.1 GCA_028876335.1 Acidobacteriota bacterium
CCCGATCCGTTCGCCAATCGCAAGCGCTTCTTCCACGCTCGTAGCCGTACCGCCGGCAGGCTGCGGAATCCCGAGATCGATGAGCAGTTTTCCAAATCGCTTGCGGTCCTCGGCCAGGTCAATCGACTCCGGCGAGGTCCCGATGATCGGCACCCCAGCCGCGCGAAGCCGTTGTGCAAGGTTCAGCGGAGTCTGACCACCGAACTGCACAATCATGCCGATCTTCGCGCCCGACTGCGCCTCATGGTTGTAGACCGCGAGCACGTCTTCCAGGACCAGCGGCTCAAAGTAGAGCCGGTCGCTCGTGTCGTAGTCCGTCGAGACGGTCTCAGGATTGCAGTTGACCATGATGGTCTCGTAGCCATCTTCCTTGAGAGCGAACGAGGCGTGGCAGCAGCAGTAATCGAACTCGATTCCCTGCCCGATTCGGTTTGGTCCCGAGCCAAGAATGATGATCTTCTTCTTGTCGGTCGGTGGCGCTTCGTCTTCTTCGTCGTAGGTGGAGTAAAGGTACGGCGTCATCGACTCGAACTCGGCGGCGCAAGTGTCGACGAGCTTGAAAACAGGCTTTACGCCCAACTTTTCACGTTGTTCCCTTACCTGACTGATGCCCTCATGTCCTTCGAGATTGAGCTCTTTTGCAATGCGCTCATCGCTTAGGCCAAGGCGCTTTAGCACGCGCATTTTCTCCGTACTGATCTCAGGCAACGTCGTTTTGGAGATCGTCATCTGCTCAAGTGTGATGAGGCGAATCTGATGGAGGAACCAAGGATCCATGCCGGTAAGGCGTGCCACTTCACGGACGCTCATGCCGCGTTCAAAAGCGAAGCGAATGTAACCGAGGCGTTCAGGCCGTGGTGTGACGAGCATCTGCGTAAGGCGTCGCGGCTCCAGCACATCCGCTCCGGTCTTCTTGCCCGTTTCTAGTGCACGCCACGCCTTCATCAACGATTCCTTGAAGGTGCGACCTATGGCCATCACTTCACCCACGGACTTCATCTGCGGGCCGAGCACGTCGTCTGCGCCCGGGAACTTCTCGAACTGCCACTTGGGAATCTTCGTGACAACGTAATCGATGGTCGGCTCAAAGCAAGCCGGAGTTTTACGCGTAATGTCGTTGGGAATTTCGTCCAACGTATAGCCAACGGCAAGCTTGGCAGCGATCTTGGCAATCGGGAAGCCGGTTGCCTTCGACGCGAGTGCGGAGCTGCGCGAGACACGCGGGTTCATTTCGATGACAGTCATACGGCCATCCACGGGATTCACGGCAAACTGCACATTGGAGCCGCCCGTTTCGACACCGATCTCGCGCATTACGGCGATGGCAGCGTCGCGCATCTTCTGGTACTCGCGATCGGAGAGCGTCTGCGCCGGCGCGACAGTGATGGAGTCGCCGGTATGCACGCCCATCGGATCGAAGTTCTCAATGGAACAGATGATGATGACGTTATCGGCAAGGTCGCGCATCACTTCGAGCTCGTATTCCTTCCAGCCGAGTACGCTCTCTTCCACAAGGCACTCATGAACTGGTGAGAGATCCAAACCGCGGGAAAGAATTTCCATCAGTTCTTCGCGGTTGTAAGCAATGCCGCCACCGGATCCACCGAGAGTGAAACTCGGACGGATGAGAGTCGGAAAACCAATCTTGCTGGCAAAGTCGAGACCGTCGCGCAGATTGTTCACCAGCGCAGACTTTGAGACCTCGAGTCCAATGCGCACCATGGCGTCTTTAAAGAGCAGGCGATCTTCGGCCTTCTTGATGGCATCGAGCTTGGCGCCAATCAACTCAACGTTGTACTTGTCGAGAATACCGGCATCGGCTAGATCTACGGCAAGGTTCAGCGCCGTCTGTCCACCTACAGTGGGCAGCAATGCAAACTTGCCCGAGCCGGGTCCGAGCATCGCGGCCTCTTTGCGAATGATCTCTTCAACGTAATCGCGCGTGAGCGGCTCGATGTACGTGCGGTCAGCCAATTCCGGATCGGTCATGATGGTGGCCGGATTGGAATTAACGAGGACGACCTCATAGCCCTCCTGCTTGAGAGCCTTGCAGGCCTGCGTGCCGGAGTAGTCGAACTCGGCCGACTGGCCGATAACGATCGGGCCGGAGCCGATCACGAGAATTTTCTGAATGTCATTTCTGCGTGGCATTGTCTGCGCGAATCCCTATCTTTTGTGCCTGTTGTTGCGGCGAATTCTTTTCTCAAAATTCTTCTTGCTGGTAAAAATTGAAGAGCAGTCATCGTTGCAGGCACCGGGGCCCAGGATGACGTAAAGTGCATTTCCGTGCACTTCTGTAGCGAGCTCAAAGCGCACCAGAACCGGGCGCGCCACAACGGAGTAATGCGGTACCTTGATACGGAAGATATATTCACCGGAGACACGCTTGAAGTCGTAACGACCTTTGGCATCTGTGCGCGTTGTGTAAATGGTTTTTCCATTCTGCGTCAGGTCGATTGCGGTATCTGCAACAGGCTCACCGTCCGGCGTGACGACAATTCCCTTCAGGTGCGAGACATGGAACGGGCCAGGGATATCGACCTGCGCATGGGCCACTCCTATTGCCCCAAAACAAATCACGGCAATAAGGAACACCCGTCCCAAAAAACAGCGGAGCTGAAAGCCCCGCTGTCTGGAATTGCCGAACTCTCCGCTCACAAGCATGGTCATCCCTTCCACTCCTCCATCATCGTGCGGAAGTCGCGGAACAGATAATGCGAGTCGTGCGGCCCAGGTGCCGCCTCAGGGTGATACTGCACGCTGAACAGCGGCAGTGTCTTGTGGCGTAGCCCCTCAAGCGTGTTGTCATTCAGGTCCACGTGCGTCAGTTCAACCTCATTGGCATTCACACTGTCTGGATCGACGGCGAAGTTGTGATTGTGCGCCGTAATCTCCACCTTGCCCGTGGCGTTGTTGCGCACCGGGTGATTGCCGCCGTGATGGCCAAACTTGAGCTTGTAGGTCTTGCCGCCAAGCGCCAATCCGCAGAGCTGATGCCCAAGGCAGATGCCAAATACCGGAACGCGACCCAGCATGTTGCGGATGGACTTGACTGCATAGTCAACGGGCTCGGGATCGCCTGGCCCGTTGGAAAGGAAGACACCGTTTGGTTTCATGGCCAGTACGTCTTCGGCAGAAGTCCCAGCCGGAACTACAGTAACTCTGCACCCCTCACGCGTGAGCATGCGCAGAATATTTTGCTTAATACCGAAGTCATAAGCGACTACATGTAGTTGCGATCCATCATGCGAAGGCGGCAGAAGTGGATCGTTAGACTGATTCCGCGGGTCCTTCTCGTCAAAGGTGTAGATAGTCTTGGTGGTGACCACCTTGGCGAGATCGGTCCCATCCATCTTGCGAATGCTGCGGGCCTTTTCGACGAGCGCCTGTGGATTGGTAACATCCGTCGAAATGACGCCACGCATCACGCCGTGCGTGCGCAGGTGGCGGACAAGAGCACGGGTGTCAATTTCAGCCAGTACAGGCACTTTGTAGCGCTCCATGTACTCGTCTGTGACCTGCTCTGAGCGCCAGTTGGAGGTGATGGGCGAGAATTCGCGGACGATTAAGCCCTCGATGAACGGCTTTGCCGCCTCGTTATCAGCCTGGTTAGTCCCGTAATTGCCAATTTGGGGATTTGTAAGGACAACGATCTGGCCAGCGTAGGAAGGGTCGGTAGCTATTTCCTGGTATCCGGTAAGGGATGTATTAAAAACGACCTCGCCCTGGCATTCGCCAGGATGTCCGTAGCCTTGACCCTGGAAGATGCGCCCGTCTTCGAGCGCAAGAAGTGCCTGCATCGCCTCTCCGAGGAGTGGATTCAATCGATTGTAGCAGGTCAGGTGAGGCAGATCACCCGTGGAAAACCCGGTACAGTTGATTTGCTTCACGTTAACCGATCTATACTGTCGCTCATGCGCCCAGGGTTGCTGCTGAATGCGCCGATGGTGGCGCTACTGTTGGCTTTTATCAGCTCCACTAATGCGCATACACAACAGACCGAGCAAGCGCCGATTTACACAAGTGAGACGCATCTCATTGATTTCACATTCAGTGTCCGCAAGCCGGACGGCACGCTCGTCAAAGGCCTCACACAAAGCGATTTCCAAATCACAGAAGATGGAGTGACGCAGAAGATTTCGTTCTTCGGCAGTGAACAGGATCTGCCACTCTCTCTGGGGTTGATCGTGGACGCTAGCGACAGCCAAAGCAAGTTCATCAAGCGACATAGCAAAGACGTGGAGAAATTTCTCAGGACCGTTGTGGGTCCCAGAGATGAGGTATTCACCATTTGCTTCGGTAATCATCTCCGGCTGACAAACGATTCGACCTCTTCAATTGACGCCGTGCTGAGCGGCATGAAGCGGTATGACAAAGAAATTTCGGGCTTTCCCGAACTCGATCCGGACGGCTGCGTGGGTGGAACAGCGTTTTATGACGCCATTTACTACAGCGTGCTAGAGAAGCTTACTCAGGCCCGCGGGCGACGTCGAGCGCTCATTTTGTTTACAGACGGTGAAGAAAATTCAAGCGCACATGACCTGCTCGATGCTATCGGGATCGCACAGGACACAGACACGCTCATTTATGCCATTCGTTACACCGATCAGAAAGAGAGCAAGTCGGCCGATGCGCGCAAGGGCAAGGCAGCGTTGCATCATCTCGCCGCGGAGACTGGCGGAAGTGATTACGACGCGCTGCATGAGAACGTGGAGCGGGCCTTTATCCAGATTGCCGATGAGTTACGGTCACTGTACTCGGTGGCCTATCACTCGACCCACCATAAGCATGACGGTGCATTCCACAAGGTGGTCATCACCACAACAGATTCTGACTTGTCGGTTCGAGCCCGCACGGGCTATTACGCAAAGTGATTCAAATTCGCTCAGTGAACCACGCCGGCATCGCGCGCGGGCCAGTAGATAAGCACAGCCTTACCGTAGATGAAAGAACGGCCCACCGGTCCAAAGTCACGGCTGTCCGAAGCGATGTTGCGATGGTCACCCAGGACAAAATACTCGTGCGCAGGCAGCGTAATCTCCGGATATGACTTGAAATCGCGGTATTGCGGTGGCACATAGCTTTCGCGTATGGGTTTGCCATTCACAAAAACCTGTCCCTGATCGATCCACAGCTTATCCCCAGGTAAGGCAATCACGCGCTTGATATAGCTCTTCGATGGATCGGGCGGGTAGCGAAACACCACCACATCTCCGCGGTGAATATCTTCAAAGCGGTAAATGAACTTGTTGATAAAGAGCCGGTCATCGTTTTCAAGCCGCGGCAGCATGCTTGTGCCTTCCACAACTACAGGCTGGTAGAGCGACATGAAGACCATAACGAAGACAGCTGAAAACAGGAGATCACGCATAAACAGGCTTACAGCGCCCCGGTTGGACTCATGCGGCCGCTGTTGTTGCGAAGCCTCTACTGGAACATGTGCTTCCTGAATTGTGAGAGGTATTTCGGTCTCGTTGTGATTTGGCTCGTCCATCTGCTTTGTCTTCAATTATTCATGCCTTAACGGCCTACTTGCAACCAAGCCCGCCCGGTGGACAAAGTATTTTCATGGGCTTCGGCTTTTCCATAGGTCTGGGGTTGGTCGCAGGAACCAAGGCCGTCCCTGCGCCCTGTGGAGCAAGGTTTTCTTCCCTCAGAATTAATGGCCGCTGCAGAACCATTTCCACCTGCGTTCCACTGTCAATGTTCACATCTGCCCCGCGCGTAAAGAGCGATACGATGCCCGCGGCTGCCAGTCCTGCCCCGAGCCCAGCTATCCCTCCAGCCAGCGGGTGCCCGGCCCCCAAGCCGCCAATGGCGCCAACCGTCCCACCGGCGGGTACAGACACTTTCGCTACATCGCCTGCATGACGCCCCTTGTCCCCGTTTTGCTCAATTGTTCCTTCGCCGTCATTTTTCACTGTCTGCTTTTTAGCGCCCGGCAGACTATTTACGACGCCGGGGATTTCGACCACCGTGTTATTTGGAAAAATGATTGAAGTGAAGTGCATATCAAGCTGCGCTCGGCCGTGGAAGCGCCCGGCGAGCTTCACGCTATCTACAACGCCCTGCACGTACACGCCTGCAGGGATCATGACGCGATTGCCCACCACGACCGGGAATGTGGACGACAGATACACACCGTCACCGGGTTTGGCGCTGGCTGTGTTGATGCCGCTTCGCAACTGCAGTAGAACTTTGGTCCCCGCAGGAACCGTAAACGTCCTCTCTTCCGGTGCGGATGATTCCGACTGAACCGTCTGGCTAGAAGACGCTTGCGGCGACTCCGATTCTCCTGCCTCAGACTGCACAACTTGTTGCGCGAAACAAAGTGAGCAAGCAGTAGTAAGAAGTACAAACTGCGCCGTCAGCCTCACAAATGGAGTTTTGGTGCGGATCATCGCCCTGGTTAGTTCCCTGTCTAGATAGACGTAAATGATTTCGCCAAGGATAGCGCACTTCCGTCTTTTTCGTGGGCAAACGCCGCCAGGTATTGACGCTTTTTCAACAATTGGCGTTAGGATGCAATTACCGATGAATACCGCGCATACAGATTCTCAAATCGCTCCCATCACGTCGCCGCGTTTCGCGGCTACATACAAAGTGTTGCGCGAAGCTATCGATGCCAAAGCATTTCCAGGTTGTGCCTTCGGTGTTTTGGCGGGTGGCCAGGTTGTGCTTCAAGATGCGCTTGGCCGCTTCACGTATGAAGACAACGCACCTGATGTGACCCCTGCAACCATCTACGATGTCGCCAGTCTGACAAAAGTTGTGGCCACCACAGCCACGGCGATGCTTCTCTATCAACAAAATCGACTGCGCCTTGATGCGCCTCTGGGGGATTATCTCCCTGGCTTTGTTGTGGGTAGATCCCTCGATGAGAAGGCACGTCATGTAACTTTGCGCCATCTGCTTGCGCACAATTCCGGCTTGCCAGGTTATACCGAACTGTATCGAACTGCTCATACGCCGACGGCTCTCTTTCGCGACTTGCTCGAATTGCCGCTGGAAGTTGAACCGGGCACACGAGCCGAGTATTCCGACATGGGATTCATCCTTCTGGGCAAAGCGCTTGAGGTTACGTTGCGCGGATATCTGGCCTCATGGTCGGAACGAAATGTCTTTGAGCCACTTGCGATGCAGCACAGCGGTTTCTGTCCGCCTGCCTTGATACGGCACACAATACCGCCCTCTGAAATCGATGAAACTCTTCGGAAGCGCATGATTCAGGGTGAAGTGCAGGATGAACATGCCTGGCTGTTAGGTGGTGCGGCAGGCCACGCCGGTCTATTCAGCAACGTTCCAGACCTCTTGCGCTTTTCCGACGAAGTGCTGAAGAGCGCAAAAAATGAATCCGAAGTGAATACCACTTTCTTCAATGCGCATACGATTGCGCATTTCTCTAAGAGACAAGAGCCAACAGGCAGTTCCCGTGCCTTAGGCTGGGATACACCCTCTTTGGAATCCTCTGCCGGTAAACACTTCTCACAACAGTCCATCGGCCATCTTGGCTTTAGCGGCTGTTCTTTGTGGATTGATCTACCTGCTGAAATTGCAGTGGTTTTGCTCACCAATCGAACCTGGCCAGATCGAAAGTCTCATTTGATTCGTGAAGTCCGTCCGGTATTTCATGATGCTGTTCGCGAAGCACTTAATTGATATTGAAACGGTGGTAACGAGGCTACCGTTTCGTGTGCAGAATTCTGTTTCTCTTGACGAGAATCGGGCTACAATGTAATTGGGGTTTGACGCGATGCTGAGTAGTTCTATGACGCAGGAATTTGTGGAACCACGTAAGAAAGAAGTCACAGCCAGCAACGAGGTGTCGCTCCTGCAACACCTTATTACCGAAAGTGAAAACGAAGCCTCCCAGGGGTTCGATACCAAATCGGCACTCGAAATTGCACGAATCATCAATCATGAAGACGCCAAAGTCGCAGGTGCTGTAAAAAAGTCCTTAGGTGAAATTGCGCAGGTCATCGATCAGGTTGCGCGCAGTCTGCGTGATGGTGGCCGTCTCATCTATGTCGGAGCTGGATCCAGCGGTCGCATTGCTGCCCTAGACGCATCAGAGTGTCCACCAACGTATTCGACTGTTCCGGGTCAGGTGCAATACATCATGGCCGGCGGTCCCAAGGCTCTTGCCTCGGCAGTTGAAGTCAATGAGGACTCTGAAGAGTTGGGCCAGCGCGATATCGCACGCCGACGTCCAACACGCAAAGATGTTGTCATTGGCGTCTCTGCATCGGGCAGAACTCCCTACGTGGTTGCGGCAACTGCCTATGCACGCGCTCGCGGCGCCTTTGCAGCCGCAGTTACGTGCAACCATGGCACGCCGCTTGAAGCCGCTGCTGACATTGCCATCATCGCGGAAGTCGGTCCTGAAGTTGTTTCAGGTTCAACCCGCATGAAAGCCAGTACTGCGCAGAAGATGATCCTCAATATGATCACCACCGGCGCAATGACCCGCATGGGCTACGTATACGAAAATCTGATGGTCAATGTACACATGCAGAACTCCAAGCTTGTTGAGCGCGGTATCCGCGTCCTGATGAGCGCCTGCAACATTGATCGCGCCAAGGCAGTTGAGACCATTAAGTGTGCAGGCCGCAGCGTTCCGGTGGCACTGGTGATGCTGAAGGCAAAGGTCGACAAGCCTGAAGCCGTCCGCCGGCTGGCAAAGAGCGACGGCAATGTACGCCTGGCAATTGAAGACAGTGGAATAACCTTCTGATCCTAAAGAACGGACCCGGTTCAAACATACTTCTCCAAAGCTATTCTTCTTGATGCGCCTCTCCTTCGGGAGAGGCGTTTGATCGTACAGTCCATTTAGACTGGATTTTAGGAGTCAGCCGCAAAGTCATGGATAAGTTCGTCATCCGCGGAGGAAATCCGCTCGTCGGGACCATTCGCGTCTCTGGTGCAAAGAACTCTGCCCTGCCCTGCATGGCCGCGGCTATCCTCACGGAAGATGAAGTCACGCTCGAAAATATCCCTCAGGTACGTGACATTGAAACCGAGCGCAAACTGCTTGCATCCATGGGGGCTGAAGTTGAACTTGGTTATGGACGCGCACAGCATCGCACGCGCATCAGTTGCAAACTGCTCTCCGATCCTGTAGCCAAATACGAAATTGTAAAAACCATGCGCGCCAGTTCCCTGGTGCTGGGCCCGCTCATTGCACGTACAGGCATGGCGCGTGTTGCCATGCCCGGCGGATGCGCTATCGGTGGCCGTCCTATCGATCTCCATATCAAAGGTCTTGAGAAGATGGGTGCAACCATCTCTCAGGAACATGGATATCTTGAAGCGCGCGCAGATCGCCTGAAGGGGGCGTCCATCGTCTTTGACAAGATCACCGTGACCGGAACGGAAGACCTGCTCATGGCTGCCACACTGGCCGATGGTGAGACTGTGATGGAGAACTGCGCGCGGGAACCTGAGGTAACTGACCTTGCGGAATTGCTCACTGCAATGGGTGCGAAGATTGAGGGCGCGGGCACTTCCACCATTCGCGTGCAGGGCGTAACCAGCCTTCATGGCGCGCGCCACCGCATCAATCCAGATCGTATTGAAGCTGGAACTTTTCTGATTGCCGGCGCTATCACCGGTGGAGATTTGATTGTCGCCAACTGCAATCCCACGCATTTGGGAGCAGTAATGACCAAGTTGGAAGAAGCCGGTGCCAAGGTGGAGATTTTTTCGCAGGATTCGGTGCGTGTCCGGCGCGACGGTCCGCTGCGCGCAGTTGATATTTCAACCGAAGAGTATCCCGGCTTCCCCACCGACATGCAGGCACAGTACATGGCTTTGGCCACACAGTCTGAGGGCATTTGCCAGGTAAAGGAAAATATTTTCGAGAATCGCTTCATGCATGTGCAGGAACTTGTGCGCATGGGCGCAAACATTCGTGTGGACGGACGAGTTGCTTACGTGCGTGGAGCTTCGCCACTATCTGCCGCCGCTGTCATGTGTTCTGATTTGCGCGCATCGGCATCGCTTGTTTTGGCGGCTCTGGTGGCGGACGGAGAGTCAATTCTTGACCGCGTCTACCACATGGATCGTGGTTACGAACGCATAGAAGAAAAGCTGCGGGGCGTGGGCGCGCAGATCCGGCGCATGGGGAGTATCTTCTCTCCAAAACAAACCGAAGTAACTTTGTAAGTCGGATTTGAAGTTCTGCAGACTGGGGATAAGGATTCTTAGTCAGCCCTTTTAACTTCAGGTGCTTGCCTGAATCAAACTATGAATTTGCTGATTGAGCACATTGGCTCTTCACCTAACGCCAGCTAACTGCCAGATGCCAACGAAGCCCGAATCGCTCGGTCTTAGAGAGAACGGTGTCATATTCGCGAAGCTCCTGTTGAACGGCTTGTGTTTCTGAGCCCAAAGCGCTGGGTGTGTCGTCAAAAAAACGGATCAAAGTGCGGATTGTTCTCAATCCGTCTCCTGCGCTAAACCATTGTGGCTGGGGCAGATGAGTGGCCCATTCCGGATTGCCGGCTCCCTGCTCCAAAAGCAGCGCCATGGAGTTCTCATCCGCTGAAAAGAAATCCAAAAGTGGCGTTACACCAAGCCTATGAGCAAGCCGTTCCAAGCCATCCTCGTTGCGCGCCAGCGCCTGTCCGTTCACGAAGATATCGTAGCCCGGGTCTTCACCTTCCACGACGATGTACATACTGGCTGGCATCGCTCTGAGTGTACGGGAGTCCACCAGAATTGCACGCACAAAATATCTTCCAGTACCCCAGGCGTCACCATGCGCCTTGATTCCTCTTGTTACCGTAGTGCCCCCGAGAGTCATTAGATAAACCAAAAGGGTATATCCCAAAAAGTCTATTTCGATTTGAATGGAATGAAGGTAGTAAGTACGGAGAATGGAAGTGGACTGGAGCAGACTCCCAGACTTGGCGGCGATTGCGCTGCTTGCAGGTGCCTTCGCGTCCGTGGCACGCAGAAGCCATATGCATGCATCTGGAGTCTGGTTGACCGGTTGGTGCCTTATTGGACTTCACTTCCTTGGATTCATGTTTGCGAATTTCCCGGGCGCCGTTGGCGTTATTGCCACGGATGTCGGATTAATTGCGCTTGTCTGGCCGGGCGTGCTCTTCATGTATTCGACGGTGCCCTATAGGAAGTCGCGCTCGTCCATCATCATGCTGATAGTACTCCTCAGCAGCATCGCACTTTATGTTGTCGTGCTGAATGGCCCGACATCTTGGAATCCGGCCCTGGTTCCACTTGCCGCTACGATTGGTTTCGGTCCTTTGGTAGTGGCCCTTGCAGAGGTGCGAACGCTTCGCCATGCCTATCGCTGGATTCTGATTGCGCTCTTCATTGCACTTGCAACGTTCCTTCTCATTTTCCAGAATCGAACGGAAGCTGGTCCAGGCATTGCGCTCAACGCATTATTGTTCGCCGTCTACTTCGGCTGTTGCCTTCATTTTTGGATCGCTTTCCGGAAATACACTGCCGGTGCGATCGTGACGATTACCGGTTTTGGAGCCTGGGCGCTAGTGTTTGCCGTAGGGCCGTGGATCATTGCTCACGTTTCCAATATGACCCCTGGGAACGAGGTCTGGAACCTTCCCAAGTACGTCGTTGCTGTCGGCATGATTCTGTTGCTCTTTGAAGGACAGTTGGAACACAGTAAGTACCTGGCCTTGCATGATGAACTCACGGGCTTGCCAAACCGCCGGCTTTTCCTTGATCGATTGTCGATAGCCCTGGAGCGTGCGCGCAGGGCCGGCACGAAGGCAGCTCTGCTGGTGGTGGATCTGGATCACTTCAAGCGCGTCAACGATACGCTCGGGCATCATGCAGGCGACACGATTCTGCGCCAGGTAGGAACTATCTTCTCCAGCCGTGTGCGTCGTTCCGATACGGTTGCACGCACAGGTGGAGACGAGTTTTGCGTAATCCTCGAGGAACCCACCAACCGCGCCCAGGCGCGGCAGGTTGCGCATTCCCTCATGCTGCAACTCAATCAGCCACAAAAAGTTGATGGCCATACCATCTGGGTCGGCGCAAGTGTGGGTATCGCCATTTTTCCCGATGATGCGGGGGATATCGAATCGCTTTGCATCGCAGCAGACCTTCGCATGTACAGCGACAAACGTGGCACCGTCAACAATGTGGAGCAGATCGATTCAAAAGCACACGCACCAATTTCAACGCACAACTCATCCGACGGTATCGAAGCAAGCTAATTCCAGTAGGAAGACCCCTCTAAACGCAGAAGAGCCCGGCACTTGGCCGAGCTCACTCTTTCGCTGCACAGCGTTGGCGGCTTAATTGCTGCTGCCTGGGCCGCGTCCGCCGCGGCGGCGACGACGGCGACGATTGTTGTTCTGACCGGGACGCTGAGTCCCAGCTCCACCGCTCCCCGCTGCAACAGGAATGCCGTCCGCACGATTGAAGTTCGGCTCGTTTTCTTCGTCGAACTCTTCGCCTTCCTCATCATCGAAGTCGTCTCCGCCTTCGATCATGATCGTGCTCTGGTTCGAACGCGGTTGACGCTCATCGAACTCGCTGCGTGAACGCGCTGCGGGAGCGTCCTCGCTTGACGCGGGCACCTGCTCTTCACTGCCCTCTTCTGCCGGAGCCGACTGCGAAAGCTTGGCCTTCTGTTCCTTGATGAGAGCTTTGCGGCTGAGCTTAATGCGATTGCCTTCAATGGCAAGTACCTTCACCATCACCTGATCGCCTTCACGCAATTCGTCCTTTACATCCTTCACGCGATGCTCTGCAATTTCAGAGATGTGCAGCAGGCCATCCGTTCCGGGGAACAGTTCGACGAATGCGCCAAACTCTGCCAGACGAACTACCTTACCGAGGTAGGTCTTGCCCACTTCCGGCACAGCTGTGATGTCATTAATCATTGCCAGTGCACGCTTCAATCCGTCCGCATCGGAGGACGCCACGCTCACGCGGCCCGAATCATCGACATCGATCTTCGCGCCAGTCTGTTCGACGAGGCCGCGAATGGTTGCGCCACCCTTGCCGATGAGGTCGCGAATCTTGTCCGTTGGGATCTGGATAGTCTCAATGCGAGGAGCATACTGCGAGCGTTCCTGGTTGGGGCCAGCAAGAACTGCATCCATCTTGTCTAGAAGAAAGATGCGACCCTGCCGTGCCTGTTCCATGGCCTGCTGCAGAATCTCGCGCGTCAGGCCGCCAATCTTGATGTCCATCTGGAGCGCGGTTATTCCCTTGCGGGTTCCAGCTACTTTGAAGTCCATATCGCCGTAGTGATCTTCTGCGCCGGCAATGTCAGTCAGAATTGCGTAATCGTCGCCTTCCTTCACCAAGCCCATAGCCACACCGGCAACCGCACCCTTCAATGGGATGCCTGCGTCAAATAGCGCCAGGCTGGCTCCGCAAACTGAAGCCATTGAGGACGAACCATTCGACTCGAGAATGTCTGAAACAACACGCATCGAATACGGGGATTCATCCGCAGCAGGAAGAACGGCGGAAATCGCACGCTCTGCCAGTGCACCATGGCCTACTTCACGGCGGCCAACGCCCGTCATACGTCCTGTCTCACCAACACTAAATGGTGGGAAGTTGTAGTGAAGCATGAAGTTCTTGCGTTGCTCACCCTCATAACTTTCCAGGCGCTGTGCATCATCATTGGTGCCGAGCGTTGCGGTGACCAGTGCCTGCGTCTCGCCGCGTGTAAAGAGCGCCGAACCGTGTGTGCGGGGCAGTACGCGAGTCTCAATGCTGATGGGCCGGATTTCGTCGAATGCGCGACGGTCAGGACGTATACGATCCTTTGTGACCTGCTCGCGGAACAACCGTTCACGGAGATGCTCGTAGTAGGTGCCGAGCTTCTTCTTCGCATTGGGATCGTCAGCCGGCAACTCAGCTGCAAGTTCATCTTTAATCTGCTTGATTAGCGAATAGCTCTCGGTTTTGCCGTGCTTCTTGGTGTCAAGGGCGTCCTTCAGGCGATCGCCAATCTTTGCCTTGAGGTCGTTATAGTACGCCTCGTCGAACTCGGGAGGCGTGAATGTACGCTTCGGTTTCCCTGCCTTGGAAACCAGCTCTTCAATTGCCGCGACGATCAGCTTGATCTGCTCGTGCGCAAATTCAATCGCCGCAAGGATGACTTCTTCGGTCTCTTCCTTCGCGCCGGATTCAATCATCACGATGCCGTCCTTGTGGCCGACAACCATAATGTTCAGAGTGGTCACAGTGCGCTCGGAGTAGGTGGGGTTGATGACAAACTCACCTTCCACACGGCCCACACGCACAGCCGCTACCGTCGCGCTAAACGGAATATCCGACAACGCAACGGCCGCTGCGGCCGCGTTGATAGCGACCACGTCAGGATCATTTTCCTTGTCTGCGGAGAATACGAGCGCAATTACCTGCGTCTCATTGCGGAATCCATCGGGGAACAACGGGCGGATGGGGCGGTCAATCTGTCGAGAGGTGAGAATTTCTTTCTCACTGGGGCGGCCTTCACGCTTGATAAAACCACCGGGAATGCGGCCACCTGCATAGGTATATTCACGATAATCGACCGTGAGCGGGAAGAAATCGATGCCTTCGCGTGGGTCGGGCGAGGCGACTGCGGTGGACAGCACCACAGTTTCTCCGGCGGAAACGAGAGCAGCACCGGAAGCCTGCTTGGCCATCCGTCCGGTCTCGAAAGTCAGTCGCTTGCCGCCGGCAAGTTCGACACTTACTTCATGCTTTGTAGACATAGTGTCCTCTTTTCTTTTTTGTCTCTTGGGAAACTTGTATGGGGAAGACACCGGTAGGTGCGGCGATGCCGCGCGCGCCGGGCAGACGGTTCTGCGCCATCGAGTTGCACAGAATGGGAAGCACGAAGAGCCCGGCAGAGCAGACTGCTCCGCGCGGGCCCCGGCGTGGTTCGCGGTTCGCCAGGTGCACCAGGTCCCAGGATTCCTTGCAGAACTGGGGCCATGACCAATTTCCGGTCTGGGCGCTTCCGGGTCAAATGTTTTTGCTTTCCGGTCTTACTTGCGAATTCCGAGCTTGCCGATTACGTCGCGATAGCGGTCGGAATCGTGCTTTTTCAGGTAGTCCAAAAGGCGGCGGCGCTTGCTTACGAGCATCAGAAGTCCACGCCGGGAGGCATGATCCTTCTTGTGGGTCTTAAAGTGCTCAGTCAATTCACCAATCCGCGTGCTCAGAATCGCGATCTGGACTTCCGGAGAACCGGTGTCCGAATCGTGGGTGCGGAAGCGTTCAATCAGTTCAGATTTCTTTTGAGTCGCCAGCACGGCGTTTGTTGCTCCTCTTTACGTTCTCAGTCCACTCTTAAGTGTCTGCATTGAGACTAACATGAATGGCGCTTCAGCGCTATCGGTACTGCCACAAGTTCAGGGGCGTTCCAATCAAGTAACATCCGCTGTTTCAATGCCCTGCCTGCAGCCAGTAGTTGTCGCGCGCTACTATGCGTGCGCCGTAATCTTCCACCGTCCGTACACGAATCGTATGCAGCCCCGGTATTGGGTTCGATGGGCTGAAGGTGATCAAATAGCGATTGCGCATGTGCTTTGCTGCGTCGAGCACGCGCATCTGGAAGCGCTCGCCATTCGTGAACGTGGTGTACTCGCCACCACTCATCAATGCAATCTGCTTGGCCACATTCTTCTTGAACGCCTTCACAATCATGGCCAGCGAATTGACCATATTTAAGGTACGGTTGTCACCGTTGTCCGTAAGGTCATGGGTAAACTCGGCGCGCGAAGGGGAAAACGCAACGCTCAGCACCAACACATCCGACCGACCAATCTTCTGCACCAGTTCTTCCGGCCTGGTGTGCTTGCTTCCGTGATCGCGCTCTTCGCTGATCAAAAGCAGCACCCGCCGATAGTTTTTAGGCTGGGTCTCCAAAAGGTCAACCGCATAGCTCACCGTATCCAGAATGGCCGCGCCGCCGCCGCCTGGTTGCAATTCCTGGAGGTCTTTGCCCAACTCCTCTTTTGATTGCGTGAAGTCTTGCAGAAGATAAGGCTGCTTGGCGAAACCGACGAGCGCTGCTTCACTGCGGCGGTCCGTCATAAACATGTCGAGCAGAGGACCGAGCTTGGAAACCTTGTCAAACTCAAGCGCGCTGGCGCCTCCCTCCTGCACCGCAATCACTAGCGCCACAGGTGCGGTGTCCATCTCTTCCTGTACCCGGATCTTCTGCGGTGCTCCATTGTCTTCAAGGATGAAGTCCTTCTGCCTGAGACCGTAAATAATATCGCCGTTTTTCTTCTCAACAAGCGTCGGAACCAGTACTTCATTTGTTGTGACGCGTAAGGTCTCTGTAACCTGTGCCGGATCGGGATAAGGAGCGGCAGGTTGAACAGGAGGTAATTGCTGCGCAAAAAGCGTAGAGCCGCACAGGCACATCGCAATCATCGACAACATAATGTTTTGAGGAAAGCGCGCGCGGATCGTCATACCACCTTTTTCGTTGCTTCCTTCTTCATGTCTTCGGTCCACGACAGAAAACGAATCAGCTCCCAGCGTTCATTCCAGAGAAAACGAAATACATCGCCTGCCGTGAGCGATTCTGCCTTCATGCCGGAATAAGTTTCAATGCGCCAGCGCAGAAACTCGCTCTTCCAGGGGCGCAGGTGATGTCCGCGCGTCGCAATCCAGTAAAAACGCAGAGCCGAAAGCACAAATTTCTCCCGGCTTCAGTATAGACGGCAGAATCCTTACGAAGTTTGCGCAACGGAAGTTAAGACAAGGTGCCGTGGATCGAACTTCATCCTGGCGAAGTAACCCTGCTATAGCTTGTCAAACAAACTGCCGGATCCCAACTGCGCAATGACTGACATCAATGCCGTCTGCTGGGTCTTTGCCAGGGAGAGCTTGGTGGCAACCTCAGGAAGATCAGCCTGCATCAGGTCGGTCTGCCCGGAGGTGAGTTGTGTCTTCTCGCTTGTGACCGCGTTGGCAGCGGCTGTCAGACGTGTCAGTGAGTTATCGAGCAGCACGCGTTGTTGAGAGACATAAGTAAGCGCCCGGTTTAACGAGTTGAGATCCGTGGTAGAAGCCGATGCGGGCGCTCCAGTGGCGAAATCGTTAATGAGATTGTTGAGCGCAGCGAACACATCATTCGAACCCCCGGCGGTGAAGATCTGATCTCCGGGAATATTCAATTGAATGGTCTGTCCATTTGGAGTCTGCAGATAATTGACGCCGCCATCGCCATTGTAGGTGGTAGTGTCAGGGGTTGATGAGGATGTCGCAAAAGGTACAGTGCTTGTCTGGCTTCCGGAAAAAATGTAATTCCGAGGTAACTGGTGTTGGCAAGCGACTGCACCTCATCGCGAATCCCTGCGAGCTGACTTGAAATCGATTTAAGCTGGCTTGAGTTGAGCGTTCCATTGTTGCCACTCGTCGCCAGTGAAATTGCCTGCGTTAACTGTGTCACGACGCTGCCCAGTGCGGTGTCAGCAACTTGCAGTTGCCCTGTAACCACGCTCGAGGAAAGCGAAAATGAATCGTCCTTCTGAATTTGGTTCAGCAGCAGAACATTGCCTCCCGCGGCAACCGGATCGGCGGAAAGCGAGGTGACCCGCACGCCGCTGGAGAGTTCCTGCGTTAGATTCTGCTGGTCCACTTGGGTCTGATTCAGTGCAGAGACAAGATTGCTCACATAGTACGGATTGACGCGCATCTCTTCCCTTCTTCCTATTCCGGCCGCGGTCGGTTGAGCGCTTATCAGGAAACAGCGGTCTGCTGACCGAGATTGATTACGTTCGCCATAAGCGTGTTGAGAATATTGAAGACCTGCGATGCTGCCTGATAGGCACGCTGGAACTGCTGCAATGAAGCAGCCTCCTCATTCAGATTCACACCCGAGAGCGAGTCGCGCAGGTTTTGCAATTGGGTTACAGATGCTGTCTGTGCATTATTTTCTGTTTGCACTTGACTTACCCTCGAACCAAGATTGCTGACGAAATTTGAAAAATAATTGATCGGCGACTGACCGCTTACAAACGCCTGATTGGCCAGATTCGCGAAGGCGACCGCGTTGGAGTTATCACCGGTGCCCGCGCCGAGTCCCGCTGCGGCAATATGGTTGGGATCGGTAAGCGCAACGGAAAAACTAAGCGCGCTGCCCGTCACCTGCGTTGGCTGCGAGAATAAGTTGCCGGCATTGCCGTTGTCGCCTGCAAGGTCCGTGCCGGCGTTGTTTTGTGTGTTTACGGCTGTTGAAATGTTGTAAGCAAGCTGATCGAGTGATGCGAGCGCGTTGGGAATGTCCTGGTCGCGCGCCATGAGATATCCACCAAGCTGTCCGCCACCGCTGGCAAGTTTCGCAGTGACATCCGAGCCGTTGATGTAGAAGTGCGTCAGCCCGCCGGATGTGCCCGTGGAAAGCTGAAAGTTCGCCGCCTGCGAAACCAGAACCTGCCCGGATGTCGTTGTGATGGATAAACCATTGTTCTCCGTGCGAATCTGGTTGATGCCGATCAACTGTGAGAGCTGAGAAATATCCTGCTGACGCTGGTCGTCGAGGGTGCTGGTGTCCGCACCAGGGGGCAGTCCTTGAATCTGCTGGTTCAGTTGCGCAATGGATGCAGTCAGTGAATTTACCTGATTGACTACTCCTGCCGCCTGCTGGTCAAGACCAGTCTGCTGTGCATTCAGGCTCGCCGCGGCATTCGACACATCTCCAGCCAGAGTGGTGGCAGAAGAGAGCACTTGCTGTTGCAACGCATTGCTTGTTGGGTTAGCTTCAAGCGAAGCAAAGGAATTGAAGAAACTCGTCAGGTCCGTGCCGATGTCTCCACCCGAAGAACTGGACGCCCCGGAAGAGGGCGCGAAAAGACTCTGAATGGAATTGAGCGCCGTGAGCCGCGTATCGGTGGAAGAAGCCAACTGCTGCTGCTGTGCCAACCGCTGCTCAAGCACGCGGTCGCGCACCGTGGTCGCTCCGGTATAAGTCACCCCTGTGCCGTTTGAAATGTTGCCCAAATAGATGGGCGGATTGTCTGTGAGGTTCGGCGTTTCGCGCGAATAGCCGGGAGTGTTTGCATTGGCTACATTGTTGGAAATGGTGCTGATGGCCGATTGATTGGCCTGCAGCGCACCGGTTGCAATGTTGA
>JAGWSG010000162.1 GCA_028876335.1 Acidobacteriota bacterium
ATCGCCTTGGCATACGAAGACCTGCGCGAATGGATTCACTACCTGGAAAAGCACGGCGAGCTGAAACGCATCCACGAAGAGGTCTCTGCCGAGCTTGAGATTACGGAGATTACGGATCGCGTATCCAAGATTGGAGCGCACGGAGCGGCCGCATCCCGAGCCAATACAAAGGGTAAGTACTCACCAGGTGGGCCGGCCCTTCTGTTTGAAAATGTAAAGGGACATCCCGGCCAGAAAGTCTTCATTAACCAGTTTGGCAGTGAGCGGCGCATGGCGATGGCGCTCGGCGTGGAGCGTCTGGACGAGATTGCTGAACGCATTCAGGGGCTCATGAACGTCAAGGCACCCGAGGGCCTTTTCGACAAGCTCAAGATGCTGCCCCAGCTCGGCGCGCTCACGAGCGCCTTTCCAAAGACCGTTCAGGCAAAAGACGCACCCTGCAAAGAGGTTGTCCTGCGCGACGGATTTGACCTGAACTCGTTTCCGATTCTCAAGTGCTGGCCTTACGATGGGGGACGGTTTATTACCCTGCCGTGTGTCCACACCCGCAACCCCCTTACGGGCAAACGCAATATCGGCATGTATCGCATGCAGGTCTTCGATGGGCGCACGACAGGGATGCACTGGCAACGGCAAAAGGTAGCCGCTGAGCACTATCGTGAAGTTCTGCGATCCGCGGCCGAAGCTGCAGCCGCTGCGAATCCGGCAGCCTCAGCAGGCGTCGCGCGTGTGGCCGCCATGGCCGAGTCGGCCGGCGGGACAGTCGCCATTCCTGACGGTCCCATCGGTGGTCTGCCCCAGGTGGCTGTGGGCCACCTCAAGGGAACGCGTCTTGAGGTGGCTGTGGCTATTGGCACGGACCCGGCGACCACCTTCTCTGCGATCGTTCCGGCTCCACCCGAGGTTGAGGAGTTCATGATCGCAGGCTTCCTGCGCGGTAAGCCGGTCGAGATTGTGAAGTGCGAGACCGTCGATCTTGAAGTGCCCGCCAACGCCGAGATAATCCTGGAAGGTTACGTGGAACTGGGCGAGCTGCGCACGGAGGGACCATTCGGCGACCATACCGGCTTCTACACGATGACCGACGAGTATCCAGTCTTTCATCTGACCTGCATTACCCATCGCAAGAATCCAATCTACGCCGCGACGATTGTAGGCAAACCTCCCATGGAGGATGCCTGGATGGGGAAGGCTGTGGAGCGCATCTTTCTTCCCGCGATGAAGATGACGATTCCCGAGATTGTAGATGTGCATCTGCCCGTTGAGGGTGTCTTCCACAACCTGATGCTGGTGTCGATCAAGAAGAGCTATCCCGGTCAGGCGCGCAAGGTAATGAACGCAATCTGGTCCCTTGGTCAGGCAATGTTCACCAAGTGCATAGTGGTGGTCGATGAAGATTGCGACGTGCAGGACGTTGGTGAAGTTGTGCTGCGTGTCGCCAATAACATCGATCCGGAACGAGATATCCAATTCACGCTCGGCCCGGTCGATTCACTTGACCACGCATCGCGGCTGCCCAATTTTGGCTCCAAGATGGGGATTGATGCCACCCGGAAGTGGAAGGCTGAAGGATTCGATCGTCCTTGGCCCGCCATGATCGAGATGGACCGCGCGACGAAGGCGAAGGTGGATGCAATCTGGGCAAAGCTTGGGCTCTGACCTGTCTTTAGGCTGCCTGATTTACCCTGTGACCATGCGTGGTTTAACTCTTGGCTTAGTTGGATTCTGTTCTCTCTTTTTGTCTACTGCATTGGAATCCAGCGCACAGCAGGCGCCAGACGCCTTCCATTGGGTTGATTTTCATTCGGACAAAGACCAGAGCGTGGTGGCGTGGGTGACTCACTCACTCGCGGCGGAAGACTGGACAGCCATCCGCGAGATTGGCGTGGAGTACGATTCGGCCCTGGTGGTAACCAGTCAGCGATCCAACTCGCGCGGCAGCGCCACGGGCGACATGGAGACGGTGTGGAGTGCTTCCCTCACGACCCATCAGATTGTTCGCCTTCTGCAGGGATCAAACCTGCGTATGCTGGCATGGGTTCAACTCGCAACGAGCCATCCGCGAGAAATTGCCGCACTTTATAACGACTGCACTGATTGCAATCCCTCTACTTTTTTCACTGTCTTCTACTACGACATCACGCAGCATGGCTGGAGCGCGCGCTGGCTCCATGGCAACCAGGCGGTTGCGGTTCGCAACGCGACCCCGCCGCAAGGTGTGCAGTGGACGCAGGTCTTCGCGGTGCTTGCCAATCCGAACGGCGACGAATTTGCAGGCACGTGGACTCACTTCGACTATGGAACCTTAAAGCCAGCCGAAGATTACGTCTACAAGTACGACGTTGACCCTTGGACCGGCCTTGACCGTGTGCAGCCCGTGACTGACAAGCAGGCATCTGCTTTGGAGCCGCGCCTTTGCAGCGCCCAGGATGCCATTGCAAACCTGTCCAGCGGCCAGGATTCGGAGTTGTGCCGGGGGCTATTGCATCCAGCGGCGGCAAGAGAAATTCACAAACCGTGTGCCTGCGCAGAGCCGAATGGCGAGAAGCGGCCGACGCGATAGTCCCTCGTTTCCCGCGACGAAGCGTTGCTAATGCGCCATCTCTACCCGAATCGACGTGAGGTTGCGAACCCATCGTGCAGGATGTTTCTCTCCGGTTGCTACCAGTTGAAAAGGGCCAATTGCGCCCAGAGGCCTTCCGTTCACTGCATCCGCGACGAGCACAGTCGCATCGTGGATGGACGGGATTACTTCGGCCATTGCATAGACAACGGAATAGCCATCTGCGCCCTCGGCAACGAGATACATTCGGAAGTCTTTTCCATGCGGCTGGGCTGGAAAACCGAGCGGCTCCAACAAGGCGAAAAGAGGCACTCCAGTGTACGTCTCGGTCGCGCTCGTGTGCCCGTTCAACACAGTGATGGTGATGTGGGGCAGAGTAGCCAGCTTTTCTGGGCTCCACTCCATTTGTTTCTTTCCAAAGATAGTTCGAAGCGAGGAGTCTGCGGGCCGAGTCTCCATCTCCTGCTGAACTCGGCTGGTGTCCGGCTCCGGTGGAGGCCCCATCGGCATGCTGGGGTGCTGTTGCCCTGAAGCCGAGCCGAACGCAATCCCCAGACTGATCCAGGCTGAAATTGTCGTGATTCCAGATCGCATGATGAAACATCCTCGGCCTTCATCGTATACTGGAAGCATGTCGATTGTGGGCAACATCAGCGCGATTGCCAAAGGAATGAGCATCACGTTTCGGGAGATTTTTGAGCCAACACAGGTTGAGAACTACCCGGATGGTCCCGGTCCAATGCGCGGCGCAAAGTTTCAGCCGCGATTCCGCGGCGCACACGTGCTGCAGCGCGACGAGAACGGCATGGAAAAGTGTGTCGCTTGTTATCTATGCGCCGCTGCGTGCCCGTCTAACTGCATCTACATTGAGGCGGCGGAAAACACTGATGCAGTTCGCATCTCCTCGTCCGAGCGCTATGCCAAGGTCTACAACATCGACTACAACCGCTGCATCTTCTGCGGCTATTGTGTTGAAGCATGCCCAACGGACGCTATCACCCACGGCCATGGATTTGAGCTGGCGACCTTGAATGCGACCAACCTGGTGATGCGCAAGGAAGACATGCTAGTGCCGGTGCAGGCGCTGACTGCGGGCCGTTAAATTCATGTAGCGCCATCCAAGTCAGGGTTTTGTCCAGTATGTCCATTCGATGTGCGGTTGGACACTTGCCGATGAGAGCTGACTGAAGCAGTCATCCAATCTTTGCATCGAGTCTGCGAGCATCCCGTGCATTCCGCGCGTTGACGTTATGCGCATGCCGGTGTTTCCATGGTAGCCGTGAAAAATCTGAACTCGATCATGGCTGTTCGGAAGTCCATCCGCAGAACCAAGATGGCGTATGCGACGCTTGCATCCGCATTTATCGTGTGCGGTTGCGGTGGCACCTCATCTGCGTCGGCTTCCCCGGCCGCGCAAGCTGTGCAGGCACCCACGCTCACCACGGCTTCCGCGCGGAATGGAGCAGTCATC
>JAGWSG010000015.1 GCA_028876335.1 Acidobacteriota bacterium
ACTGGCCGACGGCGACATCCGCACTCTCAGCGACGAGCAAACCGCGCGGGTGGAAGAAAAGATGCGCGCAATTGTTGCCGCGAATCTTCCCAAAACCGGCGCCACCATCACTTTTGACAGTGCCTATCCCGCCATGGCGCGCACGCCTGCCGGCGTTGAACTTCTGCATCAATGGAACGACATCAGCATCGCGCTCGGCCTCGGCCCCGTGGTGGAAGCTGGGCCAATGACGCGCGGCGCTGGAGACATCTCCTTCGTCCCTCCGTTTCTTCCCGGGCTCGTTGGCGTGGGCATGCTGGGCGAGGGCGCACACGCTCCCGGCGAGAAGGGCTATCTCGATTCGCTCACCCGGCAGGCCAAACGCGATGCTGTCATCATGGAGCGCCTTAGCCATGAGCCGGCCGGGCATTGAGCGGCATAATCAGCCATTGACACGCCAATCGCACAACTAGTGTAATGAATGTGTCGGGGATGGAGTTCCCCTTTAACCGCAGCGGCTGATAGGCCGTTTGCTGATGACTCCTGGCAGGCAGTCCTGTCGCGGAGTCATGTCCCGGCGCGATCCCTGCACAAATTCAACTTGGCGTGCGTTGCACGGTTGCATGGTTTGCGTCATAGGCTTGCCGCGCACCGCTCGCAGGGAGAATCTCTTGCAGAAATATCTCTTTATCGCATTGGGCGGCGCACTTGGCGCCATCGCGCGCTATTGGGTTGGCGCCGCAGTCGGCAGCCGCATGGGCACGCGCTTCCCTTACGGCACGTTCGTCATCAACATGTCCGCCTGCATCATCATCGGCTTCTCCATCACCTTGATCAGCAAACGAGCCGATCTGAATCCTGCATGGCGCTACATGATCCCCATCGGCTTTGTGGGCGCCTACTCCACGTTCTCCACCTATGAGTGGGAGACGCTCTCATCGCTGCGTGAAGGTGCCTTTACCATTGCCGCACTCTACGCGCTCGGAAGTCTGATACTTGGCCTAGTCGCAACGTGGGCCGGCATCGTGCTCGGTGAATTGGTCTAGGCCTCAACCGCACGCAAAGGGATTGCGTCTTGCCATGGAGCGTGGAAAGGTGCAAAATCCTTCGTTCACAACTGCTGCAATTGGCAGCGCGCTCCAGAGGTGACTATGCTCATGTCGGGCAAAGCAGTTAAGGTTCTTATTTATCTGAGTGAAGGCGCCAAACATCACGGCGTGCCGGTGTACTCCAGCATTCTAGATTTTCTCTTCAAATCAGGTATTGCAGGCGCAACGGTTCACAAAGGAGTTGCAGGCTTTGGCCGAGAGCATCGTATGCACTCGGCCCACCTGCTCGACATCTCCGACTTTCTTCCCGTCGTGATTGTCTTTATAGATACACAGGAGAAGGTCAATGCCGTACTTCCTGAAATTCAGAAGCGCACAGGCAGTGGCCTGATTGAAATTCAGGAAACCACCATCATCGTCCCAGAGCGCGATGACACGAAGCAATCGCCTAACGTACGGACGTAAACGGCGATGCAGGTAGTCCTTCGCCGTTGAACAGATGGCACTCCGGACTGTTCGCCCATCCATAGCGCACATTCTCTGGATGAGCCACCTGTGGACTCGACACCAGCAGCGTATTTCCTTCAATGCGCGCTATGGCTGGTACGAATTGTCCATCTGCACCGGCTATTTCAAAACCTGTCGCACCGCCATCCTTGAACTCAAGCTTCTCCGCGTGATCAAACCAGACGCGCATTGCAGCGCCCTCCGGCACCGCCTGCCGGAACAGCGGGCCGGAATCCTCCACGTGTTCGCCATAGCTCAAATCGCGTGCCCACAGCGCCAACCTGTGCCCTACATCCACTTTGTCTGTCGGGTGCACATCGTCCGGGTTACCGATATCGATTGTGACTGCCATCCCTGTATTCCACAAACCCAGCGTGCGCACTTGCTGTTCACGCAGACTTGCCCAGTCCTCCAGCGGCGTCGATTTGAAATTTGAAATCTGCACGTAGAGAAACGGAAACGCTCCTATGCCCCACTGCCTGCGCCAGTCTTCCATGAGCGTGCGCATCGTGCGGTCGTAATAGGCAAAACGCGATAACTTGCTGTTGCTCTCGCCCTGGTACCAGATCACTCCTCGAATCGGGAACGGCGTCAGCGGCGCAATCATGCCATTCCACAACATGCCGGGCCCCCAGCTGCGCAGTTGCGGATGCCACGGCAAAAGCGGCGCAGGCTTCCCCTGGGTCTTCGCTTCGGCCACCAGCCGCGCCTCATTTTTCACGCGCAGCTCTGCATCCACTTCGTCGTCGGTCATGCGGCCCCAGTTGGCCAGCACGGGGGCAAGCGCTGCATCTTCGGCCAGTGCCGTAAAGCGCGTCCACGCCTCGGCCACCGTACCACCCCAGGTCGAATCAATCACGCCAATCGGGACGTGCTCGCGCTCGTGAATCTCTCGCGCAAAGTACCACGCCACTGCAGAGAAATCCTTCGCGCTTTCCGGTGTGGAAGCCTTCCACCCATCCGTCTCGATGTCTGGCTGCGCGTAGTCTGAGGCAACTGTGTGCACAAGCAGTAGTCGGACTTCCGGAATCCCCGCCTTCGGCAAGTCCTCGGCTGCCGTTGCCGCTCGGCTCATCTGGAACTCCATGTTCGACTGGCCAGACGCCAGCCACACGTCTCCCACCAGTATGTCGTCCAGCGTTTGCCTTTCCGCCGGAGCCTCTCCCCTCACCGTCATGGTGAACGGCCCGCCCGCCTCACCCGGTTTCAGATACACACTCCATTTGCCCAGCGCGCTGGCCTGCACCGTGCGCGACTCGTCGCGAAATGCCACCGTAACATGTTCACCGGGTGTTGCCATGCCCCAGACATGAACCGGCAGATTGCGCTGCACGACCATGTGGCTCGACAACACACTTGGCAGTGTTACCTGCGCCAATGCTCCAGGTTGCGAAAAAGCGATTACCGCAGCGGGGACCAACATCATCAACAGTCGAACAATTTTGATAGAGCGTATTTCCACAGATTTCCTTTCAGGAAAAATCCAGATCACGGGGTGCATTTTTCAACAGCAGAACCGGAAGAAAGAAAACTAACAGAAATAGCATCTTCCCGTCTTTCGCCCCTTCTTTGCCTGCTTCTAATTAGTCTAGAAAGCAACACTTTCAAGCATATGGGGTCTCTATCTTAGAGATCCCATGGCGAGCCACTCACTTTGTGCATCGAATTGAATGAGGTATTTTTTCGGCCAGGCTGTTCACCGTCAAATCACCCAAATCAAGGGTGAGCACCGGGCCAAGCAGCCGTTCCTGAAGTCACTGCAGTAGCCTCTTCCTTGTTGATTCTGGATTCCAGTCCTTCATACTGGTAGCAAGGGAGAGCAAAAACCCGATCCCCCCTGGAGGACACTTGCCCTTGCTGCGCGCACAACGCAACATCGCATTGGTTCTCGCGTTTTTTGCTTTTTTTGGTCTTTCGGCGACGCGAACCTTTGGCCAGGCGGCGCTCCTGATGGAAGAGCCGTACGGCTTTTTCGGCGCACTCAATCCCACTGGCCATACTGCGCTTTACTTCCAACGTATTTGCGCCGAGACGCCGACGCACTTGCGTCCCTGCCGCCCCGGAGAGCTTGGCTCGGTCATTGCGCGTTACCAGGGAATAGCCGGTTACGACTGGATTGCCATTCCCCTCGTCCCCTATCTCTACTCGGTTGATAATCCCAATCACGTGCCTTCGCGCGTCGATAAAGAGTTTGTCGACCGGCTCCGCGACCATTACTACGAGCAGCACCTCATGGTCCTGGGAGATGTGAAGCGCGGCGGCCTGCTCCACGGCGGTTGGAGTGAATTGATCGGAGTAGCCTACGAGCGCCGCATCTTTGCCTTCCGCTTTAACACGTCGCCGGAGCAAGACTACGCCATGATGGAGCGGCTCAACTCAGGGCCCAATGAGTCGCACTTCCAGCTTTTGTTCAATAACTGTGCCGACTTTGCCCGCGTGCAATTGGGCAAATACTTTCCCGGCAAGTTTCACCGCAGCTTCTTCCCGGATGCAGGCATGACCACTCCCAAGCAGGTGGCGCATAAGCTGGTGAAATATAGCCGTAGACACCCCGATTTGCAGTTGACCGTCTTCGTGATACCGCAAGTTCCCGGTTATCGCCGCCAGAGCCGACACAACAAGGATATTTCGGAGTCTCTTGTCACAACCGCGTACGCCATACCCATCGCCATTGCGAATCCATACATTGCGGGCGCGCTTGTTGTCGACTATCTGGTTCGCGGTCGATATCACTTCATTCCCAGACACCCCACTGTGCTTATGCCTGAAAATCTGGCAGATCTGACTGTTCCTCCCGCCCCACTGGATGGCCCCATTGAAAACTTGCCACTGAAGGCGACAATCGATACGACCACCTTTACTTTGCCGGGAGTTGAACCAGCCGCGCATGAACCGGCGCCGGTAAACCTGCCGGCTGAGTTAGACTTGAATGCGTTCGAGCAAAACTATGAGCACTGAACCGCAAAACCTCAAGAACCACGCCCGTTTCGATCCCGCCTTTCACGGCGTCATTTTCGTTCTCTACCTGGCCAACCTGGTCTTTGCCTGTTTCCATCTGTACCGCCATCATGAGTTGGCCCCAGCCTGGTATCTCGTCCTTTCGCTCCTGGCGATTGTGCCAATCATCAAGTTACGCACCTATCCCTTAAAGGTGCAGGACCGTATCATTCGCCTGGAAGAACGGCTGCGCTTGCAAGCGCTCGCACCCACCGAGTGGCACGCACAAATCTACAAGCTCACAGAAGACCAGCTCATCGGCCTGCGCTTTGCTTCAGACGATGA
>JAGWSG010000163.1 GCA_028876335.1 Acidobacteriota bacterium
TCCACGGCGGTCCGCAGGGCGCATGGGACCAGTCCTGGTCCTACCGCTGGAATCCCGAGCTCTTTGCCGCCAACGGCTACGTCGTCGTTATGGTCAACCCGCGCGGCTCCACCGGCTACGGCCAGGCCGTTGTCGACGGCGTCAACGGCGACTGGGGCGGCAAACCCTACACCGATCTGATGACCGGCCTCGACTACGCCGAAGCGCACTACCCCTTCATCGATAAAAACCGCGAGTGCGCGCTCGGCGCCAGCTACGGCGGCTACATGGCCAACTGGATCCTCGGCCACACAAACCGCTTCAAGTGCATCGTCACGCACGACGGCATGTTCAACGCCGAGTCTGCCTTCGGCTCCACAGAAGAAGACTGGTTCAACATCTGGGAGTTCAAAGGCCATCCGTGGGATTACTATGGCAAACCTGATGCGGAGAACCCCTTCCGCAAATGGTCCCCCTCGCTCTACGCCAAAAACTTCAAAACGCCCACGCTCGTCGTTCACTCGCAGCGCGACTACCGTCTCGACGTCAGCGAAGGCTTCCAGCTCTTCGATACACTGCAACTGCTCGGTGTACCCTCAAAGATGCTTTACTTCCCAGACGAAGGTCACTGGGTGCTCAAGCCGCAGAACTCTGAGCTCTGGTGGACGACCGTGAATGACTGGGTGGACCAATGGACTGCACCTGCAAAATAGATGAGCCGTACCTTACACATCAAAGAAGCGCGGCAACACGCGCAAAGGAGTAATTCAATTGCCAAGTTTTTATGCCATTCGTGACAGTATCCTCGTCGCCATTGAGCAGGATGCCCCGCACGTCAGCATTCACCTGCGCGCCATTCGCAATGAAGCGAATGACGGCAAAGCCGCTGCGCCGGGCCTTCTGCGCCAGGAAATTCGGCTCGCTTTTGAGAACGCGGAGATGGAAATCGACTCGTCCAATCTGCCCACTTATCTGCTGGAAGGCTCTTTCAGTTGCGAATCCGTCGACACGGACCAGCCCGGCATCGCCACGGAGAACGTCATTCCAGCGACCATCCACTCGGCCACCGGGGTCAAGCTGTCTCTCTCAGGCCTCCTCGAAGACAGTGGCGAATACATCACCATCAACGTGAATTCGGAGTCGCTGAAACTCGAGCCGCTCGGTGCACCTGAGCCCACGCAATACACGCGCGCAACCATTTAGAACGGTCAGCGTATGTCGTTTCAATCCAGACCGAAGAAGGCGCGCGAGCCGCTCAGCGAGCAGGCGCTTTACGACTACGCGGTAAAGGCTCTGGGCCGGCGCATGCGCACGGAAGTCGAGTTGCGCCGGCTGCTCAACGCGCGCGTCGAACAGGGCCCGCGCGGAGCAGCGATCGCAGCTTCGGTTATCGCGCGTCTCAAGGAACAGAAATATCTCGACGACAAATCGTATGCAGAGACTTTCACGCGGCTTCGCCAGGAGAATGAGAAACTCGGCCAACGCTCCGTCCGCCAGAAGCTCGCGCAGAAAGGTGTTCCACGCGAGGTGGCCGAGCAGGCCATCGAAGCCCGCTACGAAGATACCAACGAAGAAGCGCTTGCCCGTCAGCATCTTGAGCGCAAGCGCCTCCGCAAACCCACCAATGAAAAAGAGACGGCGCGCATCATGCGCCGCCTCGTAGCCGCCGGCTTCTCCACCGGCGTCATCTACAAAATCCTCCGCCAGTGGGATGTCCCCGACGAGTCGCTGGTTGCGCTCGAAACCATCGACGTAGACTCATCGTGCAACAGCGAAGAGTAGCCTTTTAGATCGCCTTGCCAAACTCGCCCAGAATTTCATCTGCTGTTGTCCGGTCGCCATGTGTGTGGCTGATTTTGCGATAGGTCACAACGCCATTGCGATTCAATACAAAGGTGGAAGGATAAGCAGTTTCGCGCGGCGCATCCCAGCGCAGATCATATGCACGTGTCATGGCATAATCAGGGTCGAGCACCAGGTGATAGTTCGTCGGCAGTTTCTCATAGCCGTTCAGAAACTCTTTCGCATGTTCTCCAAGGTCAGCCGCAGGTCCGGGATACACAAGTAGCAATTGCACGCCCTTGTCCGCAAACTTTTCCGCATTCACCTGGAAGTCATGCGCCTGCCGCTGGCAGTAGGGGCACTGGTAGCCGGGGTACCCACGCAGCAAAATCAGTACAACCGGCCCTTTTTTAAGTAGCCCATGCAGGCTGACGGATTTCCCCTCAGGCGTTTTCAGCGCAAAGTCCGGCGCTTTGTCGCCCACATTCGGCGTTGCAGCACGCGCTGGAAGTGCGGCCAAAGTCACGAGCAGTGCGCATGCTGTAAGAGCAAGAGTAGCGGTGCGAATCTTTCTGTAGCTTGAAGGTATGGTGGCAGACAACATTCATTCCTCCTGTGAAGTAGACCCTCATAGGACTGATCGAGCTGCGATGAGGTTACAGCGCTGCCTGCATGCGTTTTGTGGAGTCGCCGGCAATCGCCTCGCGGATCTTTGTCATTGGTGCAGACGGCACAAAATTAACCGTGTCACCCTTCAACTGAACTCCAAGTTGCGCCCACACTCTTTCCAAATCAACATTCACGGGCGCGTCTTTCCACTTGGCATACATCGTCATCAGCACGTGCGTCCCCGTGGCCTTATCGCCAATCTCAAATGCTTTCTCCAGCGGCCACTGCTGGTCGATTGTTCCGCCAGCACCCACAATCGCCTTCAGCGCATCTTCAAGTCCTTTGCGGTTATGCGTTTCGCGCCTGATCGCAATATCCGCCATCATGCAAAACATGGCACCGCCCCAATACGTGCGTCCCCATGTATGCGTCCGGTCCAGCCCTTCATCGCCTGTCTGCGGTTCGCCCTGGTGCATATCGCGCGCCATGTCATGCCACACTTTTTCGGCGGTCAGCTCGCCGGTCTTCACACGGGCCAGCGGTTCCACATAGGTTGCAAGTCCCTCTTCAATCCAGTGGTGATCGCGCCGCTGTGAGGGGAATGCCCAATGCACCATTTCATGCGTCGTCACCCAATCGTTATCCAATTCTGCCTGTGTGGTGTGCTGGCCAATGCCCAGCCGCGTAAACGCCGGGCATCCATGCATGTCACCCCACGTTGTCCCATGCGGTTCTCCTCCACGCCCCGGAACGGGAACAACCAATATGCAGCCAAGCTGAACAGGAAGCCGCCCGTAGTAGGCAACGATGGCCGAAACCGCCTTGCCAATATGGTCGAGAACCGGTGTGGTGCCAAGGTCCAGATCTCCCGGCGCAAAATCTACCTGCAACACTGCGTGGCCAACCTTCAGCCGGTAAGAAGCGGCTACATCGGTCAATGGCGCCACCTTCTTCCAGTGCAATTCGCCTGCAAACGCACAGGAAGCTGTAAGCACTACTTCTGCAAGCAGCAGCACAGTCCGCGCCAGCCGCGCTCTCCTCAAGGACATGCCCATCGACCTCCCAACGAGCTTCCTTCTCATTAGGACGAATCAGCCTGCAGATAAGTCATTTCAGGCCCGCTCCCCATTACACTAGAAGAACAATGCAATACCGCTCGGGTAACGAAATTCGCGAACTCTTTTTGCGCTTTTTTGAGTCGAAGGGCCACCGCCGTGTGCACTCTTCCTCCTTGGTGCCACACAACGATCCCACGCTGCTGTTTGCCAACGCTGGCATGAACCAGTTCAAGGACCTCTTCCTTGGCGCGGAGAAGCGCGACTACGCGCGTGCCACCACATCGCAGAAATGCGTCCGCGCGGGCGGTAAGCATAATGACCTTGAGAATGTGGGCTTTACCCGCCGTCATCACACCTTCTTTGAGATGCTCGGCAACTTCAGCTTTGGCGATTACTTCAAGAAAGACGCCGTCGCCTTTGCCTGGGAGCTGGTCACGAGCGAAGAGTGGATGGGCATTCCCAAGGACAAGCTCTACGTCACCATCTTCGAAGGTGACCCCGCCAACGGGGTGCCGCGCGACGACGAGGCCGAGCAGTTCTGGATGGCGGTCGGCGTTCCCAAGGAGCGCATCTTCGAGTACGGCTTGAAGGACAACTTCTGGCAGATGGGCGAAACCGGTCCGTGCGGTCCCTGCTCAGAGGTTTTCTTTGATCTGGGCCTCGAAGCCAGCGAGCACGGCAAAGACCTGCCTTTTGGCCAGGATGATGCGCGCTATGTCGAAATCTGGAACCTCGTCTTCATGCAGTTCGACCGGTCCGCGATTGTGGAAGGCGGCAAAACAACCGGCTATAAACTGACGCCGCTGCCCAAGCCCTCCATCGATACAGGCATGGGCCTTGAACGCGTGGCCGCAGTGCTGCAGGGCAAGATTTCCAACTTTGAGACGGATTTGTTTACGCCGCTCATCGAGCGCGCCGCCGAGTTGACCGGTGTGAAGAACGATGTGGGCAACGCATCGCTGCGCATCATCTCTGACCACGCCCGCGCTGCCACATTCCTCATCTCGGATGGAGTGCTGCCTTCGAATGAGGGCCGCGGTTACGTGCTGCGCAAGATTCTCCGCCGCGGCATTCGGCACGGCCGCCTGCTTGGGCAGGAGCAGCCCTTCATGTGCCAGATGGTCTACGCAGTCCGCGATCTGATGCAGGGTGCATATCCGGAGCTCATCGATTCAGCCGATCGCGTAAGCAAAGTGGTCGAAGCCGAAGAAAAGCAATTCGATCGAGTATTGAAGGTTGGTCTCACTCGGCTCAACGAAGAGCTGAAGGGCGACTTCACCGGAGCGAAGGCTTTCCATCTCTACGAAACCTTCGGTCTGCCGCTCGACTTCATGATGGACGCAGCCCGTGATGCGCATGTCGCCTTCGATCTGGAAGGCTTTGAGTCAGCCCGCGCCGAAGAGCAGGCTCGTGCCCGCGCCTCATGGAAAGGCGGCGCACAGAAGACCGCAAGCCCAGCATTCCGAGACTTGCCGAAGACGGTCTTCGAAGGCTATCGCCAGCTTGAATCAACCGATTGCAAAGTCCTGGCGATCGTGAAAGATGGCGTCGGTGTGCCCGCTGCATCCGCAGGCGACTCCGTCGAAGTCGTTCTCGATCACACAAGCTTTTATGCCGACTCTGGCGGTCAGGTGGGCGACATGGGCTTCTTCCTGAGCCCGGACGGAAACAGCCCGGTTGCCGAGATTCTTGGCTGCGTTGCCCCCGTGCAGGGCGTGCGCGCGCACAAGGCTGTCCTCAAGCAGGATCTCGCCGTCGGCGACGCGGTAAAGACCGTGGTCAACGGCGAACGCCGCAATGCCATCAAGCGCAACCACACCGGCACGCACCTGCTGCATGCGGCATTGCGCCAGGTGCTGGGTACGCACGTCAAGCAGGCCGGCTCGTCCGTTGATTCTTCGCGCTTGCGTTTCGACTTCTCGCACTTTGCGCAGGTAGCCGATGAAGAACTCCAGGAGATCGAGGACATCGTCAATCGCGAAGTGCTGGCCAATGCGACAGTAGAGACGCTGGTCGATGTGCCGATTGATGTTGCTGTGAATGAATATCATGCAATGGCATTGTTCGGTGAAAAGTACGGTGATAAGGTGCGCGTGGTCCGGCTTTCTGATGGATTCTCAACCGAGCTATGCGGCGGTACGCATACAAACGCGACTGGTGAGATTGGTCTGCTCAAGCTGACCGGAGAGTCATCGGTAAGTTCGGGTGTGCGCCGGGTAGAAGCTATCAGCGGTCTCGGTTCGCTGGCTACCTTCCGGCAGGACTTTGACCTAGCCAAGCTGGCCGGTCAATACGTTCCAACGGCTGAAAACCTGACGGAAGGCCTGCGTGCAAAATTTGCTGCGCAGGACGACGAGTTGAAGAAGCTCCGCCGCGAGCTGGACGAGATGCGCATGAAGTCGGCTGCAGGCGGATTGGATGATGCACTTGCTCATGCAGTGGACGTCAAAGGCATCAAGTTGCTGACGCATCGCGCGGACATGCTGGAGCGCGGCCAACTTCGCACTCTCGTCGACAACCTGAAGCAGAAGCTGGGCGAGGGCGTTGTGGTTCTGGCGTCGGCACAGCCTGAGGGCAAGGTGGCCATCATTGCCGGAGTAACGCCAGGACTTACGAAGCGCATTCAGGCAGGCAAGCTGGTTGGCGCCGTGGCTAAACTCGTTGGCGGTTCCGGAGGCGGCAAACCTGAGATTGCAGAGGCCGGCGGTAAGGACCAGGCGCAGATTGACGATGCGCTGAAGGCCGCGCCGCAACTGGCTGCGGATTTAATGAGCTGAAGATTTCGGTACTTAAGGGATGAAGGCGTGTGCCCTCCGGTATGTGAGTGTGGAAGGGCGCACATGTCTTAAGCTGAGGACATGCCCCAAGCTGAGATTGCCCATGGCGCACTTCCCGTTTTGCGCACGATGCTGCTGCAATGGTATGAGGCGGCGCGGCGCGACCTGCCATGGCGGCAGACCAGTGATCCCTACGCAATCTGGGTTTCCGAGATCATGCTGCAGCAGACTCGTGTTGCCGTAGTGATTGATCGGTACCGCGCGTTCCTTGAGCGCTTTCCAACAATTCGAGCGCTGGCTGAGGCTCCGGAGCAGGATGTGCTGGCACTCTGGAGCGGATTAGGCTACTACCGTCGCGCACGCATGCTCCACAAGGCCGCGCAGTTTGTGGTGGAGCACGGGGACGGCATGCTGCCGACGACTGCCGAAGAATTGCGCACCCTGCCCGGCATTGGTGCGTACACCGCCGCGGCTATTTCGAGTATTGTGCATAATGAGCGCGTCGCCGTGGTGGACGGTAATGTGGAACGGGTACTATGTCGGCTTCAGGGCTGGTCCGCGTCGCGGCGCAGCGGTGGAACCACTCTGCGAAAGAAAGTGGAAGCGCTTGCGACGGTGCTTGTTGACCCGGCGCGGCCCGGTGATTTCAATCAGGCCATGATGGAGCTTGGAGCGACAGTCTGCCTGCCGCGCAATCCTCAGTGCATGCTTTGTCCGCTGGTGGCCATGTGTGACACGAAAGGCGAACACGCCACGGCACCTCGTCCGCGCATGCTGAGCGAAGAAGTGGGCCGATGCCTCAGCGTGCGTTTGCGGCCTAATTCAAAAGTAGCCACACGCGAAGTGCTGCTGGAGCAGCGGCCCGCAACGGAATCGGTGATGCCCGGCCTGTGGGAGTTGCCCCTGCTTCATGAGGCAGATTTTCTTGAGCGGGACCTGTGCATGACCGTGCGTCACGCCATCATGCAGGTGAACTACTACGTACGCGTACGCAATGTACCGGAACGGAAAGTGAATTCGCTGACGGTTCAGAACGGTGAAAGAAAATGGGTTGCCTTGGGCCTTGCCGGAGAGATGGCCCTCACGGGGCTGACACGGAAGATTCTGCAACGTGCGCATTTGATAGGCGTTCGTGCCTCGAATGTCAGCTCCAGCAAAGAGAAAGAAATCGTGAAGAATTAGAATCCTATTCAATAAAGAGTCAAACCTGGAGATTGAATCATGCGACGCTGCGCTCTGTTCGTTGTCTTCATGTTCACCCTTGGATTGTTTACTCACGCGCAATCGATAGAGAAGGTCACTGTGCCTGAGGTGAAGGGGTTGCCGCCTGCGGCACGGGCAGCGGCGGAGTCGATTAACCCGGCAAAGATTAGCGCACAGGTGAAGTTTCTTTCGCTCGACCTCCTGGAAGGGCGCGGGCCCGGAACGCGCGGCGGGCAGCTTGCCGCGAACTACATTGCCACGCAATTCGCGCTGGAAGGGCTCGAGCCGGCTGGTGACAACGGAACATTCTTCCAGCGCGTGCCGCTCTACGCCGTCCACACCGTTGAAGACAAGACGCATTTTTCATTCGTGCCGGAACACGGTGCGCCCATGCAGCTTGCCTACGGATCGCAGATTGTTGCCAAGGATGAAACCGGCCAGACCGAAGCGGACTTCGACGCGCCAATTGTCTTTGTCGGCTATGGAATTGATGCGCCAGAGTACAACTGGGACGACTACAAGGGCGCGGACGGAAAGGACATCGACCTGAAAGGGAAGATCGCCCTCGTCATCGTCAATGAGCCGCCGTCAAACGACGTGAAGTTCTTCAAGGGTGAAGCGCTGACCTATTACGGCCGCTGGACCTACAAGTACGAAGAGGCTTCGCGACGGGGAGCATTGGGTGTGCTAGTGATTCATCGCACAGACTTGGCCAGCTATCCCTGGGAGGTGGTGCGCAACTCGCAGGCCATTGAGAAGAGCTTTCTGGTGGGCGATCCCCTCGCCACGCTGCGTGGTGCTGCATGGATTCAACATGACGTGGCGCAGTCGCTGTTCACCTTGGCGGGTATGGGCAGCCTTGACGAGGCGATCGAGCGGGCAGGGAAGCGCGGATTCCATCCGGTTGAACTTCCGGTGAAGCTGAAGGGTCACATGGTGAGCCGCGTGCGGCATTATGTGAGCAACAACGTACTAGCCAAAGTTTCAGGTAAGAATCACGACGGGCAAGCTGTCCTCTACACCGCGCACTATGATCACCTCGGCATCGATCCTGATGCGAAGGGCGACGGAATTTACAACGGCGCAGCAGATAACGGCACAGGCTGCGGCATTTTGCTTGAGATGGCGCGCGCGTACGCCCAGTCAAAAGAACTGCCTCCGCATGACATGTACTTTGCGTCTGTTACAGCCGAGGAGCAGGGGCTGCTCGGTTCGCAATATCTGGGCATGCATCCGCCGATCCCCGCAGGGCAGATCGCTCTGGACCTGAATTACGACATGCTGCTGCCCATTGGCATTCCATTGTCGGCTGATCTGAATGGTGCCGAACGCATTACCTTTTGGCCCACGGTTGAAGCAGTCGCAAAGGATTTCAACATCCAGCTCTTGCCTGATCCAAACCCCATGGCCGGCCTCTACTATCGCAGCGATCATTTCTCCTTGGCGCGGGTAGGAATTCCAGCATTCTCCGTGGATCAGGGAACACATTTTGAAGGCCATGATGAAGCGTGGGGCAAGGCGAAATTCGCCGATTTTGTTGCTCACCATTACCACCAGCCTTCAGACGAATTTCACCACGACTGGGATTTTCGCGGCGACGCAAAACTTGCGCGCTTCGGCTTTGTGCTTGGCTGGCTGGCAAGCGAGCAGTCAAAACCGATTGAGTGGAACGCAGGCGACGAGTTCGAGGCTGCGCGCAAGGCCAGCGAAAAGCGCTAAAGCTCTTCGCTGGAAATGTATGCATTCGCCGACTTACTAAGGCAGAACGTAGCGCAGGTTTGTGTATCCGGCGAATACATGCGCACTTTGCGGACTCGCTGGCGCAACATACCAGGGGGTTCGCTCGATGTACGAGCCCTGCGTGATGATCTGAACAGCGCCATAGCCCGGATGCTTCCAAAGTGTGGTCTGCGTTGCAAAGGTTGCCTCATGCAGCGCGCGATTGTTGGTGTTAGCGCTGCCCGGAAATCCATATCCGACAAACTTGCCAGTACTCGGATCGACCGCGTAGACACGATCAAAATACACACCACTGTAAGTAAGCGAGAACACGGTCTTAGGCCTCACGCGCCACTCAACTGATGCGATAGCGGAGCCGGAATGAAGCAGTTCCACGGAGAATGGTGAGCTCACCGTGCCATTCTGCTGTACGACGAAGGCGGGTCCCAGGCCGCCGATGTAACGCCCGCCACCGTCGCTCCAAAATGCAGTGCTTATGAAATGCAGATTTTGTGACAGCGCAATGTTGACGGCAGCCGAGATGCCTGAGCCTTCGCGAACGTCCTTTGTTCGGGTTGTGCCTGTAATTGATGCGGGGGTAAGAATGGCGACGGGAGTCAGCAGACCGGCGACTTCCGCATGAAGAGGCCGCGGCCCCCAATGTCCATCGGCGGAAAGCTTGGCAATCAGATCGGGATGCAGGGTGGGTGTTGCGGTGGCCCCGCCCGATGAGGAACCAAGATCGGCCTGCGATGTGTTGAACAGCGTTGGGAATGTGACAGCGCTACCGGTATATTGCTCTGGATTTTCTGCCGAGAAGCCAAGCGCGAGATGCGGCGTGGCATGATAGACAACACGCAACTGAGCCTGGCGCGCATAGGTAAGACCGACCTGATAATTCGTATCGAGATGCTGTGTGTTGTAAATCTCAGAAAGGAAGGGCGAGACTCCTGCACGATTGGGTGTAAGTAGCGACCAGCTTTGTCCGCCAAGAAATTCCCACCTGCCTCGCGACAGATTTGCAAAATACACGCGCAGCCGCAGAGAATCGGAATTCGTACTCACGTAGGCATTCGCAGGCAAATAGCCGTTGAAGTCTGCTTCGGCATAGCCGAAAACGCGCGTTGCACCGAATAGCTCATCAGCGCGGATGGAAATACGCGAGCTCTGTGCGGTGAAGCGGGTCTCACTCAAACCGCCGCCAACGGTGTTGCTGTATGGAATAGATGCAAAGGCCGTCCCCAATCCGCTGCCCACGTTGGTCGAACGATAGTACGACGTAAAGTCAACCCAGCCGCCCGGTGTGAGCGAGCCATGCCCGAAGCGAATAGAAAGTGGCGCGTCCGACGATTCGTTTGACATGACTACGCGCGCAGGCGGCTTTTGTTGTGCGGTACCGGGTACGCTCTCGGCGGCTGGAGAAACGGCAGTCGTGACATTGCTGGCCGCGAGAGCCTCGACACCGGTACGGAGGTCGATTGCATCTTTCACGGCAATCGAATCCGAAGAAAAGGCAGTGACAGTACCGGCGTCTGCATTGCTGGTTAAATTCGTGTACTGCTGGTCGATCTGCAAGCGTAGAGCGCTTATTTGCGCCTTTTGTGCTTCAAGCTGCCGGCGCTGTGCGGCAAGCTCCTGCGCCTGGGCTGCAAGCAGAGCTTTAATGTCTGCCAAAGAGGTCTGCAGGTCCTGCAGCGTTGTGATTGGCTGTGCGTTGTTTGTCTGTGCTAGCACTGATGCCGCTACGCCGATCAGAGAAAACGTTAAAACAGTTGTTCGAAACATGAAGTCGCTCCTTGCGCAATGAAGAGCGCGCAGTTCAACAGAACTGTGCCTTTTATGGAATGCCCTGGTTCACCGGGTAACAATCATGGCCAGTAATGCTGCGCTTCAGCGAACATCGGCCGCAGTGCGTCGGCGCGCACGGGCAAAACAGCTCCGTGGGAGGGAACTGCGTGGGGATCGGACAAAAGGTCGGCAGAACGAAAGCGGACACAAGGCCTCGCGTTTGAATTCAGTGATGTTGAAAATGAGGGATTAAGCCGAAGAACGCACTAATCGCTGAGCGGGAGCCAGCGACAACAGCAGGAAAGTGCGGTATGAAGAGAGCGTTTCATGGCGTTCATGAGGGGTGTCTTCCCATGAAGGTAGGGGCAGTAGGATTTTTTGTCAATACTGTGGCAAATGCCCGGATAAATGAAAAGGGGCGAATGTCTCAGTAGTAGTCTGCGCAACTCAGGTAGTATCCGCACTGTGTGCAGACCAGCTTGCAGCGGTGGCCAGTGAGCCGGCTGCTGCAGGTGGGGCAAATCTGGCAGTGATGGTCTACAGGCAGGTCCTCAATGGCGCATGCCGCACCACTTTGTGAAACTTCAGCAGCAAAATCGGCGTCAAGGGCCGCGGGTCTCTGCGGGAGCATGCCCGACAGATTAGCATAGAGAGTGAGGCGGCCTGCCGGTTGGTTCAAGGCAGGTTCCCGAACCATCAACCTTCGCCGCGGTCCCGGCATCGTATTGCAGGGGCTGCCCCAATCGAAGAGATAGCTCACCGGAAACAGATTTTCCCAAGGAGGAATTATGGCAAGCAAGGCAAGTGCGGTTTGGACAGGATCGCTGAAGGAAGGCAAGGGCACCATCTCCACCGCAACCGGCGTGTTGAAGGACGCCAACTATTCGTTCGCCACTCGTTTTGAGGGTGCAGACTCGGGCACAACGCCTGAAGAACTGATTGCGGCGGCGCACGCCAGCTGCTTCTCCATGGCGCTCGGCGCACAGTTGGGTGGAGCCGGTCTTACGCCGGACAAGATTGAAACGGCTGCCGCGGTAACGCTGGCCAAGACCGACGCAGGCTTTGCGGTGACGAAGATTGCGCTTACCACGACGGCAAGCGTACCCGGAGCGACCCAGGAAGTTTTCGACAAGGCCGCAGCAGATGCCAAGGCAGGTTGCCCGATTTCGAAGCTCTTTGCGAACAACACAGAGATCACACTGGATGCGAAGCTGGTCTAAGCCAGAGCCGCATTTCAGCACAATTTCGAACCGATCCCACCTTTGCCGCGCGACTAAGCGTGTGTAGAGGTGGGATTTTGATTGCTCCTGCCTCGATCTAGAATTGCCTCTTGCCTTCGGCTTGCACTCTGAGTCCGTGTATGGAAGATTGAACCCACGCATCAACCTAGAGCAAATTCCGCATGAAGCAATACAAGTTCAAAGCGAAGATAGAAGGTTCAGGGTCAGGTGCCTGCGTGTTGTTTCCCTATGACGTGGAAAGGGAATTCGGCACGCGCGGACAGGTGCCGGTGAAGGTGACATTTGACGGCGTTCCCTATACCGGAACGATGGTGAAGTATGGCAGGCCTGAGTACATGTTGCCCATGCTCAAGGCCATTCGTGAAAAGATCGGAAAAGGACCGGGCGACACTGTAACCGTTACTGTCGAGCGCGATGAATGCGTGCGCACGGTGGAGATTCCGCCCAAATTTAGGGCAGCTCTCAAGAAGGAAGGTCTATTGGCTTTCTTTGAGAATCTAAGTTACACAAACCGCAAAGAGTACGTGCGCTGGATTACCGAAGCCAAGAAGGAAGAGACACGTATGGCCCGGTTTGAGAAAGCCATTGCGCTGTTGCACACGGGTGTCAAATCACCAGGCTGAGATGCCTGAGCAAGCAATGCTTTTCTCTTGACTGCCTGTATACGTCTTGGCACATTTTGTGGTGCGGCTACCTTTCCGGCATCCGGCACTTCCAAGCCTTCCAGTCGGCAATAGAGGAGATTCCACATGCATCATATACAGCATGCATTCAATCCCTGGGCCATTCTTGTCAGTGCCCTATTCCTGTGGTTTCTAGGCGCCTTCTGGTATTCGCCACTGCTGTTTGCCAAACCATGGGTTGCCATCGTTGGCCGTCAGATGGGCGAAAAGCCAAAGGGCGTTTACAAGGGGATGATCGGCTCCTTCATTGGGGACCTGCTCCTCTCCTTCATTCTGGCCCATTTCATCCTTTGGTCTGGCGCGTCAACTATCGAGTGGGGCCTTATCATCGGCGCACTCACCTGGGCAGGCTTCTTTATCGCGCCCAACTATCCCCAAAGCATCTACGAGGGACGGCCATTTGCGTACGTTCTAATTAACAACGGCTACTGGCTCGTGGGGTTGCTTACGGTCGGCAGTATTCTCGCTGTCTGGAAATAGGTCAGCTCAAGAGCACTACAATCGAGGCATGACGAAGACGCTTGTAAACACCGCATCGGCGCCCGCGGCCATAGGCCCTTACTCACAGGCTATTCGCGTGGGCAATCTTGTTTTTACCGCAGGGCAAATTGCCCTTGACCCTGAAACGGGGCATGTCGTCGCCAGCGGAATTGCCGAACAAACAACCCGCGTAATGGATAACCTGAAGGCTGTGCTGGAGGCGGCAGGAACGAGCCTTGATAAGACCGTGAAGGCAACCGTCTTCCTGAAAGACTTTGGTGACTTTGCTGAAATGAACGCGATTTACGGCAAGTACATTGCGCCTGAAGGCGTGACACCGCCGGCACGGTCGACGGTGGAAGTATCGCGTCTGCCCAAAGACGTCCTGGTAGAGATTGAGCTCATCGCAGAGATCTAGCGGGTCTGTATCTTTCGTGCAGCAACTCCATCTAACAGGTATGAAGACTGAGATGAAAATGAACGGAAATCCCGTTGAAAAGGTGGTAAAGAGCGAAGCGGAGTGGCGGGCGCAGCTTTCGCCCGAGCAGTACCATGTCCTCCGCGAAAAGGGCACGGAGCGTGCCTTTACCGGGCCTCTGGAATACAACTTCGAATCTGGCGATTATCACTGTGCCGGCTGCGGGGCGCTGTTATTCAACTCCGGCGCCAAGTATGATTCCGGCTGCGGATGGCCGGCATTCATGATTCCGGCCGATTCAAAGGCCGTGCAAGAGCACGAGGATCTGAGCTTTGGCATGCGTCGCGTGGAAGTAACCTGCGCACGGTGCGGCGGCCACCTGGGGCATGTTTTTCCCGATGGTCCCAGGCCAACCGGCATGCGCTATTGCATCAACTCGGCCTCGCTGACATTTACGAAAGCCGAGTAGCGCCGATTCTGCGATACTTTGCGCAATGAGTTCCCGCGGATTCCAGCTTGCCCTCCTTCTTTTGCTCGCGGCCGCTCCAGTCAACTGGGCGCAGCCGCGTGCGAACCACGAAGATACTGCCCTCGACGCACAACTCAACGCGATTGCCGCGGCACATCACGGCATCGTGACGCTTTATGCCCACAACCTGAAGACGGGTGCGACGGCGTCCCTTTCGCCGGACGTTCCTGTGAAGACGGCCTCCACCATCAAAATGGGAATTCTGCTTGATGCGGCTGAGCAGATTCGCGCCGGTAAAGCGAACCTGGAAGAGCGGCTGGTCCTCACTAAGCCAAACCAGGTGGAGGGCTCAGGAGTGCTGGGCGAGCTTACGCCACCTATTTCACTCACCTTGCGCGACGTACTTACCCTGATGGTGGTCCTAAGTGACAACACCGCCACCAACATGGCCATTGACCGCCTCGGCCTGGCACATATCAACGCAACTCTGCAGGAAGACGGCCTGAAACAGACCTGGCTTTACAAGAAAGTCTATGTTCCGGCCACTGGTCCCATGCCAGCTGATCAGCCTTTATTTGGGTTGGGTAAGACAACTGCGCGGGAGATGGCATCCATCATGACGCGATTTGCCGAGTGCCGGCTTGACCTGAAAGGCGGGCCGCCTTTGGCGTCGGATGGTCCAATCTGCGGGGCTATTCTACACATGCTGCGTAACCAACAGGATCGCGACAGTTTGCCGCGCTATCTGGAAACCCTGGACACCAGCGAAGCAGGTTCTGCCATTGCCAACAAGACCGGCGCCTTAAACCAGGTGCGGAACGACGTGGCACTTATTGCCAGCCGAAATGGGCCAATTGTGATTGCCGGATTTACCTACAACAACGCCGACCAACGCTGGACCGGTGACAACGAAGCAGAGAAGACTCTGGGCAAATTAGCAGAGGCGATCGTGAAGGTCTGGTCGCCGCAAGGGCTGGATGCAGCGAGCTTTTCCTGGGAAAATCCGCTGAAACCGTCCAGCCATTAAAATCCGATTTCGAATCCGTGCACAACAAAACCCCGTCCTTAAGTGGACGGGGCTCCGTCGAAAAACTGAAAGATGTGAGCCGACTAAGCCTTGGTGATTTTGCCACTCTTAATGCAGCTGGTGCATACACGAATGCGCTTGGACGCGCCGTTCACGACAGCCTTCACCGACTGCAGATTGACGTTCCAGCGGCGCCGCGTTACGTTGTGCGCGTGAGAAACGTTGTTGCCGAACTGCGGACCCTTACCGCAAACATCGCATACCTGTGCCATTGCTAAACTCCGAAAAATCTTGGTGTTTCGTGCTGCCGCTCACGCCTGTGGCAACTGCCTTAAGCTGCTGCCGCTCCAGCTTGTCTGCTGGGTAGAAACGTGGGGCGCTTTATACACACGCCGCCCCTTGGCATGCCGAA
>JAGWSG010000164.1 GCA_028876335.1 Acidobacteriota bacterium
AGATGCAGCCGCGGCACACCTGAACGCCGCCAGCCGTGCCGCGCTCGATCCCGATGAAACCAAGACCGGATCGTTCGTAGCGATGCAGGATACTTTTCTTCTCAACGTTGAACCGCCGCTCAACTCTGCGCCTGCGTCGCTCTCAGTGAATCTTGATGGAGCCATAATGTCGGAGTACCGCCATGCATACACTCGTGGACTTGCCGAAGCCAACGCCGGCAATGTAACCGCGGCACAGGAACAGCTCACGCAACTTGAGCAACTGCTGACCCAACTGCCTGCCATCTTCGAGCGCAACGCCGTTCCGCCGAATGATCCAAGTCGCACAGTTCCTGAGGTTGAACATCTGCAACTTAAAGCTGCGGTGCTCGCCGCGCAATCGCATCTTGACGATGCAATTGCATTGCTCCGCCAGGCTGTCGAAAAGAGCAGGAATCTCCCGTATGCTTTTGGCCCGCCCGATCCGGAAAAGCCAACGGAAGAGCTTTTAGGCGACTTGCTGATGCGCGAAGGCGAACCCGGCGAGGCGCTTGGCCCCTACATCTCTCAACTCAAGCACACGCCCAACCGCACGCACTCGCTGCTCGGCCTTGCGCAAGCGGAGAGCGCAGTGGGCGACAAGGCCGCTGCACGCGAGACAGCGCGAAAGCTGCTGGGAATCTGGAATCAGGCAGATAAGAACTATGCACCGGTGGCGGAGGCGCAGAGGATTGCTGAAGAGATTGCGCCGCAAGCTAAGTGAAGTTCCATGCATCCTCCCCTCTTCGATCGCGAACTCGCCGCTTTCTGGGGTCTACACCGCGAGAGCACTGAAGAAGTGATGAGAACTTCCGCAAAGCGAGGACTTCTGGGTAGACTCACCTGCATGCGGATTATCCTTGGGTCGGCGTCCACTCTGCTAATTGGTTCTTTGGCCTTAAATGCCAGAGCCCAGTCGCAGGATGTTCCTCTCAAGGTCTCTCTTTGCGAGATCAAGGCTCATCCCGAAAAGTTTCTTCACAAGCAAGTGGAGTTTACGGCGGTTGCCTCACACGGATTTGAGGACTCGATGGTGGACGATGCACGCTGTCCATGGCCTAGTAGTCGTGTCGCAGTATGGATGGAGTACGGTGGTAGACATTCCACTGGGACCGTGTATTGTTGCGGTGTTTCGCCAAAGTCGAATCGAGATCGCACACTTGTCGTGGATGGGATAGCGCTGGACTTGTCGGACGATAAGACCTTCCGGACATTCGACTCGCGTCTGCATGCGGGACCCACCAGTGGACGAACGGAGCGTCTGGTTGGGGCGACGCTACGAGGGCGAATCTTTGCGAAGTATGAAGGAATTACGGGAACGCAACAAGATCCTGCGTGGAGAGGTTATGGCCACATGGGCTGTTGCATTTTGTTTGTAGTAACGCAAGTAGTCAGAATTGAAGAGCGTAAGCCGTAGGAGTGAGCTTTTAAAAAATCTCCCTATTTCAAATTGGAAAGTGCCCACAGGTATTTCACTCGCGAGCGCTTATCATTTGAATCCGGCAAGAAGACCTGTAAGCCGAATTCTGTTGTGTGCGGTTGTTCCTTGAGGCACCGGGTTTCTGCAGGCACTTTTAAGAGACATAATCTGGTACCTTGTTGGGTGAAAGCCGAGCCACGGCTGCGAGACGGTGTAAGGATCAAAATGAACCATCTTGTAGATCAGCTGGCAGGACATAAAACGCTAGGTGCCGCGCCCCGGCGGGAGCTGGAGTGGCTTGCGGACCATGGAGTCATTCGCAGGCTTGAGGCTGGTGAGTTGCTGTCCCATAAAGGACTCCCGGTCGAGGGCTTATTCGTCCTACTGTCCGGGCATGTGGCCTTGTCGGTTGACCGGGGCAGAGGACTCCAGAAGATGATCGAGTGGCATGCCGGCGACGTCTCCGGCGTACTTCCTTACTCGCGGATGGTGAACCCGCCCGGAGATGCAATTGCCCAGGAAGCAACTGAGATTCTGGAGATCCATCGGGAGCAATTTCCTGAACTGACACGCGAGTGCTATGAACTTACCGCAATCCTTGTGCGCGTGATGCTTGATCGTGCCCGCCTGTTTAACTCCACCGATCTGCACAACGAAAAGATGATCTCATTGGGCAAGCTCTCCGCGGGCTTGGCCCACGAACTGAACAATCCTGCCTCAGCCATTGAACGCAGTGCTGCACTGCTTGCAGATCGAATTGAAGAAACTGAGAATACAACACGTGCATTGGGCGCGGCCCGGCTTACCAACTCTCAACTGGAAGCCATCGATGCGGTTCGTGCCGCATGCCTTGCCCAGCCCCCTCATACCGAGCGGTCTGCCCTGGAGCGAATGGATCGCGAGGACGCACTTTCCGAATGGCTCGTCCACCATGGACTCGACTGCTCTATTGCGTGTTTACTTGCCGATACCGAAGTGACATTCGAAGCGCTGGACCAGATTGCAGCGGCGGTGAAGGGACCGCCATTGGAAGCTGTGTTGAGATGGGCAGCAGCCGGATGTTCGGTGCGCCGCCTGGCGTCTGTAATCCAGGATGCGGCCATGCGCGTTTCAGGTTTGGTGATGGCGGTGAAGGGTTTCACGCAGATGGATCAGGCAATGGTGACCAAGCCTGTGGACGTGGGGAAAAGTCTTGGTGACACCGTGACTGTGCTTCAGGCAAAGG
>JAGWSG010000004.1 GCA_028876335.1 Acidobacteriota bacterium
CCATTGCAGGCGCAGCTCGATCAAAACGGACCGCACTCAAAGATTACCCTCCCCAGCGGAACCGTGTTACAGGTTGCGCTCATGAAGAACGCTCCAATGAAGTTGGGGGCGCCACTCAAGGCACGCCTCCTGTATCCCGTGTATGCCAACGGGAAAATTGCGCTCACTGCGGGCACATTTGTCATGGGCGAGGTCACTGCACTTGTTCCGGACCATTCCGCGCGGGTACATGGGCGATTCTACGGAGACTTCACGCCATTTCATACCCCGCAAGTGAAATTCGACGTATTGAAATTGTCTTCTGCTTCTTTTGCATTTCAGGCAGATGCGGCTGGAGGAGCGCCAGTTCTTCGCCTGTCTCGTCCAGCAACTTCACCGCATCATAATTTCCTCGTCAGCCAGTGGAATCAATCGTGGGCGGCCGTGCGCGATTCCATTTGCTTCTTCACTGCGCCCGGCCGTGGAGATCGAATGGTGCAATTCATTTATCACCAGCTTCCCTATCATCCGCAGCGCATTGACAAGAATTCAGCATGGACCCTTGTTCTGAATGAGCCTCTCGAACTGCCTTCGACATCAGCAACGGCAAATGACACGGCGGTCGCGGCCTCAACAGCTAAAGCCGGCGAGACTACTAAGGAGCAGCATCCGCTCGTAGAAGCTCTGCTCATGCGCGAGGTCGACTCGAACACTGCACATCCGGGCGATAAGGTAACGGCAGTTGTGGTGGAACCTTACTTCAATCCCGATTCAAAATTGACCATTCCGCAGAGAGCCATGCTGATTGGCAAGGTAACCGAAGCCAAAGCTGCTCGCTCTTTCGGACGGAGCGGCAAATTGCGATTTGCGTTCGAACAGGTACAGATGCCGTCTGCTGAGGGTACAGAGGTGGAGGGTGCTTTGGCCGGTGCTGCAACTGAGCAGCCACAAGACTTGAAGATGGATGCGGAAGGCGGAGTTTCACCACGCAGGCATTCTAATCCAATTGTTCCTCTCGCACTCTCCTATCTGGCCACGCGTTCACTCGATTTTGATGAAACTGATACGGCTCTGCAGTCGTCTGTTGCTTCAAATGGATTTGGGCTTGTAGGCAGAGTGGTGGGAACAGCCGCAGGTAGCCGCGAGTTCGCCGCTGCAATTGGCTTTTACGCTGTTGCTCTCAGCACCTATACCAACTACTTTCGTCCAGGTCACAATGTTGATTTCCCGAAAGACACGCGGATTGAAGTGGATCTTGCGCCTGTCCACGCGCCAGTGATCAAGCCGCAGAATGAGCGCTGATTGGACCGCTTGTCCAACTACTCGATAAAATTTCTCTATATATCCGTTGCGGATATATCCGACTTAGATATATAGTACCTGCATGTCACACGAACGCACGCCATCGGCTCCATTGTCGTCAGCCGTACTCGCCATCCTTCTGGCTCTCATGGAAGAGGACAAGCACGGATATGCAATCATGCAGTTTGCCGCCGCGCCTGCCGGTGGAAGCCTGCGGATGGGACCCGGGACGCTTTATGGCACCATTGACCGCATGCTACGCGACGGCCTGATTCGTGAGTCCGGGCTTTCCGATGACGAACGGCGGCGCTACTATCGCATAACCGGCCAGGGACAGGCTGTTCTTTCGGCTGAATTGGAGCGGCTCAATCAAACCCTTGCCGCGGCGCGGCGGGCAGGCCTTGTGCCAGTGGCAGGCCGCAGATGAGTGCTAATGTGCGATCCAACAATCCGCTTGTTCGCGCCTACGCGCTTGCCTTGTATTTCTATCCACCAGCTTTTCGCGCGGAGTATGAAGATACCATGCTCCAGTGCCTGCGCGACGCCCTGCGCGACAAGTCGATGTCGCGTTGCCGATTGATCATTCTCTTCACTAAAGACCTGATCGTCTCACTCTTAAAGGAGAACGCCGCCATGGTGAAACAGTCGCTCAAAGTGCCTGCCCTTGTCTTCAACGCGCTGGTTCTCGTTGGAATCTCGACGATTCTGGCATTTGCGCTCTATGCTATTCCGCAACAGGTATTGCGGCAGGGGCTCAATGATCCGCAGATTCAAATGGCGGAAACGCTCACGGCCGTACTCAACAAATTCGGCGTAAGTGACGGTTTGGCCGAAAGAGCTGCACTTCCTTCAAACAATGGGTCGAAGGTTGACATGGCGCAAAGCCTCGCGCCTTTTCTTATCGTCTATGACGACGCAGGCAAGCCGCTCGGCTCAACAGGAGTACTAAACGGATCAGTGCCCGCTCCGCCAAAGGGAGTCTTCGATTTCGTCCGCACGCACGGCGAAGAACGCGTGAGTTGGCAGCCAATCCTCAGTAGTGGACACGCAGTTCGCATCGCGGCAGTAATTGAACGTGTAAACGGTCCGCAGCCAGGTTTCGTTCTCGCCGGCAGAAATATGCGTGAAGTTGAAGCGCGCGAATCGCAGGTTGCAAAGATGGCCGGTCTCGCATGGCTCGGCATGCTTGGACTGATTGCCATTGGAACGCTCGCCTTCGCCTGGTTTACACAGCCAGGAAGCCAGACAGCACCCTCTCCTGCTGCGTAACGAACGCACTGCGGCTAATCATTGATTATTCACCCAATGGCTGATTTTCATCGAGGTTTATGAATTGCAGATCTGCACTGGCACACGCAGAAAACTTATTCCCACTCAATAGTGCCCGGGGGCTTGCTCGTCACGTCGTACACCACGCGGTTGATTCCGCGCACTTCATTCACAATGCGATTTGAGATGCGCTTCAGCACGTCGTACGGCAGTGGAGTCCAATCCGCCGTCATGCCGTCTTCAGAGTGGACGGCACGAATGGCGCAGGTGTAAGCGTACGTGCGCTGGTCGCCCATCACGCCCACGCTCATCACCGGAAGCAGGACGGCAAAGCTCTGCCAGATTTTTGAATACAGCCCCGCAGCTTTGATCTCGCTTACCACAATTTCATCGGCTTCCTGCAGTAGCGCCACGCGCTCCGGCGTCACTTCGCCCAGAATGCGCACCGCGAGGCCCGGCCCTGGGAATGGCTGGCGGCCCAGCACATCTTCCGGCATACCAAGGTCACGACCGATTCGCCGTACTTCATCCTTGAAAAGATCACGCAGTGGCTCGATCAGCTTCAATTTCATGAACTCAGGCAATCCACCTACATTGTGGTGGCTCTTGATAGTCTGGCTTGGGCCTTTCACGCTGCTGGATTCGATCACGTCCGGATACAACGTTCCCTGCACCAGCCAGTCCACACCGCCGGATTTCTCCGCAATACGATGCGCTTCGTCGTCGAAAACCGCGATGAATTCGGCGCCGATAATCTTGCGCTTCTTTTCCGGATCCGTGACGCCTGCAAGCTTTGAAAGAAACCGCTCACTCGCATCCACAGCATCGATATTCAATCCCAACTTATCGCGCAGATTCTTCTGCACGCTCTGAAACTCGTTCTTGCGCAGAACGCCGTTGTTCACGAAAATGCAAGTCAGCTGATCGCCAATAGCCTTGTGTACCAGCACCGCCGCAACAGATGAATCCACGCCGCCGGAAAGGCCACAGATCACGTGACCTGTGCCAACCTTTTCGCGAATCTGCGCGACTGTCGTCTCGATAAAGTGTGCCGGCGTCCAATCACCTTTCGCGCCGCAAATTCCAAATACAAAGTTGCGCAGCAAAGTTGAGCCCATTGGCGTGTGATGCACTTCCGGATGAAACTGCACTGCCCAAATACGTTTTTCTTCGTTGGCAATGCCGGCCAGAGCGTTCGATGTAACGGCAATACGGCGAAAGCCCGCCGGCAGCTCCAGTGCTTCGTCTCCGTGGCTCATCCACACGTGAATGGACGAAGGCAGCTCCGCGAACAGCGCTGTCGAACCGTCCTCAATAGACACCTCAGCATGTCCGTATTCGCGTTTTGCGGCAGAACGCACCTTGCCGCCCAGGTGATGCACGATGAACTGCAATCCGTAGCAGATGCCCAGCACGGGCATGCCCAGTTGCAGCATCGCTGGATCGGCCGCCGGGGCGTCCGCGTCATACACCGACGAAGGACCGCCGGAAAGAATCACCCCGAGCGGTTTATGCGCACGGATCTCATCCAGTTTGGCTGTACAGGGTAGAACAACTGAGAAGACGTTTTGCTCACGAATGCGCCGTGCAATCAGCTGCGTGTACTGCGAGCCGAAGTCGAGAATGACGATTGTTTGGGTGTCCACGCTCTAGTGTGGCAGGGCCGCCCTCAGCCTGTAAAGGTATGAAAACATCACAAATTTTGCCGGTATCGGATAACACATTCAGGGCACGGCTTAGCACTGCATCGACCTAACTCCCGGAAAACCCGTCCGTCTGCCCGGAGACAAAGGTCTCGTCTAAGCCGCTATAGATCAACATCCTGCCGCTGGTCCAAACATCGGTAACGAAATGTACTGTTACTGATTAACTTCCGGGGGTACACGAACTCGTCATCGCACCTGCGACCAAAGCCTCATTGTCGCGAAAAATCTGTCGACGTAAAGTTCGTCTTGTTCACGTTGTGTGCATTCATTGGGCCGGGGCAGGTTGCACCTAGGATCACGGTTCATCAGGCTCGCAGTCCCCAGGAAACCCGGCAATATCCGTAAATTCAGACCCGCAAGAAACAGGGGAGGTTATATGTACGACTCGTTGAGCAGCTTCAATTGGGCTTTCATCCAATCACATTTGCCGATCGTTACTTTAATTCTTGTGGGCGCACCTCTGAGCCTTCTCCTCTATAAAGACTTCGTTCGCCTTTCCATTCGGAGCAATGGCAAAAAGAAGGCGGATCATGATTTCGCAGTGCTTGCTCCCAACCGCGACAAAGACGGCATGCCCGTGTTTGTGAATGTGTATGGAGAGCGGGTGGATGCACGTGGAAAGATTGCTCCCATTTCTGATTTCGAATCCCGTCGTGTCGCAGCCATGCGATCCGCCAAGTCGCGCTACTAACAAATAGCGCCGTGGGAGCCCTCACGTGCCACCCTCAGGGCGCGTGAGGCGATTCCCAAAGAGGGCCTGTTCACGCCAGGCCCTACTCTTCTGCCCCTCGCTCGTTCTTGTAGACCACACCGGCCTTCATCACAAACCTCACACTCTCCAGCACGCGGATATCTTCCAGAGGGTTTTTGCTAACGGCGATGATATCCGCCCATTTACCCGGCTCAAGTGCGCCGGCCTTTGCGCTCCAGCCCATCAGGTCGGCCGCGTTGATGGTCGCAGTTTGCAGCGCTGTCAGCGGTGCCATGCCAAGCTGGTTCACATAGACGTCCAGTTCATGCGCATTCAACCCATGCGGATAAACAGCCGCATCGGTTCCCATCGCAATCTTCACACCCTCCTGCATGGCATGTTTGATGTTGGCTTTCGCAACTGCGCTCACATCCTTCATCTTCTGCTCGTAAAACGGCGGCAAATGCGCCGACTGCAACATCCAGTCTTCGAGATAAAGCGTCGGCACCAGATAGGTACCGTGCTTCTTCATCGCTGCAATTCCTTCGTCGTTGATGTAGCTTCCATGCTCGATGGAATCCACGCCGGCCTCCGTCGCCCAGAGAATGCCCTGTGCGCCATGCGCATGCGCTGCCACTTTGCGGCCGAGCCGGTGGGCATCCGCCACAATCGCCTTCATCTCCTCCAGCGTGAACTGCGAAGCCTGCGGGTCGTCACCCTTGCTCAGCACGCCGCCGGTTGCGCAGATCTTGATCAGATCCGCGCCATATTTGATGTTTTCGCGCACCTTGTGCTGCACCGCCGGAATACCGTCCGCAACTCCGTCATACGTCGCCCGGTACTTGTACGGAAGCAGATTGTTGTCGCAATGGCCACCGGTAATGCCGATAAGCGGGCCACTCACTTGCATATGGGGCCCCTCAGCCTGCCCTGAGTTAATCGCATCCCGCAGATCGACATCTGCAAAGCTGTTGGCGCCAACGTTGCGTACTGTTGTAAAACCGGCCAGTAGAGTTGTCTTCGCGTTTACTACACCATTGATCGCCTCTTTAGCCTCGGTCTGCGTCAACTCGTAGTACGGGTCAAAATTCGTATTCATTGTCAGGTGGGTGTGGACGTCGATAAGGCCCGGAAGTACCGTCATACCGCTCAGGTCCACCACTTCGTCACCTGCCTGCGCCGGCACATTAGACGTCGGCGCGATGGACTGTATCGTGTCACCTTCAACGACGATTGTCTGTTTGTCGGCAATCTTGCCGGTTTTCACATCGAGCAGATACCCAGCTCGCACTAGCGTGCGATGATGCAGCTTCGGACTCTGCGCCTGCAATACAAGTGCAAGGGATACGAAAAGTGTAAGAACGCCCAGGCGGCGCACGATGGACATGGGAACCAGCCTCCAAAATTAATCCAGGATTGTGCCGGGAGTCTATCAGACAAAATGAATCAACAATAGCTTTGTAACCACGTAGTGAGGGAAGCAGGCTGGAAAACTTGCTCCTCTGACCCAGTCCTTCGTCATGAAAAACGCTCATGCCGGTCCATTTCAGAAGACGCGCACCCGAACTCTGCATCATTTCCCAAAAACCAGCGCGTGATAGCCTTCTTAGCATCCCGGTCCATTATTTTGCTGCCAAATCATTGAGATTGGCACCATGTACGACCCGTGCCCGGTTGATCGTATATCCATAATTTGTGAGGAGCATTTCATGAAGTCTCTTTGCTTAGTCCCCCTGCTCGCTCTCGCGGCGGGTGTCGCTATTGCGCAGACACCAACGGATGATTCCAAACCGACACCACCCCCGGAAGTCAAAAGCTTCGATGCATCAGCCATCGATACCACGGCTGATCCATGCACGGATTTCTATCAATATGCCTGCGGGAACTGGGTCAAGAACAATCCTCTTCCCGCCGACCAGGTGCGCTGGGCGCGCTCATTCTCCCTGGTCGCAGAGCGCAATCGCTATCTACTCTGGAAGGAACTCGACGCGGCCGCAAAAGATCCCAAAACGCCTTTACAGAAAAAATACGGCGACTTTTACGCCGCCTGCATGGATTCCAAGCTTCGCGATGAAAAAGGCATCACGCCGCTTGAACCGGTCTTCAAACAGATAGCAGCGTTGAAGAGCGGCAAAGACCTCGGCCAGTTGATGGGAGAACTGGATGCGGAAGGTGCTTCTGCTCCGCTGTACGGTTTCGGCGTTGGCCAGGACCAGAAAGACTCCTCCAAGCAGATCGCCCAACTCTCGCAGAGCGGTCTCTCCTTGCCGGACCGCGACTACTATCTTGCCAACAACGAACACTTCAAGCAGATTCGCACAGAGTTTGTCGAGCACGTGACCAGGATGTTCAAGCTGGCCGGAGACAGCCCCGAGGAAGCAGCGAAGGAAGCACAGTCCGTGATGACCATTGAAACCGCGCTGGCCAAAGCCTTCATCAGCCGCACCGAGCTGCGAAACCCTGCAAATCGCTACCACATTTACACTCTCGCCGAACTAAATGCGCTCACACCCGACCTGAACTTTGAGGCCTATTTCAAGGACGTCAAGATTGGGCACTTTGATACATTGAACGTGAGTACGCCTGACTTCTTCAAAGAGCTCAACAAACTCATCTCCACCGAACCGGTCGGCGCCTGGAAATCATATTTCCGCTGGCACGCGATTCACTCTGTCGCGCCAAACCTGTCGCAGCCATTCTTTGAAGAAAACTTTGCTTTCTACGGCAAAACCCTCTCCGGACAGAAGGAGCCCCAACCTCGCTGGAAGGAATGCACCGCGATGACCGACCGCGCCATGGGAGAAGCCGTTGGGCAAGACTGGGTGAAGCAGAACTTTCCGCCTTCGGCCAAGGCCAGCATGGACAAGCTCGTGGCGTCGCTGGAAAAGGCCCTGGGCGAAGACATCAAGACGCTCCCGTGGATGACCGAGACCACCAAGAAAGCGGCTGAAGAGAAGCTGGCGCTGATTCGCAACAAGATCGGCTACCCCGACCACTGGCGCGACTATTCCAGCTTGGTAGTAAAGCGCGATGATCTGATTGGAAACATTCAACGCGATGCCCGCTTCCAGATGGCCTGGAACCTGGGCAAACTCGGCAAACCTGTGGACGAAAAAGAGTGGGGTATGACGCCTCCAACAGTAAATGCCTACTACAACCCGCCGATGAATGACATCAACTTCCCGGCCGGCATCCTGCAACCGCCTTTCTTCGATCCAAATATCGATCCCGCTGTGAACTACGGTGGTATTGGCGTCGTCATTGGACATGAAATGACGCACGGCTTCGACGATCAGGGCTCGAAGTACGACGGCCATGGCAATGTGCGCGAGTGGCAAACGCCGGAAGACCGCAAGGCCTTCAACGAACGCACAGCCTGTATTGCCGACGAGTATTCCAACTTCGTCGCGGCCCCGGCGCACGGCGACGCTCCAGAAGCGAAGCTGAATGGCCGACTGACCCTCGGCGAGAACACCGCTGACAATGGCGGTTTGCGTATTGCTTACCTGGCACTGGAGAACACGCTGGCGCAGGAAGGCAAGTCTCTCAACGAGAAAATAGACGGCTACACAGAAGCGCAGCGCTATTTCATCGGCTTTGCACAGGTCTGGTGTCAAAACCAGACCGAAGCAGTCTCTCGTCAACTGGTTCTAGTCGATCCCCATTCACCAGGAAAGTGGAGGGTGAACGGTACCGTACAGAACTTCGACGAGTTCGGCAAGGCCTTCCACTGCAAGAAGGGTCAGCCGATGTACCCGGAACACTCCTGCCGAGTCTGGTAGGGCCCTGCAGAGCGGGAGCCAGCAGTATTTCGACGCTGCGGCTCCCGCTTTTCTTTTCTCTTTACCGCCCCAACCTTCGCGCAGGCTGCGCAAATAATTGTGCATCCCGAGGTGACATTTATTCCTGGTTAGCAGTCCAAAAGCCATCCGAATAAAGGATTCGCACCATACCACCGCGCAGAAAAGTACCATTTGACTTGTGCGGTTGTGAGGCTTGTCCGCGATTCCCTGAATCGGAACAGTTTGCATGCCTTTTTGCCCATGGGGACGGAAACTAGGCACAAGCCGCCCTCGCCTTTTACAATGCTTTAGGGACCCTACCCAACCCAGCTCTGCTGCGGAATTAGCACACCTTGGCGGCTTATGCCCGGCCGGGATGAAGGAATCGCATGAAGTTCATGAAATTCGGCAAGACCCTCTGGATGAGCGCTCTTTCTCTTGGCGCTATTCTTGGCGTTACGTCTTGCGTTCAGAGTTATACCGTTGGCTTTCTCTATGTAACGGGCACAGTGACCGCCGACTCCACCGGCAATGGCATTATCAGCGGATTCAAGATTGACCACAACACAGGCCGGCTAATTCGTATCAATGGGCTCCCGGTCTCCTCGGGCGGCTCCAACCCTGAGCGCGCACTCATGATCCAGGCAGGAAAGTTCCTGTATGTTCTGAATCGCGGAACCAATGCATCCGGCGGATCCGTTTGCACCTCGTCTGATCCGTGTCAGGGAGCGAATATTACGCAGTTTGCTGTAGGCGGAAACGGAATTCTCACACCGCAGCAGACCTTCTACACGCAGGGCATCAATCCCTTCCGCATGGTTGCGGACTCGTCAGGCACTTTCATCTACGTGCTCGATCATGACGCCCCGGACACCGCAGCCTGTGCTTTGGTCTTCGGCTCTTCAACCACTTCCTGCGGTGACATCACGGCATTCCAGGTCGATCCCGTCACTGGACGGCTCTCGCTCGTCGTGAATGCTCAGGTAACTGCGGCAAACGGTTCGGCTCTTACCTATTTCCCCATCCCGGCCAATCCCATCGATTTCAACTTCGCCAACAATTACCTGTTGACGCTGTTCGGAACTCCGGCAACCGGAGATTATGTATTTCCTTATACCCGTGGCGGTGGCGGCCAGCTCTCCGTCAATCAGAACAGCTCTCAGCCTTTGAATATCAAACAGGCCACGGCTCTCGTTTACTCGTCGTTCGTGTATGTCCTCGACAACGAGCCCATCACCTATACGCCCCAGGGTGCCAGTTCTCCGGTTACTTCCCCGAGCCAGATTCTGCCGTACACCATTGGATCAAATGGTGCACTTCAGTCTCAGACGGGTGGCGCTGTTCCTGATGATCCATCGCTCTCCAATCCGATTTATCTGATTTCTGCAGGCGGCACGGGGGGTGGCAAGTGGGTTTATGTCCTCAACCAGGGCGACAATTCAAATACGAATGTCCAGCAGAGCGGAATCGCAGGCTACGTGATTGACAGCTCAACCCGCCAGTTGACGACCATGTCCGGAAGTCCCTTCGGCACGGGCGGGGGACCTCGGTGCATTGTCGAAGACCCCTCCAGCCAGTTCATTTACACGGCCAATTACAACGACAGTAGCGTAACCGGTCGCCTTCTCGATCAGAACGTTGGAAACCTCGACGCTCTGCCGGGCAAGGCAAATCAGCAGTATGCACTGGACGGTCCTCCGACCTGGTGCGTGGTATCGGGCCGCACGAACTAGCCGTGAACCGGTATTGCGGACCCTCCGCCGCACCGCGGCAATTGGAGGGTCCGTTAACAACATCCGGACCGCATCGCCGAGCTACTTCAAGGCACAGTTGGTCCGCATGATTCAACCACAGATCGGGGCAGAAACACACCCCGGCAGATGAAAGATGCGCATGAAGTTCAACAAATCGGGCCAGTTGCTTCTGGTAGCCGGCGCAAGTCTCGTGGCTTCGGCCATGCTGAGTGCATGTGCCACCCTCACCGTCGACTTTGTCTACGTCACAAGCGCGCTGGCTTCAGCGCAAAACAGCTCGGGCGTTATTGACGTTTTTGAGGTCAACTCTGAATCAGGCTTCATGCGCCAGATTCCTTCCTCGCCGTTCCCTTCCGGCGGCCGTAATCCCGTCGCCGAGGTCGTCGCTCCAGATAGCGCCAGTCTCTACGTCGTCAACAAAGACGATAATTCCATCGTTCAGTTCATCATCGGCAACGACGGTAAGCTGTATCCCAATAACACCGTCAACACTCCGGGAATCTTCCCGCTGGCAGTTACGCGCTCTAGTTCATTCCTCTTCGTTGCGGACCTTTACCAGCCGCTCCCCATTTGCTCCAGCGCATCGCCTTGCGCGGGTTCAATTGGCGTCTTTCCCATCAATTCCGATGACTCGCTGGGCACCCCGGTTGGCAACGCCGTGGACAATACCAATTTCTGGCCGCTTACTCTGCCTTCCAAACCTTCTGACATCATCGCGCCCACGGCTGTCGCCACGGATGCTACCGGGAACTTTCTCTATGTGACCGCGTATGACACCACGGCCTCGCCGTCAGTTGGATACATTTTTGGTTTCACCATCGGCTCTGACGGCACTCTGACTCCAATGAACGGCGGCATTCCCTTCGCTGCGGGCCAGCATCCCAGTGCCCTCGCCGTGGATACATCCGGCAGTTTCCTCTACGCCACTGATTACGACAACCGTGCCGTGCTCAGCTATGCCATCGGCAACAGCGGTCAGTTGACTGCTGTTAGTGGAAGCCCGTTTGCCACAGGCGCGGGTCCCCAGGCCATAGCCGTGGATGCAACCGGCAAATTTGCCTATGTGGCCAACTCTCAGGATTCAAATATCACGGCGTACTCGCTCAGTTCAGGGACACTAACCAGCCTCGGCACCTTTGCAACGGGCCTGCGTCCTGTTGCGATCGGTATTGATCCCTCGATGAACCAGTACCTCTACACGGCGAACTTTCTCGGTAGCAATGTTTCCGGCTTCCAGATTCAAGCGGACGGTACATTGTTTAACTCGCAGAACTCGCCCTACACTGCCAACCCACAGATCACCGCTGTTGCAGCAATTACGCACAACGGTCAGAAGCACTAACCACTGGCATGCATTTTGTACTTTTCACTGCTTGCGCGGCGAAAAGTTGAGAACCAAACAGCAGTACCCCGTAACCGGCTTGTTGAAACAATACGGGTCAACTCCAACAGATTTCCTGGGCTTTGAGCGGTTGGCCCACGACGAAGGAAGCGCATGAAGTTCTGCAAACTGAGCCAGCTACTTCTGGTCTCCGGTATTGGCCTCGTGGTCGCGACATTGTTGACGGCCTGCCAGATCACCACTATTGATTTCGTTTATCTTGCCACTGCCGGAGACTCAAACGGTGGTCAGATTCAGATCTTTGCAGCCGACTCCGAGTCCGGCGCCCTCCGCAAGGGCGGCGATACGGTTTCGACGAACGGTAGCGATCCTGTAGCGCTGGCGACCACTTCTGACTACCAGCACCTCTATGTGGCCAACGCCGACAATGACACCATCGTTCATTTCACAATTGACTACAGCGGCAAGCTCACGGCTAAAGACACTGTGACGCTCAATAGCGCACCTGTCGCTCTGGCGGTCAATAATGCGGGGACCTTCCTCTACGTAGTCTCCGGTACAAGTTCGGCCACCCTTACTGAGTTTCCGCTTTCATCGGGAACCATCGGCACGCCGACTTCGACACAACCGCTCACTCTAGTTGGGACACACTCTGGCGACATGCTGGTGCCAACAGCCGTTACGGTTCTGCGCAATAACGGAATTGTGTATGCCACAGCCTATGACAAATCCGCCTACAACCCTGGCGGAACCACAACAAGCACGGCAAACCCAGGCTGGGTATTTTCTTTCACGGTCGGGTCGGACGGGACACTTACTCCGGCTTCCGGCACCCCGTTCCTGGCAGGTGTTAAGCCGAGCGGAGTCGTTGCAGACCCAACGAACAGTTACCTTTATGTCACCGACTTCGCGTCCAATCAGCTTATTGGATACACAGCCCAATCCAGCGGCGTCCTGACCTACCTGCTGAATGGCCCCTTCAGAACAGGCAGCCAGCCGGTGGCAATCACCATTGACCCCCGTGGCAGGTTTATTTACGTTGCCAACCAGCTTGATTCATCGGTCTCGGCATACTCCATTGACCTCAAAACGGGAACACCCTCTTCAGCAATCAATGTAACCGGAGGCGCCATCAACAGCACGGATACAGGCCCCTCGGCAATCGAAGTCGACCCCGCACTCGGTCGCTTTGTTTATACGGCGAATTATCTGGGGAACTCGGTCTCGGGTTTCCGCATTGATCCCACGGCGGGAACGATGCAGCAGACTCAGTCAACGCCTTATCCGGCTGGCAACAAGCCAACAGCCATTGCGATTGTCCCGCATGGGAATCATGCAGTTCAGTCCATCAGCCAGTAGCTTAAGATTGCAGCAACTTCAAAGAAGCCCGGCCAATATGGCCGGGCTTCTTGCTGCGCGCTTGTTTCGTTTCTTGGAGCTCACTTAGCCCCGGCCCATCGCGTCGTGTTCATCCGGTCACGCAACCATCTTTGCGCTGGCTTCTCCACAAAGTGCAGCGCAAGAAGTGACATTCCAATCAGAAGTGCGTAGCTGATCCACGGATCGTATTTAGCAAGACCTAGCCAATCCAGTACGTGATAGTCGTGGATCAGATTCCACAAATTGAAGTGGAGAAGATACAAGCAGTAGCTTGCCTCGCCGACAAAAACCAGCGGCTTCACGCCAAGCGCTGACGCCAGCGGGTTTTCACCCGCCAAACCGATCACAATACAGCCGAACAGAGGCATCAGCATGCCGTCGTGGACCAGCGCATAAGGAACCATGTCTCCCAGAGAGAGCAGACCGAATGCCGCCGCAAACCCGAAAGCGCCTAGTGCAAAGCGCACCCACCCTTCGCGCGGCATCATTTCATCGAGCGTAGAAAGCAGTACACCAAATACAAAGCTCGCCAGATGCGGCAGCGGCGTGTATTTCAAGGCCTGCAGCCACGGTCCATAGCTCCAGCGGTTCGGGTGCGCAATTCCGTCCGGCGTGAAGATCATGTAGAGTGTGCCCGGAATCAATCCAACAATCCACACCAGGGTCAGTGCCAGAATCAGTCCCCGCTTGCGCTCAGGCTTCTTCCAGGTGGCCATAAACGGGAAGAGCAGATAGAAGAACCACTCAGCCGACATGGTCCACGCAGGCGTATTGAGAAATGTAGCGATCTGCGGAATCCAGCCCTGAAGCAGCAGGGGTGTCATTACCATGCCTGTCCAGAACATTGTGTGGGTGTGCGCTCCCCACTCCAGCGGCACAATCTTCCACGCCAGCAACAGACTCAAAAGGTAAATGGGATACAAGCGCGTAAAGCGGGCCTTGTAAAAGCGCACCTTATCCAGCACGCCGGCACGTCCGCGCTGGTTGTAGTTGTACCCCAGCACAAAACCAGAAAGCAGAATGAAGTAGCTCACCGACGCATAGCCAGCGTTCACAATCGGTGCCAGCCAGCCAAACCACTTCGGATCGGAAAAATGGAAAAAGACAATGTTCAGAGCCGCGAAGCAGCGCAGACCTGTCAGTGCTTTAAGCGGGGCTGGCTTACGGTAGTCCACAAATTAATTTGACGTATTTCTTTCCATTCGCCAGGGCCCGCGGATCCTTTTGCGGGTGGGACTGATGTGCGTTGATGTTTAGGCCGTCACCAGAGAGCCGACCTTCTCACCCATCACCACACGGCGAATATTGCCCGGCTGATTCATGTTGAAGATGATCATTGGCAGATTGTTGTCCTTGCACAAACTCACCGCAGTCAAGTCCATCACCTTCAATCCCTGCTTCAGAATGTCCATATAGGTAATCTCGTCATATTTGACGGCATCCTTCACCAGAACAGGGTCGGCGTTATAAACACCCTCAACCTTCGTGCCCTTCAGCAGCACATCGGCCTTGATCTCCATGGCACGCAGACTGGCCGCCGTGTCCGTCGAAAAGAAGGGATTTCCAATGCCCGCCGCAAAAACAACCACGCGGCCTTTCTCAAGATGCCGCACAGCGCGACGCCGAATGTAGGGCTCCGCAATCTGATTCATCGATACGGCGGTCATCACCCGGCATTGCACATCACGCGCTTCCAGCGCATCCTGCAGCGCAATAGCGTTGATCACGGTCGACAGCATGCCCATGTTGTCTGCGGCTACGCGATCCATTTCCTTGGCCTGCTGGGCTACACCGCGGAAGAAATTACCGCCACCCACCACAATGCCAATCTCCACACCGAGAGAGTGAACATCCGCCAGTTCAGCTGTGATCTCAGCAACTTTTTCTGAGTCCAGGCCGAACCCCTTGGGACCAGCCAATGCCTCGCCGGAAAGCTTGAGAACGATCCTCTTGTACATACGCTTTCCTGAGTATCGCACATGCAAACCGCCTCTTGAGAGGTCCTAAAGCTGGTAATTCCACCTCCCCTAACCGCTTTCGCCGTGGCATGGCACCCCTATGTGTTGATCGAGATAGACCATTCCCCGTGGCTCCAAAAACAACGAGGCCGGCTTCGCGCCGGCCTCGGTTGGTTCTGCTTCGCCTCTCGGTTTTCTTAGAAAGTTACCTTGAAGCCGAGTTCGCCCCACGTTGCGCGCGGCACAATGGTCGAGCTCGGGTTAATGAAGCCCGTCGGATGTCCGAAAGTGCTTGCTGAAGCGATATTGTTGCCGAAGTTACCGCCGTAGTTGGAGCGATTCGTCAGGTTGAATGCCTCGGCAACCAGTTGTATGTTCAGGCGCTCGCGAAAACTGATGTCCTTCGCCAAACGCGCATCCAGCTGGAAGAACGGATCACCACGCAGCGGATCGTACTTTGCGATGGTGCAGTTTGCCGCTGTGTTGTTGAGCCCATAAAAGCAGTTCTGTGCACCGGTGTTATTGCCCGCGAAGGCGAAATAATCCGTCGGAGCATAGTTGGGAACAACAACCGCATTTGCAGTACCGCCACCGGTGTTCAGAGTGTTGCTTGAGCTAGTCAGATTATATGGCCTGGGGGATCCGTAGGACAGGATCGGGGCGATGATGAAGCCCTTGGGCAGATTCACGAAGCCTGCAACTGCCACGTGATGGCGTTCATCGTTGGGAGAAGGACCCCACTCGTAACTTGCGAATGGATTGGTCGACAACCGAGGATAGTTGCGGAACGAACCACCGCCGCTGTCATATCCATAAGCCCATGCCAGCGTGTAGTTTGCGCGCAATTCAAACTTGTTTGTCACGCGCGTGTTGTAACTGAAGTTAAAGCCGTCGTAATGCTCACGGCCAATCGACTCTTCGTTACGTACACTGGCGAACGACTGGTCGTTATACGGTGAAGCAGCGAAGTACGGATCGAGAGGACGAGTCAGCACTCCATTAATCGGAATCTTCTGGTCAATATTGATCGTCCGGTTCGTATGCAAGCTGAGTACATGCGTGTACTCAACCTCAATTGCCGATTTGGTGTCGACCGCCCATGTGTAACCAAGGTTAAACTCCTCAGCCACGGGGTTGCGGTATTTTGGATCCATCAGACGGCCGACGCTGCCCTTTGCCAACTGACTGGAAGGAGCGGGCACATCAGGCATGCTGTCGATGCCGTACTGCCACTCGCCAAGCGTCTTCCCAGTTCCAGGAACATCTTCGGTCGGGCTGGAGAGGCTGAGCGCCGTCTGAAACACCGTCGGGTTCGACTGCTGTTCCATAAACAACGGAATGTTCTGGAAGATGTTGCCGAAATACAGACCGTATCCGCCACGCAGCACGTGATTGCCCCTGCCGCTCAAATCAATGGCGAAACCAACGCGCGGGCTGAAGTCGAAGTTGTCATCCTTGGCGATCTTGGTGAGATAAGGATTCGACACAGGGCTGTTCAGCGCGACCAGAAGAAGATACGTCTTGCTGTCCTTGATGTCTGAGCCGCCAATAAAGTTGTAGTCCTTATCCCAGCGGATGCCGGCATTCACCGTAATCCGGCGGTTCAGCTTCCAGTCATCCTGGAAGTAGAGGCCAAACTGCTTGGTCTTCACATTGAAATACGGATCGCCATTGGCCTGCGACATGCTCGTGACAGCTCCCGCCGTCTGGAAGCCATCAGGATACGGCGTAGGTCCGCAAGTCTGGTCAGCGTTGTCCACTGTGGCAAGAATGCAAGTTGGGTCGGCGCCAAAGTCGATTTCCAGCGTCGAGTTATATTCAAAGAATCCGCCCTGTACTGGCGTCCAGATGTAGTCCACGCCGCCCTTCAGCGTGTGCCTGCCAATGGCCTTTGAGAAGTCATCCTTGAACTGCCACTTGCGCTGGTACGACTGCTGCGGCACATTGCCGTTGGTTCCAAAGTAGGCACTCGGGAAAGTCACCAGCGGGGCACTGACATTGCTGGCAATCAGGTTGTTCCAGTACTGGAAACCCACCGTTGCCTGATTCACGGTCGTATCCGAAAGAATCGAATTCAAAGTGAAGTTGGCAATCTGCATGTGGTTCACGGTGAAGTTGCCGGCTGTCGCGTCACCGCTGCCGTCCGATTGATCATTCAGACTGTTGTTTCCCTGTGAACTGTAGCTCAAATACGCGCTCTCACGCGGGTTGAATACCCAGTCTGCGCGGCCGTTGTAGCGGGTTTCAAAGAAGGGACGCGGAATCGACGAGATCGGTTCAACTCCATTGAAGTACGGCTGCGCCGCTGTCAGCTCTTCAAATGCAACCGTCTCTTCCGTCGCTGACTGGTGCTCGCGCTCACGGTTGATGGCGAAAAACAGGAAGCCCTTGTCCTTGATGACCGGCCCGCCAATTGAACCACCAAACTGCTGTCGGGTGTAATCAGGATGCGAAGTTGTGGTTCCGCCGTGTCCGTCGGGGTCCTTCTCATCCGTGTTCAGTCCCGTCTCGCGGAACAGAGCAATACCTGATCCATGAAAGCTGTTGGTGCCGCGCTTGGTAATGATGTTGATAGCCGCACCTTCAGAGCGGCCGTTCTCCGCCGAGAAGCGCTGCGTGCTGATATGGAATTCCTGGATGGCTTCCGCAGGAAGCTGCATCACGGGACCGCCGACCGTGTTGTCTTTGTTGTCCACACCATTGACGGTTACATTCACGTTACGGCCGCCGTCGCCATTCACAGAGAGAATCGCGTAGCGGTTCTTCGTTGGATCGTAAGAGTCGGTCGCTTTCACACCCGGAGCCAGATATGCAAGGTTCGCCACGTCCTGCCCTACCATTGGCAGGTTCGCAACGTCGCTCGGCGTAATTTCTTCACTCACGCTGGTCTTCTGGGTATCCACAAGCGGAGCTGTTCCTTCCACTTCGATCGTCTGGCTGGCAGCGCCTGGCTTCAAAGACGCATTCGCAGTGGCCGTCTGGCCCACAAGCAATTCAACTGATTGCGCAACCGTTGAAAATCCAGCCCCGGCAATCGTCACCTTGTACTTGCCTGCTGAAAGCAGATCGAATCGGTAGCTGCCGATTGAATTGGTCACTGTTGTGCGTTTCAATCCAATCGCGTCATTTGTGATTGTTACTGTCGCACCTGATACCACTGCACCCGACGAATCGGTAACCGTTCCAACCACCGCACCACTGGCCGTCGCCTGCCCATAGGAAAAAATCGATGCGGTAAGTCCGACTACGAGCATCAAAATCGCCACTAGAGAAATCTTTCGCATAGAAGTCGTTCATCCTCCCGTTGGTGACCCAACGCGTGAAGTAAATACACTTGTCCGAAGTACCCGGCCTCAATTCGTGCGCTAGGTCCCTTCTTGTACCGGCAGGTAGAGCTTCCCCAGGTTCCTGCACGGATTAAATCTGTGGGATTACGTGTGTACCGGATATAGCAATTGATGGACCAAAGTGAATATTTTCTAACTATATGATTTAAAATATGGTTACCAAGGTGATTCCGTAAAAGAATTCATATTTCTACAGGATTGGCGCCCAATTATCCAATTTTTCATATAAATTTAGCGTTTGGCTTCTACTAGTTTGACAATATCGTAGCTATTTTTGGTCTTCCGAAAGTTACTGAGGAAAGAGACCGGGAGCAAGTCGCCAAAAATGAAAAACGACCCGGTGCGTATGCCCGAGCCGTTCTCATTGATCGCAAAACGCTTAGCTTACTCTTCCGTCGCCTCAACTGCCTTGGTCTGCGCTACGGTCCAGTCCGGCGCACCCACCTTGAAACGCGCAAAGCGCCGCACGGTGATATTCTCGCCCAGCTTGCCCACCTTCTGTGCAATCAGCTCCTTGATAGACACAGACTGCTCCTTGATGAACGGCTGTTCCAACAAACAAACCTCTTCATAGAACTTCGCCATCTTGCCCTCGACGATCTTCTCGACCACTTGCGCCGGCTTGCCTGTTGCGGCCGCCTGTGCACGGAAGATATCCTTCTCTCGCTCCAGGTCTTCAGGAGTCACGTCTTCAGGCTTCACATAGCGCGGATCGCTCGCCGCAATGTGCATCGCGATGTCCTTCAGCAGATCTTGGAAGTCATCGGTGCGGGCCACAAAATCGGACTCGCAATTTACTTCGAGGAGCACACCAATCTTGCCGCCGGCGTGAATGTAAGTTCCCACCGCGCCTTCGTTCGTGGAGCGCGCTGCCTTCTTCTGCGCAGACGCCATACCGCGCTTGCGCAACACCACAAACGCCTCTTCGATATCGCCCTTAGCTTCCTGCAACGCCTTCAGGCAGTCGCCCATCGGCGCGCCGCTGCGGTCGCGCAGCTCTTTCACCAGCTTTGCATCGATCTTCTCGCTCACAGTCGTCATCTCGCTTTTCTCTATCCTTCAATTCGTCGTTGCCCGGCACACTTGTTTCGTTCGCACACAAGAAAAGCGTGACCCGGAATCTGCGGCCACGCTTATCTCCGGTACGCGCACTCGGTGCGCCCCATCTCTCTTACAGAGCGTTTTCCGCCACTGCGGCTTCTTCCGGCGCAGCTTCAGCTGCCGGTGCCTTGCGAATGCCGCCACCCAAAGCCTGCTCCAAATCCACGTCTTCGCTCGAACCCTCTTCAGCTGACGCCTCGACGGACTCGACCTCTTCGCCTGTCACTTCGCCTTCCGGCTGCACTTCGGAGAATGCCTTATCGCCAACAAGGTTCACACCTTCAGCAGCAGATTCGGCAATCTTCGACGTGAACAAGCGAATCGCGCGCAACGCGTCATCGTTGCCCGGAATCACGTAGTCCACCACCGTCGGATCGCAATTTGTATCCACCACAGCAACTACCGCGATGCCCAGCTTGCGGGCTTCCTTCACCGCAATCGCCTCGTTGTTTGAGTCGATCACGAAGAGCGCGTCCGGCAGGCGCTTCATGTTCTTGATGCCGGCCAGGTTCGCCTGCAGGTGCTTGCGCTCCCGCTCCAGGCGAATGACTTCCTTCTTGGTCAGCAGTTCGTACCGGCCATCGGTGGCCATCTCATCGAGTTCCTGAAGGCGCTTCACCGACTTCTGCACCGTGACCCAGTTCGTAAGCAGACCGCCCAGCCAGCGCTGGTTGATGTACGGCATGCCCGCGCGGGTCGCCTCTTCGGCCACCGCGTCCTGAGCCTGGCGCTTGGTGCCGACGAACAGAATCGTCTTGCCGCCAGCGCACAGTTCGGTCACGTATTTCGACGCGTCCTTGAACAGCTTGAGCGTCTTCTGCAGGTCGATGATGTAGATTCCGTTGCGCTCGCCGAAGATGTATTCCTTCATCTTGGGATTCCAGCGCTTGGTCTGATGCCCGAAGTGCACACCCGCTTCGAGCAGCTCCTTCATTGTGATCGTGGCCAATGGGCCTCCTTCGTGGATTGCATCCGGGTGGTCGATGCCGG
>JAGWSG010000165.1 GCA_028876335.1 Acidobacteriota bacterium
GCATCCTGTTCCTGTTCGGCTGGGAGATCATGGCCCTCTCGGCCTTCTTCCTCATGATCCTTGGGCTGTCCGGTGCCGGGATTTCCACGTTTGCAGCAGGATATTTCCGCAGTGGCGAAGGCACCGCACCGGGCCTGCTCGGCCTGCACTACCATCTATTCCTTGCCAGCATGGCGGTGGTGATGCTGGCCGATGATGCCTATCTCTTCATGGTGGCTTGGGAAACGATGGCCCTGACTTCGTACTTCCTTGTCACCGCGCAGCATAGAATCGCCGAGATCCGGCGTGCGGGTTTTCTCTATCTATTGATGGCACACCTCGGCGCGATCTGTATCCTGCTCAGTTTTGGAGTCATGCAGGGGGGGAGTTGGCAATTTACATTTGACGCCATGCGCAGCGCTTCTCTGGCGCCTTTCTGGGCAACCGTTGCGTTTACGCTAGCGCTTCTAGGTTTTGGAGCTAAGGCAGGGCTCGTCCCAATGCACGTCTGGTTGCCCGAAGCGCACCCTGCAGCGCCTTCACCCGTGTCGGCCATGATGAGCGGTCTGATGCTCAAGACAGCCATTTACGGCATGCTGCGCATAACCTTCGATCTGCTTCACTTTCAATCGTGGCAATGGGGAGCAGCAGTTCTTGCACTGGGCATTTTTTCGGCTTTGTACGGAGCGGTTTTTGCCGGTGTGCAGAGAGATATGAAGCGCCTGCTGGCTTACTCCTCGATCGAGAATGTCGGACTGATCTTCACCGGGATTGGTTTGTCGATCCTGTTTGCGGCAAGCAATCTGCGCCTCTTCGCTGCTCTGGCACTTGCCGCGGCCCTCATCCACGCCCTCAACCACTCGCTCTTCAAAAGTATGCTGTTTTTGGCCACGGGCAGCGTCCTGCACGCGACCAAGCAGCGCAGCCTCGGAAAACTTGGCGGCCTGATCCGCCCTATGCCCTGGACTGCTGGACTGGCCCTGATCGGCACACTGGCCATCGCCGGTCTGCCGCCGCTCAACGGTTTTGTCTCCGAGTGGCTGCTGTTGCAGTCGTTTCTTTACACACCGCAATTACCGCATGCTTTCATCAACATGCTGATTCCGCTCGGTGCGGCGGCGCTGGCGCTGACGGTTGCTCTGGCTGCCTACGTGATGGTCAAGTTCTATGGTGTTATCTTTCTGGGTCAGCCTCGTGAAGCATCGTCGTCCCAAGCCCATGATGCGAATTGGCTGGAACGCTTCGGTCTGACCTGGCTCGCCGCCGGCTGTGTGGCAATCGGAGTGCAGCCTCAGCTCGCGCTCCATGCAGCAGGAAAAACCACCGGCATGCTGCTGGGGCAGACAATTACGCCAGACCCTTCTATTTGGCGTATTGCCCCGATTGCGCCGGAGCAGGCTTCCTACAGCGGGTGGGTCTTTCTCGCGGTCATCCTTTGCGTCGTGGGGGTGACGTTTCTTTTGGTGCGTCTGATCGCACACGGCCGCGTACGCAGAACCGCCGCATGGGATTGTGGGTATCGCTGGCAGACGTCCCGCATGCAGGACACGGCCGAAGGATTTGGCCAACCAATCCGACACATGTTCGGCGCGTTTTTCCGCATGGAGCGCGACCTTCCTTCGCCATCCGATCTGGTGCCTCGGTACCGTGTTCATATTGAAGATCGCTTTTGGCGATCGCTCTACAAGCCCATCGCTACTGCGGTCCAGCGTTTGGCGGACGCGGTCAGCTTTCTTCAGGGTGGACGCCTCTCCATCTATTTGCTTTACAGTTTCCTCACGTTACTGGGCTTGCTGGTGTTCGTGCTATGAAGGGAATCGCATTCGTCTGGCAATTCGGAGAGGTGATTCTCGCCATCGCACTGGCGCCACTGTTTACCGGCTGGATCGCACAATGCCGCGCCTGGATGCAGAACCGGAGCGCGTCGCCCCTGACGCAGCCATACCGCATGCTGCGCAAGCTCTTTCACAAGGATGTTGCATTGGCCTTGAACGCATCCTGGCTCTTTCGCACTTCTCCCTACATCGTATTTGGGACCATGGTTCTGGCCGCGGCGATCATTCCCTCGGTTGTGACGGACCTCCCCTTTGCACGCGCGGCCGATGCCATTGCACTGATCGGGCTCTTTGCCACCGCTCGAGTATTTCAGGCCCTCGCAGCGATGGACATTGGAACCGCGTTTGGAACGCTCGGCGCACGCCGGGAGATGATGATCGGCTTCCTCGCTGAGCCTGCGATCCTGATGGTCTTCTTCAATGCCTTTCTCCTGTTTGGAACTACTGCCCTTACGGGTGTGGTCGACAACTACGCTACGCACCCATCGGTGATCGATCCCAGCGTCGTATTTGCTGCCATTGCATTTGTCATGGTTCTGCTCGCTGAGAATGCACGCATCCCTATCGATAATCCGTCCACGCACCTGGAACTCACGATGATCCACGAAGCGATGGTGCTCGAA
>JAGWSG010000166.1 GCA_028876335.1 Acidobacteriota bacterium
GGCTCTACGGCGTGGCGCTGGCCGTTGCAGCAGGCGCCATGCTGAAGGGTCCTGCGATTCTGGTTGCACCGTTTGCCATCGCGGTCGATGCTTTCTTCTGGCGCAAAGCATTGTCAGGCATCCGAGCGCGCCACTGGACCGGCGCACTGGCTGTGACGCTGCTGGTGGTGGGTCCGTGGCACATGGCCATACTAGCCGCGCATGGGGGCGCATTCTTCCGCGAATACTTCATTCAACAGATCGTTCATCGAACGGATTCCGTAATCGATGCGAGCACCGGCGGCCCGCTTTACTATGCCGTCGCGCTTGTGCATGGAGCGTTCCCCTGGTCGATTCTCGCCGCGTTTTCCGTTGCGCGACTCTTCTGGCTCCGCAAACGCCTGCCTGCGGGTTCCAAGCAATTACGCACACAGTCCGTTGATCCGCTCTTCTGGTCGCTCATCGCTGTCACGCTCGTACTCTACACGCTGGTCAGCACGAAACATGCCTGGTACATCGCTCCTGTGTTTCCCGCGCTTGCGATCGAGTCTGGACGTTTGCTCGCAGAGCTTCTACCAAGACATCAACGCCTTCGCCTGGGCGTTGCCGCGGTGCTGGCATTTGCACTGGTCTTTACCTTCGCGCGTGTCGCTGTCCGCCAGGGCGACCACTCCAGCAATGAGATTGCCCAAATGGCGATGCTCACCCGTACTGCCGAATCGCACTCGGCTTCACCGCTTCTGGTCCTCGCGGGCGCGGGAGAAAACACCCAAGCGGACGTGCCCACCGTTGTGTTTTACAGCCACCGCACCGCCACGTCGATTGTTCTGCCACAATCGACTGAGTCGCTTGCCATCGCTCTGGCTTCAAACGGCGGGCGAGAGGCGATCCTCTCAAATGAAACGATCCCCGCACTTTCCAACTGCTGCACGATTCACGCCTTCGCGCACAATGAGCTTTTTACCTACGCCCGTATTTCACTTACACACACTTCTAAACGCCCCTAATCCCCAAACACGCTACACTTCTTCGCATGCCTCCTCCCGCGCGCATTCTCGCTCTCTGCCTCCTTCTTACTGCATTTCCCACCTTTGCACAGGACAATGACCTGGCTCCGGCCAATCCAGAGGTGGCTGTGTGGAAACAACATCTCGCAGACGTGTCTGCCGTGCTTGGTCCGCAATTGAACTGCGATGCGCCGAAGATTGTGGATGCCGAGCAGTTCGCCGACCAAGGGCCGTCTGTGGCGCTGGTTAAGCCCTGTCCCACGGGCGAGCATGCCGACCAAATCAAAGTGCTCATTCTTGAAGACGGCAAGCCTATCATGGCCCGGTTTCGCGATCCCTCAGGAAAACCCATGACACCGCAGCTTGAGCGCAGCAAGTCGCAATTGAAACCGCGCGACGTTCAACTGGATGCACGGCACGGTGAAATCATCACTACCGCGCAGGACCGCAACGAACACAATCAGTATCTGGGTTGCATAGCAGCGGTATTTTCGTGGAACCGCCGCACGCGGACATTCGACTGGAATACCGGGAAATCAAAGAAGCAGTACATCAGCTATTGCGCGCAATAGCTCATTCTGCTTCGTTGGGGAGTCAGCCTTTCGCTTGTTTGCCACAAACAGTTTGAAGAAAAAGCAAGCGCCGGAGGATGTGAGTCTCCGGCGCATAAGTGTGGACGCAATGATGTGACGACTAGTTGTCGATCATGTCGTCACAGTAGCGGCCAATCAAAATGGTGTTGCCGTTGGTTGTGTTCTTCAGGAGCAGCCCAACGACGCGGACTTTGTCGTTATCCGCAAGGTTGGACAGATCGCTGAAGCCGTCGCGCCATTCTGTTTTGCCGGTAACGTAGACAGTAACGGTTTGTGGAATGAGCACGCCGGCAAAACCGCTTACCTGAATCTGGAAAGATCCATTGGTCGTGTTGATGCTGCCGGGCACGATGGTTCCGTTGATGCCCGAAGCACGCAGCATGACGCGGTTTACGGTGACAGCGGATGCGTTAGCCGCCCCGCTGGCAGGTCCGCCAATGGCAAGGTGCTGGCCGGCCACCAAAGCGCTCTGGTTGAAGAGGTACTGGGTGAGCGGGTTGTTCATCCAGTAGATGGAGAAGGTCTCGCTGCCGCTGAGATCCACCTTGCCAATCTGTCCCAGTTGCAGCCCCGTGGTGGTGGGCAGCAGTCCGCGCACATAGAGGTCAAAGCTGGTTGCGGGGCCGGTAGCCGTGTTCACGTAGGTTACAAGACCACCCGCGTAGAATCCGTCCTGCGAAACGATGGCAACCTCGTCAGCATCGATGGTTGAAGCTGCGCGGTCGAGCTTGCCTGAAAACGTGACAATGCTACTCGTCGTCAGATCGCTGATGGAGCCCTTGCCGTCCCACTGGGTATTGGAGTCCACGTTGACCGTGAACTGATGGCCGTGCGGTCCCTGGACAACGAAAGACTGGCCTGACGAATTGACACTGACCACAGCGCCAACAAACTCATCGATGTAAGCACCCGAATCCGTATTGCTTACACCGTTGATGGCGAAGGTGGGGTCGACGACGCCGGTAATTTGGCCGTTCGAGTCAACCTGGATCGACTTATGCAGGTTGAAATCGATGCGTAGTCCGGCAGGGGCACCATTGACGGAAACAACCAACGGTTTGGTGAGTGCCACGGAGACCGAAGAGGAGGTCAAGGTTGCGGCTTCTGTCTGAATGGTGGGCTCTGCGGTCGTAGTGTCGAGGTAGCCGAGGGTGGCCGCGCCGAGATTGATGGTGACGTTCGTGTAGGTGCCGGCCGCAACATTGTTCATGTCGAGCAGGGTTTGCAGGCCGTTAAATCGTGCGAAATCGACGGTAGGAGTGCCGCTGAGGAGCGAGACGGAATTGCCATTGGCGTCCGTGGCCGTAATGCTTTGTATCTGCACGGAGAAGGATGTGACAGAAGCCATGGGCGCGTCAGTGCCAATGACAAAGGAAGATCCGGTGTTGGCCGCGTTTGCGGAGATTCCAGCGGAGCCGCTGCTGCAGCCGGCGACGAGCACAGCGCCGAGGGAGAGCAGGGCTAGGGGGAGGGCTATGGCCTTTGCCTTCAATTGTGATTGCATGCTTTAAGTATTCGCTTTCTGCGTTGCCCGTGGAAGGTACGGGGGCAGACGCGGGTGTTGACCCGAAACGGCAAGATTGTGGATTTCCCTGAGAGCTGCTGCGGGCCTTCGATGAGACAAAACACTGAAGCAACGCAGTAAGTTGCGCAGCGAACGAAGATTTTTTGCACTATTCACAAAGAAGGAGTGATGTGGCGTATTTCAGGCAATTCTGGCCACAAAACTTACATGACTCTATAAATTGGAAAACTACCCGCGACA
>JAGWSG010000167.1 GCA_028876335.1 Acidobacteriota bacterium
CGCCCGGCAGCTGGTCCTGCGCGGCAGCCGTGGGTGTGGTTGCGTCGCCCAGCGGCAGGTTCCAGTCGAGGTAGGCGCGGGCGATGTAGGGGATCTGCCGACCGCCGGTGCCGGCGCGCACGGCGTCGCCGTTAACGTAGGCTATTATATACGTAACACACCCAAAGCGTCAGGTGTAGGATCATCCTCGCCTTCAGCGTGAGGATGGTTCATGCAAACGGTCAAGGTTCTCTGCGCACGCTGCCATGTACCACTCGAAGGACCGGCTGAACCTAACCCCGAGGATCGAATGTCCTGCCCGCGATGCGGGGAGGGAGACAGGTGTGAGGCAGTCATTGGGGAAGTGAACGAGTACATCCAAGTAATGGCGTCCCAGAAGATCGCCAAAATGTTCAACCAACCCAGCGCCCTGGCAGATGGTAGGACATGGCGCTTCATCGCTCATGTTGAGCTGTGACATGGCTTGCCCCGGAAAAACGAAGCCCGCGTTATGCGGGCTTCTTCTTGGGTTGCTTGGGCGCAGGCTTGCGCTTGGCTTTCTTTGGCTTGTGAGGGTCCGGCGGCGTGCTGAGCATCCGACGCAGCACATCAACCTCTAGTTTCTCAGGACTTTGATTTTTCTGATCGCGATTCATACATGTCTGGCTGGTATAGCATATGCGGGTGCGCGATGATCAACTTCGGGGCTCCGATCTTGCCGCTAAGTTTAATGAGGCGGCCATCAAATGTATCAAGAACATTTATCTTCAATATCACGGCGGTAGCAACATGAATGGCATCCTTCGGATGTAGGCCGTTGAAGCTCCAAATCAAATCCCTTGCCTTTTCCGCGATGAAACGATCCACGTCTCGAACGATGATGTAGTCGTTTTCAAAAAACGCCTTGATCGCTTCTTCCTTGTCTTTTGTGAGGCGAGGCTTTCCCTTCAGCTTTATAACTTCGGTGAGAGTCAGCGCGGATGTAACAATTTGAACTTTACCGGCGTCTGCCGCGGCCAATACTGATTCGCACTCTTGCGCCTTGTCTTGCTCATCGTTGAGCCATCCCAGGAATGCGTTCGCATCCCAATACCGCGTTGATGTGCTCATGATCAATTCGCGAGAATCCCGCGCACGTCGCGGAAACTCGGTAACTTCGAACGATCACGTAGCGCTCTAAACTCTTGAACTTTTATGCTGACAGGGACACCGTCGAGCCTGTAGCGGATTAGCCCGTATACGGCGACACGGTGACGGAACGCCGCAATAATCGCGTCAGTTCGATCATCTTCAAAATAGCATCGCACGCCATTCTGAGTTAGCGCGTCGTGGACTATAAAGTGCAATCCACCGCCCTCAGTTATGGTGCGCAATTTCCCCTCTATCGTTCCCAACGAATTGCGCTCGCGGCCGATCAATTGATCCACGTGGTGTGAAGTCTTCCTAGTTAAGCGGCTTGGCTTACTGTTCGTGGAAATGCTGATCATATTCAGACTTTCGTGGACAATGTCCAAAGCTTCAGACATTTCTTTCGCTCTCTTCAGCGCCGCATCAGACCAGTATTGCGGACGCTCAGCGCGTTCCTCAATGAGCGCGAAACCGTCTTCAATTGCCCGAAGAGAAAGTGCAATTTGATCTGATAGGCCACTCTTAGGCACCGGCGCAAAGTGAACAATATCGCTGCCGCTCTCCACGGTCACAATCCACGAAAAGGCTTTTTCGGCCCCCGCGGTGTTGTCAGCAACATCGTTTATTAAACCGACAAACGCCGATATGCTTTTCAGGAACCGCTCAGCAGGAATCCCCTTCCCATCAAGCTTGAGCGTGATTCTGTGCGGATTTTGTTTCCTGCTCTTGGACATACCGGGAGATTTCCCAATCATGTGTGCGTATAGGTCAGCCGCTTTCCGCCAAGCTGGCCCAAGAGCGTCTCAGATCGTTGGACGTCCGTAGTTTTGCGTTGGTTCCAGCGGAAGTCGAACTCTGTCACATACCGCTGCAGGTGCTGATCGCCGACATGATGGAAGGTGCCCACCAGCCCGCGCTTTAGTAGGCTGAAGCTCGACTCGACCGTGTTCGAGTGCACGTTGCCAACAGCGTACTGACCCGCACTATGGCGCGTGACGCCGTGCGAGGCGTACTCGTGGCCTACCTTGGTGTACCCGGAGTGCTCGTCGGTCATCAGGTGCGCAGTCTTGCACACGTTCGCTTCAAGGGTGGCGCGCAGCGTCTTGCCCGTCACCGCAGGCACAACCATGCTGCGCTTCTCTCCGTCGCGCTCGACCAGGGAGACAACCTTCATCTTGTGCTGGTAGCCGCGCGCACCTTTGCGCTGCTTGCCGTTGTTGCCCCAGTAGGTCTCATCCGCCTCGACGGTTCCACCGCCAGCGCCAAGCAATCCGGTGCTGTTCGACTTCATCGCTTCGCGGATGCGGTGCGTCATGAACCATGCCGACTTGTACGTGACCCCAAGCATGCGGTGGATCTGGTGCGAACTCATCGCTTTCTTGCTGGCGCACATCAGGTGCACTGCCAGCAACCACTTGTTAAGAGCAATCTTGCTGCGCTCGAACACGGTCCCAACGGTCACGCTGAACTGCTTGCGGCAGTCCTTGCACTTCATCAGGCCGGGGCGGTGCGCGGCGCCCTTGAGCGCATAGTGATCGCCAACCACACCGCAATGCGGACAGACTGGGCCGTTCGGCCAGCGCAGCGCTTCAAGGTACTCGCGCGCCCTATCGGCATCCTGAAAGTGTGGGGCGAAAAGATCGGCGGTCATGGCGGAACTCCTAACGTGGAGCCAGCTTACCCGTCGGTCATGGGTTTGTCAAGTATATAATGGCCTTAACGTAGCCGGCCAGGCCGGTGCCATCGTTGATGCCGCGCCCGCGGAACA
>JAGWSG010000016.1 GCA_028876335.1 Acidobacteriota bacterium
AATCACAGTGGGAGAAGTGGTGGCAGTTTGAGCTTGAATAGGAATTTTGTTCGAAGAAGAGTTCAGCAGCACAACCCGAACCGGGCTTGAGGCACTTGAGGTCTGCGCATCGAGAGTCTGCTTCTGCCGATTCAGCACGATTAGCGGAGCGCTTACAGAGTCAGCCCCCTGCCACAGGCGCGCATTACCATACAGGGTCGCAATGCCTTCTCGTTGATCGAGGTCGACCTTATCGGCAACAGCATGCGCGGGAGACTCTCCCCCGTATGCAACATTTCCATTGATGGTCGTGTTGGACTTGTACGGTACTCCAACTGTCAATGCACCTCGCTGCCATGTCGCCTTCACGTCACCTTGGGCTGAAGCGATGCCGCTCGCCTGTGACAAGTCAATCCGATTGGCCGAGAGTTCAAGTCCTGAATTCTCAATTCGAGGACTACCAGTGAGATGTAACTCTTGCCCGCTTCCTTCATAGTCGGCGCGATTAGCCGTTGCCCGCAATGGCGTTTGCGCAGCCTTCGTTCCTTGCTCCGGGGTTTGCACAATCACTACGTGGCCTTCCACCTTTGCGGACTGAATCTGAGACGCATTATGCGGCGTAACATGGGAACCGGCCGGCGCAAAAAAAGCCTCAATTCGGTCTCCGCTTGTAGACTGATGGGCGCCATCAGTCGCCGTCTGTTCCATGGTTGCGTTCCCCAAGCCTACAAGCGACTTCAACGAAGAGGACGCACCAAAGGCCGCTGTCACTTGGTCGGCAGCGAAATGGGAGGGCGATGTCGTGTTACCGCGTTCCGTTACACCATTCACGGTCACACCGCCTGCACCATGCATGGAGGCCAGTTCCAGGTGACCCTGGCCAGCATCGCGAAACATGAGATCCACGACGGGCGACTTCCAATCCCGGCGGACTTGCACAGCATTGCGGCCGCTGGTCGTCTCTTCGCTATGCATATCCACGCCCCGCTCAAGATGCGCACTGGTAAGAATGCCACCCTTGTTAAAGGACAGAAGCATAAGCGGCGAAGTACCATGTAAAACTCGCCCCTTTTGGAGCGACGCAAATTGAACACCATCTTCAAACCGGCCGGATTGTGGACGATTGCGAGAGTCAAACTGCATAGTCCCTTTTGGAGAGCTAAGCGAGTCGCCGTTGGGAGTGTTCATCGTGAACCCTCCACTGGCATTCAACTCTTTTGCGGACCCGTCTGGACGAAGTTGGATAACAGCAAGCTGCGCCTTTGCCTCACCTCCGCGAAAGTCTGCCGATGTACCGGCCAATCGTACAAGTTGATCGTCCTGGTTGTACTCAGCATGCTGTGCAGTCACATGAATTGGGTCTGCTCCGCGCACGAAGCGCAAATCCACTGCGTGGTCCATCACGAGCAGCCCCTGCTGCGAGTTGAAAGAAGCGCCTATCGCGCTACCCCGCCCTTGATTCAGCGAAAATTCGAGTTGTTGGGATGTGCTTGCAATACCGCTCTTCTGATCAAACGTTAAACCGCTGGTCTTGACGTGAATTTCACCGCGCACAGCATTGCGCTCCGCGACTGACAATTTGCTGCTTGCCCCATGCCCTGCCTCCGAATGGCTGTTTTTGCCCTGCGGAAGTGCCATGGTCTGCCCCGCATGAGTCAGAGTAATTTCGACCTCGCCGGCCGCGCGTGCGATACCAGACTTCTGGTCGTACTCAAACTCACTGCCTTCGATCCGATCAACCCGATTGCCGTTGGCACCAAACAGCTCAATGCTTACATCATGAAGCAAGGCTTTGCCTTCCTTCAGATCTACTACCTTCGACGCATGAATGCGAAACAGCGTGCGCCCGCCTCGCGACTGTGAATAGGTAATACCGTTGGCTTCCTGCTGAATATTGATTCCAAGCCGTTTTGGCAAATCACGTTTGCTGAAAGGATTGCGCCACTTTCCAATCGCCAGCAAGGCGATGAGCGCAACAACGAGCAGGACTCCCGCCCCCAGAACCAGCGTCCGCAGCCTCTCAATCGTGAGCCGCACCGCTCAGTTCCTCATCCCCAGACGCGCGGCGAGGCGTTGCGCAAGGCTTTCTCCCATTTCGCTCCACAGAAGACGCGCTGAAGCTCCTGACTCTTTTTCAATGGCACTGGTGAGTTCCACCAACTGACGCACATTCTCTTCCACGTGGCGCGCGCCCACTTCGTCAAGATCTGCATCCTCTTCGAGAAAAGGAGCATCGGAGCCAAAATCAATTCGGACGTGCCCATCTTGCTCGTAGCTACCGTCATCAAAAAGTGGTCCGAACGCGGTCACACGCACAAGGCGCGGCGCACGCACCCAGCGCGCATCGAGTGTTGCTTCGCTTGCCTGAGGCTGGACTTCAAGCTCCCAGAGATTCCAGGCAATCTGGAACTCGTAGGCGTAATCGTCGTGGAGTAGTTCGAGCGTTTCTTCAACCGCTTGACGCGGTTCAACGCCTCGCTCACCGTGGCCCCAAACGCGCTGAAAGACAGGTGACTCGCTCCAACTTACGGGCCAAACCGTCGCCGCATACACACGCGGCTCTCCACCGTGTGCAGCAAAAGCCGAAAGTACAGCAGCAACCTTGTCTGCCAGAGTTGCAACACGCAGGTTGGGATACCACAGACTCAGGTAAAGGGAATCAGCCATTGTTCTTTATTCTAGTCGTCCGGTCGTTTCAATGCATGAGCAGACAAATTCAGCCGGTAACAATTTCGCTGAAGTCGGCAATGCCAGAGAAGCCGCTGAGAACGCCAGAGATGAGCGCCAGATTCGCCCCCCGCACTTTCTCGTCAGGATCAAGCACCATCACCTTGTCAAAGAAGGTGTCCACCACCGGGCGCAGCGTTGCAATCAGAGCAAGCGCCTCAGTGTAGTTGTTCTTCTCTCGCAGGGCGGCAACCTTCGGGGCAAGCATTGAGGCAGCCTCCGCAAGCTGCGCTGCTTCCGGTGCCAGCTTCAGACTGGGGTCAGCCTGAACGGCTAATCCCTTTTCCTCGGCCTGGCGCAGGATGTTCTTGATTCGCTTGAAAGCTGCCGAGACAGCGGCAAAATCCGCAGACTCACGCGCGGCGGTCAGCGCTTCGGCGCGAGCGATAGCATCGCGCACATCGTCTGCTCCCGCGGCCAGCACTGCATTTACCACGTCGTACGCAAAATTGCGCACATCCTTGAGGTAGAAGTGCAGACGCTCACGCAGGAAAGCCGAAACCTGTTCTCCCACCTTCTCGTCGGTAGCCGACGCCTTGAGCACTTCGCTCAACGTCAGCGGCAATTCCGACTCAGCCAAAATCTTGATGATCGCGTTCGCCGCGCGGCGCAGCGCGTAAGGATCCTTCGATCCAGTGGGCTCAAGACCAATGCCAAACATCGCCGTGATCGTCTGAATGCGGTCCGCGAGGCCCAGAACTTGGCCCTCAACAGAAACAGGAATTGTGTCCTCAATTGAGGCGGGCGCGTACTGCTCGTAAATGGCCAGTGCCACATGCTCGCCGAGCCCCTGTGCACGCGCATAGAGACCGCCGATAATGCCCTGAAGCTCCGTAAACTCCTTCACCAACTCGCAGGTGAGGTCGGTCTTGGCAACTTCGACCGATTTCAGCAGCGCTGCTTCATTCACAGCTTCTCCCGCGGACTTCACCGCCTGGGCAAGCTCACGCGCAACGGCGAGATTCCTTTCCGTCTTCCAGTAATAGCTCCAGGGCTCGCCCTTCGATGGCCGGAAGAAGGTAACGGATTTCAAACTTTCCACGCGCTCGGCAAGTGGAGCTTTCTGGTCCACATCCCAGAAGAAGCGAGCATCCTTGAAGCGGGCGCGCAGCACCTTCTGATTGCCATGACGAATCGTCGCATAGCCTTCCTCATCCACTTCGATATTCAGCACCGCGAGGAAGTGTGGCAGCAGCTTTCCATTTGGTCCCTCGACCGCGAAGTACTTCTGGTGGTCACGCATCACAGTCACCAGCACTTCTTCAGGAAGCGCCAGGTATTCCGGCTCAAATCCGCCGAGAATCACAGTCGGCCACTCGGTGAGATGCGTCACAGTCTCCACCAGTGGCTCATCCTCACGCCAACGCGCACCATCCACAGTGCGCGTCGACTTGTCGAGCAACTTACGAATTTTCTGCCTGCGTGCGGCCACATCGACCAGCACAAACGCCTTCTCCAGCGCTGCGGCATAGCTCTTCGGCGCGTCAATCACAACCGGTGCTTCGCCATGCAGAATTCGATGTCCGCGGCTTGCATTGCCCGCCGTAATCCCGGCAATTTCCAGCGGAACAACGGCGGAATCGAGCAGCGCAACAACCCAGCGCACGGGACGCACAAAGCGTTCCGGCTTGCCGGCGCGCCAGTACATATTCTTTGCCCAATAGAGAGCGAGAACTTCCTTCGGCAGCTCAGCCTGCAGCAACTGCGTTGCGCTGACGCCCCGACGCTTGACCGTCACTCCGACATATTCGCCCTTGGCATTGGTAACCTTGGCAAGCTCACTGACAGCAACGCCAGCCTTCTTGGCGAAGGCTTCAGCAGCCGCTGTCGGAACGCCATCCTTGAAAGCCACCTTCCACGAGGGACCGGTGAGCTGCTCCTCCGTATCCGCCTGTGCGGCCAGCACACCTTCTACCAGCACGGCCAAACGGCGCGGCGTGGAGTAAGTGGTCACCTTGCCACCTTCGGCAAGCAGGCGCTCGCGGGCGAGCAGGTCGTTAATACGGCGGCCAAGTTCAGCCTCCGCTTGGGCAATCATGCGGGCGGGAATTTCATCGAGCCCGATCTCTAGAAAAAAGTCAGCCATATCCAGAATCTTCAGAGTTCATTCATCAGTGGCCCGCGAAGCACGCAATACTTCATTGGCCGGTTGAACATCGCGCTACGCTGTTTGTTGCGCCGCGTAAATCTTTGCCACGCCCACTGCCAAATTGCGAATGCGCGCAATCATGCCGACGCGCTCCGTCACGGAAATCGCTCCGCGCGCATCCAGGATGTTGAACAGGTTCGAACACTTCAACGCAAGCTCGTATGTCGAAATCAGCGGAAATCTCTTCTTGTCTTTGACCGATGCATTTTCATCTGCCATCAACGCGTTCCCGCGCGCAATCAGCGCATGCGCTTCCGCTTCGTAGCTGTTAAAGTGCTCCCAAAGACGCGCCACATCGGCGTCTTCAAAGTTGTATACCGAGTACTGCAGCTCTTCTTCCAGCCGCACGTCGCCGTAGGTCACTACCGCGCCAGTATCCGGATCGCGCGACCACACCACGTCATACACGGAGTCCACGTCCTGCATGAAGGCGCACAGGCGCTCAAGGCCATAAGTAAGCTCGGCGCAAATCGGGTCCAGATCAAGTCCACCGCACTGTTGGAAATAGGTGAACTGCGTAATCTCCATGCCGTCCATCATCACCTGCCAGCCCACGCCCCAAGCGCCCACAGTCGGGCCTTCCCAGTTGTCTTCTTCAAACTTGAGGTCATGCTTGGAAAGATCGATGCCAATGGCTTCAAGCGATTGCAGGTACAGCTCTTGCACATTCGCCGGCGGCGGCTTCAGGATCAACTGAAACTGCGTATGTCGGAAGAGCCGGTTGGGGTTCTCGCCATAGCGTCCATCGGCCGGACGTCGCGAAGGCTGCGCATAGCCCACGCGATAGGGCTTTGGCCCAAGCACGCGCAGAAATGTCTCTGGAGCCATGGTGCCCGCGCCCACCTCTACGTCGTAAGGCTGCTGCAGAATGCATCCGCGCTCCGCCCAGAATCCCTGAAGGCGAAAGAGCAGGTCCTGAAAAGTAAGTGCGGTGGGTTTCGATGCGAAAGTGGCTGAAGACAAGGCAATTCTCTCTGATTAGGACTGAAAGGCCATTCTACCAGCGCACAGGTGTGGCAGACACCGCCACTACAGCCGCGCCAGCGCCTCTGCGCTTCTGAGCTTCCGCTCAAGATGCCGTTCCATTGACTGCAGCGTAAAACGGCGCAGGTCCTGGCAGCGGCGGCGGGTCCAATGCTCCACGGCGAATGTCTGCACAGGCTGCTTGAGCATGCGCACCGCAGTCTGCCAGGATTCAATCGACAAGGTACTTGCGTTCCCACTACGATGCAGGCTGCAAAAAAGCCCATCGGAGTGGCTATTGAACCAGACCTCAGCGGGATGCAAGGCCTCGCCGCACATGGTGCAATGGGTGATGTCCGGAAGCAAGCCCATCAAGCGCGTCATCCAAAGCTGAAAGTAAGTCAGCGCCATCCATGGCTGCGTTGTGGATGTAACCGCATGCGTCTGCTCAAGCACTGATGCCACCAGGCGAAAAACTGTCTCCTGCGGATCGTGTTCGGGAAGCGCCTCATCCAGCAGCTCAGCATAGAGAGTCAGGACACCCATCCGGATTGCATCCACTGGCGCAGACAACGGTGAACGAATAATTTCAAGCTGGTCCAATCGAACGAGTTCCTGTCGCGGGCGCTCCACAAAATAGGCGCGGGTAACCGTCATTGACTCCATCGCGCCGCCAAACCGCTTCCTGCTTTTGAGCGCCGACTTGGCCACACCGCGAATTTTTCCGTAGTCGCGCGTAAACAGGCTGACGATCAGGTCAGCTTCATGCACCGGCCAGGTGCGCAACACCACGGCATCTGAGGTAAGGGCAGACATCGATTCCAATCATCGCACCTTGCACGATAAGCGGATAGGGCGTAACTCCTCTATTTGCAGCGAAGGAACGGAGCAATCAAGCCATCTTTCAACAGATTAGTCTGCGGTATTACGTTGACGATTCGACTACCATCAAGAACCTATTGGGAAAAAGTGGAGTCTAATAGGAGAATAATCCGGTGTGCGCGGGAGGAGCTGTGTCCCCCTGCAATGCTTGAAAAACTGGAGGAAGAAAGACAATGGTGCAACTCCCCTTCCACAAGAGGCGCGTTGGAGTCTTGGCCGCAGCCGTTTTGGGCTTCGCTGTTCTTTTTGCGGCAGGCTGCAAACACCAGGCTGCTGCTCCAACGGATCAGCAGATCTCAACCGATATTCAGGCCAGGCTGACAGCCGAGCCCGCTCTCAATGGTCAGAGCGTACAGGTCTCTGTTGCCAATGGAGTGGCAACTCTGAATGGAACCGTAACAAGTGATGCCGCCCGCGTACTTGCCGGCAATGAGGCAGGCACCATCGCAGGCGTCAAAACTGTGGTGAACAATCTGACGGTCCAACAAGCGCAGAGCTCCATACCTGAAATGCCTGCATCTTCGACACCTGCTCCGGCTCCTGAGGAAAAGCCAACTGCGAGGCGCGAGACTCGACGTCATGAATCGCAATCTACTCCGGCTCCTACACAGCCCTATCAGCCAGTGCAGTCAGCTCAAAATCAAACACCCGTTGCTCAAGCCCCCATGCAGCAGACCCCTCCGCCGCCACCCAAACCCGTCGTGAGAGACGTGACTCTGCCGGCAGGAACTGTAATTCCGGTGCGGCTGACAGAGACCCTGGACACTAAAACCGCGCAACCGAATGACGTGTTTCACGGTTCGCTTGCTGGCGACCTGCGCGAGGGCGGATCAGTTGTTGTTCCGCGGGGAGCCCCCATCATGGGACGCGTTGTGGATGCGAAAGGTGCGGCTCATTTCAAAGGCAGTTCGCTGCTCACGCTGGAGCTCACGCAGATGTCTAACCACGGTCAGCGCTATACGCTTGTGACTGACACGTTCAGCGAGCAGGGGAAGGGACGCGGTAAAAATACAGCCCTGAAATCCGGGGCCGGAGCGGCACTTGGCGCAATTGTGGGCGCCATTGCCGGTGGCGGCAAGGGAGCCGCAATCGGCGGTCTCGCCGGGGCTGGAGCCGGAGCCGGCGTGAATGCAGTCACACGCGGCGAGGAAGTCGTCATTCCCACGGAAACTGTGATCAATTTCAAGCTGCAGGGTCCGCTGACAGTGCGCGTCAGCTCCTCCCCGGATAGTAATGCGAATGAGCAAAGTGACCCGACACTGCAACAAAGACAGCAGTAACCTGGAAAGAATCACCCAAACACAAAACGTCCGCCACTTATTTCCGTGGCGGACGTTTTAGTTGAAGCATCAAGCGCGAATTAGCGGCCGAAGTGCTCAGCGTTCTTCTGCGCAAAGTGCGCCCACTTCTCCGGCAGGTCATCCTGCGCGAAGATGGCGGACACCGGGCATGCGGGAACGCACGCGCCGCAATCAATGCACTCGACCGGATCGATGAAGAGCTGATCCGCGCCGTCGTGACCGTCTTCATCCTTCTTGGGGTGGATGCAATCGACCGGGCAAGCGTCTACACAGGCGGTGTCCTTGGTGCCGATACAGGGTTCTGCGATTACGTAGGCCATTTTGTTGATTTCTCCGCTAGGGGTTGAACTCTCGAGGCTGATAGTAGCACACGCGGGCATACGCTCGCCGTAACCAAACCGGTGTTGTTTTGCGATGCGGGAAATCACCTCGCAAACAGGACAGAGTTGGTCCGAATTGTTACTTGGAAGCCTCGCGCGCGGCACGCTGAGCGGCATACTCGGCAGGCGTCGGAATCGGCTCCAGATTGCGTCCCGCAAACATGTCATCGAACAATGCCGTCAGTTCACCATGAATGTGCCCGTTGGAGGCAAGAATCTCATGGCTATCGAGAGCGAATGTGCCTCCCGTAAAGTCCGTCACGCTTCCTCCAGCCTCTTCCACCAGCAAAACACCAGCCGTCGTATCCCAGGGATTCAGATTGAATTCCCAGAAGGCTTCCAACCGGCCAGAAGCCACAAAAGCAAGATCCAACGCCGCGGAACCTGCACGGCGCACCCCGTGCGATCGCAGGGTGAACTCCTGGTAGAAGTGGATGTTCGGACTAGCGTGGCGCTTGCGGCTGGGAAATCCGGTACTTACCAGTGATTCGCCAAGTACCTGAGTTGCGGACACATGAATGGGTTTGCCGTTCAGCCACGCCCCCTGACCGCGTTCGGCGGTAAATAGCTCGTCTCGCATCGGATCGTAGATAACAGCGGCAACAAGTGTTCCGTCCTGTTCCGGCGCGGTGCCGGGTGGTCGGTGTTCAAGCCCCATCGAAACACAGAACTGCGGAAAGCCATGCGCAAAATTGGTGGTTCCGTCGAGTGGATCGACATACCAACGATAGGCGCGCTCCAACCCTTCGCGCGTCCCTTCTTCTCCATAAATGCCGTGCTCGGGAAAGACTTCCTTCAGGCGCGTATGAATCAACTTTTCCACGGTGCGGTCTGCAACCGTCACCAGATCCACGTCGCCTTTGTATTCCGTCTCTACACCCTGCTCGAAGAATTCTCGAAGACGCGCTCCTGCTTCTTTTGCAATGACTTGAGCTTTTGGAGTCCATTGGAATGCCGAGGTAGCTTTCGTGCTCACGTATGTCTTTCTCCTGCCATTTCGGGCTCTGCTTTTCTGCCTGCCAGACGTCCGCCGCTTCTGCGTTTGAACTCCGTAATGGAGACAATCTGGTCTTTGTAGATAAAGAGGTTGGGCTTTCCTTCCCGTGTCAAGCGAATCATCGAGTCGTCAAAGTATTCGATCCATCCACGCATCTGTTCGCCGCCCCGCAGCCTGACCGTTACTACGATCTGACGATCTGACAAAGAGCGAAGATAAAGCGCTTCCTGTCCGGTTTCGCCGGGAGGAGGAGTTCTGGAACGATTGCGCACCGAAAAAGAGGAAACCATATGTCCATATTAGATGCAGGCTTGCATCGGAGAGTGAACCGCTCCAATACGCAAATTGCGTGACTCCGCAAAAGAGTCCTTGCTTAATGCATGTCCTCGCCTCGAATCTCCATATGGGGAATACCCCTTCCCAGTGCGCGAAAAATCAAAACTGCGATACCCTTAACGTAGGTCAAATCGATGTCTGGCACGGGATTTACGGTGAAGAAGAACTGGGACAATCCGGTAGAACACACAATGCCAAAGGGCGTGCGTGTACCGGCTGAGATACGCATCGGCGGTATATCAGTGCGCCCGGCAACAGTTCTTGCCCCGATGGCCGGCGTCACAGACACAGTCTTTCGCCGCTTTATCCGCCACGCCAGTCTGTTCACCGATGGTGGCGCAGAGAATTCTTCCCCGCTGGATGAAAGCGCGAACGGCAATACGGTGGAAGCCGAAATCACCAACGCCCAGTCCGGCTGTGGTTTGCTCATGACGGAATTCACTTCGGCAGATGGCCTCTCGCGCATGCGCGAGTCCAAGCGCAAACGCTATCTCACTTTTTATGACGATGAGCATCCCATCGGCGCGCAGCTTTTCGGCTCGAATGCGGAAACTCTGGCCGAGGCAGCGCGCATTGTGCAGGACACGGGCTTCGATCTTGTCGACCTGAATCTTGGTTGCCCTGCTAAAAGAGTCGTTGGTTGCAATGGTGGCTCCGGCCTGCTCCGCGACCTGCCCAGGATTGGAGATATATTCCGCGCAGTACGCAAGGCCGTAACAATTCCCTTCACAGTAAAGTTTCGCCTCGGTTGGAATGATGCTCAGATCATCTGCGTGGAACTTGCGCGCATGGCGGAGGCCGAAGGCCTGAACGCACTCGCCCTGCACGCACGCACGCGCGAGCAGGGCTACTCGGGCCAGGCACGGTGGGAGTGGATTGCCGCAATCAAACAGGCTGTGACGATTCCGGTCATCGGCAACGGAGACGTGCGCACACCGGAAGACGCAGCTGCAATGATCGCAAAAACGGGATGCGATGCCGTCATGATCGGCCGTGCCGCGCCAGCCAACCCTTGGATCTTTCGCCAGATTGCGCAGTACACGGCTACGGGCAGCTATGACCAGCCCACCGGCGAAGATCGATATCGCATGATTCGTGCCTACTTCGCGATGCTACTGAAAGATGCCGAAACCAACGCCGATTGCCGGCAGCGCGAAACCGCCGGAAAAATGAAGCAGTTCGCCACATGGTTTACCCACGGTGTTCCAAGGGGCGCGAAACTGCGTAAGGCCATCTATGAGGCTCGCACCGGTGAATCTGTACTGGCCGAAGTAGATCGTTTTTTTGCCACGGGCCAGGACAACACTGAGCTTTTTCACGACGAAATTTCCGCCCCTCCGATCGCCGAGTTTACCGAATCTGCACTCGTGTGCGACTGACCTGTTTTCAGGCTTGCTGATAGTCGACGAGATCTGAAATCTGCTATCAGCCTTCCCCGTCGCACGTTTCTTTGGTCACATACAGCCTGGACCTCAATACTTTTTTCCGGTCAGCTTGAGGTTAGGTCCTGCGCGGAACCATGCGAAAAGGCGAGATCTCCATTAACCCATTTATATTGAGCTACATAAATAGCGAGATCCATTTTGGCTTCGATTCCAAATGTCCAAAATTGAGACAAACATCCACCTGCCAGTGCCAGGAAAGCAAATCTTAGTTACCGAAAGTACCTAGTGCTGATGCCACAAAAGGTTGAGCCATCTACCTTTGAGTGGAATAGATATCACCTTGAACTGCGTTTAGATTCAAGGTATGTCGAATTCACTTCGAGATGCCCTGGAGCATTCCCGAACGCCTCTCGAAGTGAATCTCCCTGGAGACGATGCTGGCTTAAGCAGAACACCGGGTAGAAAAACATTGCAGGAGCATTGAGCCTTGAAAGATAGGCAGACCAAATCGAGCTGGAAACAGTGGTTGCGCTACTTCTGTATAGCGCTGGCGCTGTGCTTTCCGCTCGCCTGCATGGCTCAACGCTACGTCACTCGCGAATATTCCCACGGGCTGGGCAATCTGAATGTTTCAAGTATCGTGCAGGACCATGTTGGCTATCTTTGGGTCGGCACAGAAAATGGGCTCTATCGATACGATGGGAATGAGTTCAAGCGCTACGGTGCAAATACCGGGCTTCCTGAACGCACCATTGAAAGCCTCTACATCGGGATGGACGGCACGCTATGGGTTGGCACCAGCACCGGGACCTTTTTCTTACGTAATGACGACACATTTGGCAAAGTGCCCCCTCCCGGCCCCCTGAGCGAAATAGATCAGCGTGACGGAACAGTCATCACCTCGATTGATCAGAGCACTGTCATCGCCGCAACAAGTACAGGACTGCTCAAGCTTAGAAAAACAGGCCAGGACAGTTGGTTTGCCAAGGTACTCCCTGCGGAAGGCAAAACGGTTTGGGGAGTGCTGAGCGCCAGCGATGGATCGATTTGGTATGGGTGTGATGAGCAACTGTGCAGAATTCAGAATGGGAAGACTACCCGCCTGGGTGCCGCACAGGGCTTTGCAGAAGATCACTGGATAAGCCTTCGAGAAACCGCTAATGGTCAGATCTGGGTCAGAGGCAATCTGCACATTGGCGAGGTAAATCCTGCAAGCAACATATACAAGGCTCATGACCTGCCCGACGCTTCATTTGTGGAGCCTTATCCCAGGCTCGCAATTAGCAAGCACGGAAATATCCTTACTTTTCAAGGAAGCGAACTCTGCATTTGGGAAAAGGACCATTGGCGCATCTTGACCGCGCAGAATGGCCTCTCTCAGTTTGAGATTGAAAGCATTTTTGTCGGACGTCAGGGGTCTGTCTGGATGGGCGTCGTGGGACATGGCCTCATGCGCTGGATGGCCCAGGATCGCTGGGAAAGCTATACCTCAGGGAATGGACTCCGCGACAATCTCATCTGGAGCGAAGCGCGCGATCACCAGGGCAGGCTATGGGTTGCGGCCGAATCTGGATTGAACTGGATTGCACCCGGCGGGACTGATATTCACAGATGGAACCCAACCGGTGCCAAAGGCATCAGAAGCGGCTATCTTGCGATCGGCAACGATGGGGCCATCTGGGTAGGTGGAGTTGAAAGGCTGATCCGTATTAATCCGGTCAGTCTCGTAGGGCGCAGCTGGAGAACGGCCCAAATCAACAAGCTGCTGATCGAGAAGTCAGGCGCATTGTGGGCTGCGACCAAAAGCGGCCTTTGGAAGTTCAGTGAAGACGGATCAGGTGAGCCTCGACGGATTGATGCGCCCGTATTCACACATCCCAAGGGCCAGTTTTTTACCTTGGCCAGAGATGGGCGGGGGCATCTTTGGACGGCCAGTGAAGATGGCGTTTTTCGCTTGGCTGACGACGGATGGGAAAAACTTGATACCGGCAGTACAGGAATCCATCCCGATCAGCTTGCCTTTGATGGCAGCGGCTATCTGTGGGCGGCCGGGCCGTCTCATGATTTGATGCGTTTGCGCATAAGCGACAACAGAGTTGTGGAAGCACACTCCATACGCACCAACGAGATTTTGTCGCAACAGGTAGTTGCGCTCATGTCGGACAATCGCGGCTGGATGTGGGTTGGACAGGATGCCGGACTTTCGGTTTTTGACGGGAGCACCTGGAAAAGTTATACGCAAGAAGACGGACTCGTGTGGAATGACGTAGACAGCGACGCCATTTACGAGGATAGAGATGGAAGCATATGGGTCGGAACATCGGGAGGGTTGTCTCATCTTCTTGATCCGGGCACAGTGGTCAAACGTGCGGAGGTCGCACCAGTCTTCTCGCAGGTAACCTACGATGGCAAAAAACTAACCGATGGCGCAGACGTGAAATGGAGCAACGCAACCCTGGACATATCCATGGCAATTTTGTCATTCCGAAGTAGCCATGAAGAAGCTGTGCGCTACAGGTTGCTGGGCGGTGTAAGTACCGGTTGGGAGGAGGCGCGCGACTTCAGCGTACGATATGGACACCTGTCACCAGGCAATTACACGTTTGAAGCGGTAACCGTTGATGGTTCAGGCCGACAGCTTTCAAATCCAACGGTCCTGCATTTTCGCATTCTGCCGCGCTGGTGGCAGAGAACATCGCTTCAGGTAGGCCTTGCTCTTATCACGCTTATCCTACTCGCAATGATCTGGTGGTGGCGTACACGCCATTTCATTGACCAAAAGCGCCAGTTGGAACAAGCAGTGCGCACTCGCACCAAGGAACTGGAAACGGAAAAAGCCGACCTTGTGCGCATGCGAGAGCAGATGCGTCACTTTGCCGAACACGATGGTCTGTCAGGGTTGTGGAATCACCGCATCATAGTAGAACGGTTGAAAGGCGAGGTGGAGCGTTCGCGTCGCGACGCTATTCCGTTGAGCATCATTCTTGCCGACGTCGACTACTTCAAGAGAATTAACGATACTTACGGGCATCCGTTTGGCGATCGAGTTTTGAGAGAAATCAGCGCACTTTTCCAGCGCATGGTGCGCAGTTATGACTGGGTGGGTCGCTACGGTGGCGAGGAGTTCCTGCTCGTTTTGCCTGGAACCACTCTTGAGCAGGCACGTAAGCGCGCTGATGATCTGCGGCTCGCAGTGGAGGCGGCTGAGATCTATGAAAACGGTGAACGCGTCCCGGTCACCATCAGTCTGGGTGTTGCCTCCGGCTTCCCACGCAACTACGAGACCATGGTGCAAGCTGCAGACACCGCCCTCTACCAGGCAAAGAATGGCGGCCGCAATATGGCCATCGTAGCGGAAGTGGAAGGTAAAGCCGAGTACTTGCAGGTTCGTTAATCAGCTGATGCAAGTGGTAGCTGAACGGTGGCACAAGCTCCCGAACCATCTTCTCTGTTTACAAGCCTGATTTCTCCACCATGAGCTCGGGCGATTTGCTGTGCCAGAGCAAGCCCAACGCCGCTCCCACGAGGCTTGGTCGTATAAAACGGGACGAACAAATTCTCCGTGTTCGCAATGCCCTGTCCACGATCTTCAATTGCGATGAGGACTGCGGTCTCCGAGGTACGCCATATAAGCCGTATTGGCTTAGACCCGTTCGCAAGCGCCGCATCGGCTGCATTCGTCAGCAGGTTAATAAGCATTTGCTCAATCTGATCTGAATCTGCCAGCAACTTCACTGCGGGACCCACCACAATCTCTACGGGGACGCGGCGCTCGAGCATCGCTACTCTTTCAAGCAGTGGAGGAAGATCAAACTTTTGCAAATTTGGCCGCGGTAGTTGTGCGAGCGTGCGGTAAGACTGAACAAAGCGGTGCAATGAGTCCGCGCGGCTTTCTACCACTTCGAGGCCGCGTCTGAAATCATGCTGCAAGTCCGGATCGGCAGTCAGCGTTTCAACTCTTGCCAGCAGACTTCCAGCAATCGACTTGATGGGCGCAAGCGAATTCGACAGCTCATGTCCCAGCACGCGAATTAGACGCTTCCATGCAGTCTGCTCTTCCTCCTGGAGCGTACGACTAACATCCGCCAGCAAAAGAAGAGTGTGCGGTGTGCCTTCCTGGCGAAAAGTGGCCTTTCTCAAAAGCCAGCGTGCTGGGCCGGTGCCAAACCTTTGGATACTGTGATCGGGGGCCGAAAGCAGCTCCTCTAGACCAAGATCATGTGCAGTTCGACCGTAGCAGCGCGCGTTCGGAATCCCGAGAAACTTCGTTCCAGATTCATTGACAAGCTGCAGCACATCTTCACGGTCGAAAGCAAAGAGTGGAGAATGCATCACCTCAAGAATGCGCGCCAAAAGCGCTGTTGCTTCCAGTGAGCGCACACGTTGCCCCTGCAA
>JAGWSG010000168.1 GCA_028876335.1 Acidobacteriota bacterium
GGATAGTCTGCCTGTGCCCACATCCCTGTCGCACATATGGCCGTAAGAGCAATTCCCAAAACAAAGTGCGCAGCGGTTGGTACACGCATCGCCATCCCTCCTCCTACTCAAACAACGAAGGCTATCACACGCTTACCGCTTACTCAATCGATTCACTCGCGGAGATTTCGCGCGATGCAAATATCGGCATCGGCGCGCCGTTGGCAGCATGCTACTCTCACATCACCGCATGAGTTCAGCGCCTAACCCACAACACCAGCAGGCTCCGGCTGACCTTCCCCGCGTCCTGGGCGCGAGTCAGGCAACGGCGATAGTCGTCGGCACCATCATCGGCAGCGGCATCTTTTTAGTGCCTACAGAAATGATGCGCGACACCGGATCTTCCGAAATGGTCTACCTAGCATGGATTGTCGGCGGACTGCTTTCGCTTTTCGGCGCCATGACCTACGCCGAACTTGGCGCTATGCTTCCTTACGCCGGTGGTGAATATGTCTACCTGCGCGGCGCTTACGGCAACACAACGGCCTTCCTTTATATGTGGACCTGGTTCGCCGTAGCTAAGCCGGCATCTATTGCAGCTGTCACCAGCGGCCTGGCGCGCATTCTTGGCGAATTCCCTGCCTTCCATGGCTTAACAGATCATGTCGGAAGTCTTCCTCTGCTCTGGTCGCAGGTCTTCGCCATCGCCGTCACCTGGTTCATGACAGGCCTGAACTATCTCGGCATTAAAAAGGCCGCGGACTTCCAACTCATCTTCACCATCCTCAAGGGTGTGCTCATCCTGATTGTGGTAGCGGTTTGTTTCAGCGCTAGCATGGGAACGTGGGCCAACTTCTCCACCAGCCTGCCCAACACAATGGGTGGCTTCGGCGGCTTCATGCTTGCGCTCATCGCCACGCTCTGGGCGTATGACGGCTGGAACGATCTGACGATGGTTGCCGGCGAAGTGAAGAATCCCGAGCGCAGCCTGCCCATCGCACTGATCGGCGGACTGTTCATCGTCGGGGCATTATTCATGGCGACCAACGCGGCTATTCAATACGTTTTGCCTGCCGCACAGATTGCGGGAAGCGAGCGGCCCGCGGTCACCGCGCTGCATGCGGTCGCGGGACCTGCCGGGGCCATGTTCGTCGCCGGGGCAATGGCTTTGAGCATATTCGTAACGCTAAATGGAACGGTGATGTCCGGTGCGCGTGTGCCTTACGCGGCAGCGCGCGATCGCCTGTTCTTCCCGCGCTTCGCGGACATTCATCCGAAGTTTCAATCGCCGTCCACGTCACTCATCGTGCAGGGTCTGCTTTCGACTGTCCTGCTGATCTTTTTGAGCAAGTTTCAACAGCATTTTGAGCTTGCTGTCTTTGCGGAGTGGCTCTTCTACATGCTCACCACCACTACGGTCTTCTACTACCGACGCAAACATCCGGAATTGAAACGCCCCTATCGCGTATGGGGCTACCCGCTGCTGCCTGCCGTCTTCGTTCTCAGCGCAGGTGTCGTTCTGGTGTGGAGCTATGAGGAAAACCTTCGTGGTTCATTGCTTGGAACCTTGCTCATTTTGCTGGGCCTGCCTGTGCTCTGGTTCGTGCGCAAAAGGTATGGTCACTTACCCCAACCTCCAGCCCTGCCTGTGCCGGAATAATCACAGAAATCGCATCGCTTTGCCTCCTTCGCACATCCATTCAACCAATGCCCGATGCATCTTTGCTCGACAACCCGATCTGGAATGCTCTGATTACAGAACAGGCGACGATAGCTCGTGGGGGCATGCTCGCGCGCAGCTTTCCTTACGAGGTCGGCCCGCTGAGCGGCACCGCTGAGTTTACGCCGGCCAGTATGAAGGAAATGGCATCTGCAGTCGGCTCCGGCGGAGTGATTGTGCTCTTTCTTCCCGGTCCCGTGGAAACACCTCAAGGCTGGTCCATGGTCCGGGAAGGGCCGCTGGTGCAAATGGTGCAGGTGCAGGCACAGCCTGTGACAGCGGTTCCGGCGCAGATTGCGCCACACCTGCGGAGGCTTACGGATGCAGATGCCCCGCAAATGCTGGAATTGGCCACGCTCACTGAACCTGGCCCCTTTCGCATTCGCACCCATCAGCTGGGTTGCTTCTGGGGAATCTTTGAAGGTGAGAGATTACTGGCGATGGCCGGCCAGCGGCTGCATCTGCCGGGCATGGTTGAAGTCAGCGCCGTCTGCACGCATCCTGACGCACGCGGGCGCGGATACGCGAACATCCTCATCGGTCTCTCCGTGGACGAAATTCGCCGCCGAAATGCCACGCCCTTCCTGCACGCCTGGGCCGACAATTACAACGCCATCCGGATCTACGAGCGCATGGGTTTTGTTTTGCGGAAAAAGCTCTATGTCGTGGCACTGCGCAATGAGCAAGGCGCGTGATTTCATTTCGTTGGACTAGGATCGAAGTAGCCCAACATGCCGGCAAAATCCAAACTCGGTCAGAACTTCCTGCGCGACGCAGTTGCCATTGAGCGGATTGTGGCCGCGCTGGGAGACTGCTCCGCGCGCACGGTCTTGGAGATTGGCCCCGGCAAGGGAGCCATCACGGAACTGCTGGCAACCCGCGCCAAACAAGTGATCGCCGTGGAAGTGGATACCGCGCTGGCGGAACATCTTCGCTCCGCATTACCCGCCGAACGGGTCAGCGTCGTCTTTGAAGACATTCTCTCCTATGATCTGGAGGCAGCCGCGATTCAGGCGGGAGAAAAACTGCTGGTCGTCGGCAATCTGCCGTATTACATTACTTCACCCATACTCTTGAAACTCGCCGCAAATCACTCTTTTATTGAGCGTTCTGTCTTGATGGTGCAGCGCGAAGTTGCCGACCGCGTTGCAGCGAGCCCCGGTTCACGCGACTACGGCGTGCTGAGCGTGACGGCACAAATGTATGGGCCGGTGACGCCACTCTTTACCCTGCCCCCCTCGGCCTTCTCGCCACCTCCTGAAGTTCACTCAAATGTTTTCCGCTGGCACTTTGCACCACGTTTTGCTGAACTGCACGTTGAAGAAGTTAGCTTCATCGCCCTGGTGAAGCGGGTCTTCGCCCAGAAGAGAAAAACCCTGGCCAACAACCTGCGTGCAGCAGGTTATGAGCCTGCTGCCATTGCCGTTGCTCTAAAGCAGACCGGTGTTGAATCGACCGCGCGGGCAGAGGCGCTGAGCCTTAAGCAGCTTGCCGCGCTGTGGCGAGAACTACCGCAAAAATAAAGGCTGCTTCGATTATCGAAGCAGCCTTCCGATCCAGAATTGCGAGCAATCAACGCGGACGTCCACCGCCTGAGCTTGCGTGCGGTGCACTCATTGCAGGACCACCTCCCATGGAAGGTGCGCCCATGCGAGGAGCACTCATCGAGGGGGCGCTCATACGCGGGGCCCCCACAGAAGGAGCGCTCATACGCGGAGCACCCATGGAAGGTCCGCCCATGCGTGGCATACCCGTGGAAGGCTCACCTTGCGGACGGAATCCCGCTCCGTAATTCGAGTTTGAGCGATTGACCACCGAAGCCTCAGGGGGCCGGGGGATTGTGAAGTGCGGTGCCTCCGGTCGCTGCATGTTGCCTCCAAAACCGGAGGACTGATTCACAAAGCCAGAACGCTCATTAACCGACCCCGTAAAGACTGGCCGCGCGGGCATCATGGATGGCGGAGCCTGCACAAAGCCGTTATACCGGCCACCCGCAGTGGTAGGAACCGTCGACGTGCGGCGGCCGTTATCGAATGTGGAGAAGCTTGCCCGTTGCCTTGTGGATACGGGGCGAACCGGCTCGATCGTTCGGCCGGCAACCGTAAGTGGCGCTCCCTGCGGACGAATCAGCGGCGCATTTTGTGCGTTCTTCATCCGATCCACAATGACGATCTTGTGAGGCTGGCGCAACGGTTCACCGGCATTTACGGAACTGCGCGTGGGCATAATCGGGCCGCCTCGTGGACGTTTGGGCGCCTCGTATTTGAATTTGCGTGCCCCGTCTACGGCTCCACTCCCCACATTGTTCGTCCAGCCACCGGAGTTCCACCATGGGTTATACCCATAGCCGGGTGACCATCCCCAGCCAAAGCCACCGTAATAATTCCACATGCCGGACATGTAAGGCATGTATCCCCAGGACTCACAAGAGACCCATATATAGCCGAAACTTGGCGTCCACATCCAGCTTCCGCAGCCGTATGGATCCCATCCGGCACTCTGCGCCTCATAGGGGGACCAGACATATCCCTGACCGGGAACGTTGTACCAGTTGCCATTTGCATCCAGATCGCTGTAAGCGGGGTTGCTTCCGTCCGGCAAAGCATTCTTTGGGAGGGTGCGGTCGGCTTCTGCGGTTGTGAGGGCTTCGTCTCTGTCGGAGTTCCATTCGTCCCATGAATCGGGCGAAATGGACTCTGCAAGTTGATATTTATCCGGGTATTTTGCGTTGAGATTGACGGTTTCACCGCCGTGGAGGTCGAGTGCGAGTGCGGTACCCGATGCGAGGTGCGCATTTCCGGAGAAGACAGCCAGTTCTCCCGGAGGCGTGTCGGTCTTGACGCGCATGACGGTGAAGCCGCTGGTGGTGATGACGTTGTCGCCAAAACGAACCCGGATGCTGTCACCGGAATCTGTCGGCTGCAACTCAAAGTACGCCATGCCGCTCTGCACATCGAGTTCGGACTGGTCAGCACTGCCCTGTTTGCGCAACACGCGGACGAGCAAGGAGCTATCGGGTGGAATGCGCGCGACGCTGCCATCGTCAAACTGAAGCTCCGCACGGCCGTCGTCGCCGGTTGTGAGCAAAGTCCCTTCAAATACGGGTGTATTGACCAATGCCTGCGAGGCAAGAATCATGTTTCCGCTGGTCAACTGCACGGCGCCTTCCACATCGCTGAGGCGGACGGCAGCGCTCTGGCTGGGTGGCGGCGGAGACATTTCCGGAGCGTTGCCGCTCGGACCAGCCTGGGCGACAAGCAGCGGAGCTGCGATGAGAGCCACTGCAATGGCAGCGGCAGCGAGCACCCGGTTTTGGTCGGTCAGTAAGAAACTGATAGATCTGAACTTGGTACTGGGTGAGTGAAGGTCCCGCGCGGAAAGAAACGAAAGCATGGATCCCCCCTTCCATTCAGTTGTGGGCACTTCCGTACATACAGGATTGCCATGCACACAAAGGCCAACATAATTGTGACACCATTATCGAGGGCTAAGTCGCGCAAAAATTTACGCAATCAAAAATCAGTAGCCCTTTTGAGCCTTGATAAGCAGTATTTGCGCCCGTTTGCGCACGCGTTCCATGACGGATTGATTGGCCTGCAATTGCTGCAGAATTGTTCGGATTGCGCAGATCTGGCGTACGCGGCCATCGGCAGAGGCGTCGACCAGAAAGCCCATCTCCTTGTCCAAGCCAAGGGGATCGTGCAGGAGGAGCATCTCAAGACGCTGGCCTTCGATGATGGTGGTTGCAACCCCAAGCAATGCTTCAGAAATAGACTGTATCTGCTTGTCTTTGGAATAGTTAAATTTGCAGGAAGACGAGGTCCCGCCATCTTCATAGGTGATGGTCTTCCAACCCTGAAAGGCGACCTTTTCGTGGCTTTCGCAGGTGCCGGTCATCACGGTATGCGAGGAGGCCACCACAAAAACCTTCTGAACGAATGCCTGATCGAGCTGGATTGGCCGATCGATGGCGGGTACCTCCATATCCGTTTTGGAGGCCGCGCCTGGATTGGAGGTGAAGTGCCCGGAGCCGTCGGGATGCAGAACCAGTGTCCAGGAAGAGGGGGTAATGCCGGGGTTGGAATACTCGACGCGAACAGTTGCAGGAGATGCTGCCGAGACAAGCGACAGGCTCAAAACAGCGAGAAGGGCGAAGAGCGGCCTCAACGGATGACCTCCTGCCGGCGCGCGGTCCGGCCCGTCGCGGCGACAACTCCCGCGCGCTCCGTGGTCTGCGCGGTGTGGATGTGGCAGATGGCAATGGCAAGCGCGTCGGCCGCGTCGGGTGGCTCGGGTATCTCCTTCAGTTCGAGAAGGCGGGCCACCATGAACTGCACCTGCTCCTTTTTGGCGAGGCCGTAGCCGACAACGCTGGACTTGATGCGCAACGGCGCGTACTCAGCGATGGGGCGCCCGCAGGAGGCGGCGGCAAGCAAAGCGACGCCGCGCACCTGTCCGAGTTTGAGCGCGGATTTGGCGTTTACGGAGTAAAAGACTTCTTCGACGGCAACAACATCAGGCTGCCATTGCTCGAGCGCCGCGACCAGTTCGGCATAGACCTGCGCAAGCCGTTCGGGCAGCGTTCGATTGCGATTGAGGCGAATGGCGCCGAGAGCCTGGAACTCCAGGCGGGGGACGGGGGCGTCGGCATCCGCGTCGACGACGCCGAAGCCGGTAATCTCAGTGCCGCAGTCAATCCCGAAGACGCGCATTGGGGACAGTTTACCGCAGCCGTGAGTGCAGCACGACGGCAATGGAAACTACTGGATAAACCTGGTGAAAAATCACGAAAAACTACCGGATGGATGTGGAGGTTTTGAGAGGCAAATCTGCGAAAGCGCGTTTTTGCCAGATCGATGTCGGAATTGGGTGCGGGAAAATCGAGGGAAAAGTGGAAAGTTCAGAAAGAAGTGGACAAATCGGCATTGAATGCAGCGGACGCTCGGCATCTGCGGTGCGGCAGACGCTCGCTGTTGGCTCGCAGGAGGGCTGCGGGAGATTCAGACAGCAGAGGCTGAAGCCACAGAATCTTTTATGAAAGATTGAATGGCCCCGATGAAGATCACCCCAAAATGCGAGGGCAGCATTTCGGGGACCCCGATGAAGCCGTGCCGTTATTACAAGACTCGGCATTGCTTGCTGCGGATGTTGCTTGCGCGCCAGGAGATTTGAGGCAAGGCTTTCGCGCCGGCCCTCCGGGACGGCGGGGCTGTTTGGGGTGGGTTCCCAGGGTTGCGTCCGCCAACGCGGACTCCACCCATGGGCTATTTTCGATGCACCCCTACGGGGTGCCGCTGCATGAGGCTCTGACAATCGAGCACCGATGATACGGAAATTGAAAGATACTACGATGGGTCCGAGGGGGGGCGGCGACCATTGCATATATCCTGCCGACCATGGACTCGAGCTGACTTCCCATTTCCAGTCAGAGGTCGATACGGCACTAGAGATTTGGCACGAACTGAGCATCGTTTCACGCATCCGTCAACTGTCCGGGTAGCCCGTTACACGGCAACTTGACGGGACATGGATCGATTGGAGCTCAATAAGCGGTTCGGTCTATCGCCAACTGAGCACCATCTCTGGCTTCAAGCGATGCGACAAGCCTCTCTATTTCACCACTTGGACGGCCGCGCGCGGGGGTTGCGGACGAGGAGATTGACTTCCTGTGACGGGACTGCAGCCTTCCGGGTCGTGTACATTAGGCGCTGGCGTTTCAATTTCCCCTTCGCTGATACAAGAGAGATGAGACTACATGTTGGTAATGCGCCGTGGCTTGGTGCAGCGTTTCGCGCTGCTGCCCATTGTTCTGGTCGTGCTCACTAGCGGACTCCATGCACAGCAAAATACCACTGTGCGATTGGCGGACTATGTTGGTACTTACGCCGATGCTCCCGGTCATACGATCGAAATCGCCGACGGTGACGGACTCTTCGCCGTGGTGGATGAGGCCAAGTACCCGCTCCGTCCTTCAGGTGTAGATAAGTTCATCACGATTGGCGGTCAATTAGTCACCTTTCCACGCGACGCGAACGGCAAGGTGACTGGGTACGATCAGGATGGTAAGTTCCATCCTCGCGTCTCCACCGCAATCACTCCCGAGGCTGCAGCGCTGGCCCGGCCGCGTCCCAAAGGGCAGGACTATCGCTATCATCCTCCCGCTGACCTCCATGACGGAATCGCAGTCGGCGACATCGCCGGCTCAGACCTCGGCGTCGCCACAGCCGATAACATTGTGCGCGGCATCCTCGCGCGAACCTACAAGGATGTGCACAGTGTGCTGCTCTACGAGAAGGGAAAGTTGGTGCTGGAGGAGTACTTCTATGGCTACAGTGCGCAGCGTCCGCATCAACTCCGGTCGGCAACCAAGTCGGTCGTCAGCGCGCTCGCGGGGATAGCGGTTGGTAGAGGCGCACTTTCGGGAGTGGATGAGCGAGTCCTGCTGCATATGAGCTATTCGAGCTATGCCAATCCCGATCCGCGCAAGGCAGAGATGACACTTGGCGACTTCCTCTCCATGAGTTCAGGCTTGGACTGCAACGACCATACCTCGACCTCTCCGGGACGCGAGACGGTCATTGACAACAAGCCCGATTGGGTGAAGGCCACTCTTGATCTGCCCATGATCAACGCGCCGGGGACCAAAGCCTATTACTGTTCGGGCGGTGTTGCCGTGGTCGGCAGACTGATCGAAAGCGTGGTTCACAAGCAGCTTCCGGATTATGCGCAGGCCAACCTGTTTGGGCCATTGGGTATTTCGCGGACTGACTGGACGTGGAATTACAACCTGACCAACGCCGACAAGGAATACTCGCAGATACACTTACGCCCACGCGACATGCTCAAGCTCGGAATCCTATTCCTGGACGGCGGTCGCTGGCATGGACGGCAGGTCATCTCTGAATCGTGGGTTCACGCATCGCTCGCCGAACACAGTCATGTGGACAATGTCAGCTATGGATTCTTCTGGTGGCGCCACATGTTTACAGTGAAGATGCCGGACGGCACGCGTCAGGTCACGATTGCCGCCGCACAAGGCAACGGCGGACAGAAGATCTACGTCGCGCCACAGTACCATCTAGTCGCTGTGTTCACAGGCGGCGGCTATAACGCGGACTGGAATCCGGAAAACGCAATCATGGCGAAAATCATTCTTCCGGCATTGATCAAAGCTGCGAAGAGTGACCAGATATCATCGCCTCCGAAGTGATTTGGAGCGCTTCAGATCACGTGCGGATTCTGTCACAAAGGATCACAGTCATTGCTGCCCGAGCGCGCTTCAAAGCCGACCACGCATCCCAAGGGGCCTCAGTTCTCGCTCACGGACAATTGGGATACCGACCACCTGATTTCATAACAGTGTCTCTCTCCCACTGCGGCGGGATTAGACTCTGGAGGATCGATGACGAACGGTTCGGGAGAAGGAGCCGAACATGATCATTATTGGAGTGGATTATCACCCCAGCGTCCAGCAGGTGGCATTTGTCGATACGCAGACTGGCAACACTGGTGAAC
>JAGWSG010000017.1 GCA_028876335.1 Acidobacteriota bacterium
CCGGTCATACCATCCCTCTCGTCCTCGCGCAGCCCGATCGTCCCGTTGGCCGCAAACAGGTTCTCACCGCGCCTCCCATCAAAGTCGCCGCGCGAGCCGCGGGCCTCACAGCCATCCAGCCTGAAAAGATCCGCAACAACACTGACTTACGCGCTCAGCTTGAGTCCATCGCACCCGACGCAATCGTCGTTGTCGCCTACGGCCGCATCATCCCCGCTTGGATGCTTACACTTCCGCGTCTCGGCTGCATCAATCTGCATGGCTCATTACTGCCCAAATACCGTGGAGCCGCGCCCATCCAGTGGGCCGTCGCCTCGGGCGAAACCGTCACTGGCAACACAACCATGCTTCTTGAAGAGGGCCTCGATACCGGCCCAATCCTTCTTCAGCAGCAAATCCCCATTGCACCGGGCCAAACCGCCGCTGATCTCTTCCCCATCCTCGCCGAACAAGGTGCGCCACTCGTTGTTGAAACTCTTACCGGTCTGGAGCGAGGCACCATCAAGCCGCAACCGCAAAATCACGCTCTCGCCACACTTGCGCCCATCCTCACCCGGGAAGACGGCCACATGGACTTTGCCGCGCGCAACGCAAGCGAACTTTACAACCGCTGGCGCGGCTTCCAACCCTGGCCCGGCGGATTCGCCCTGCTCGACGGCAAAAAGCTGATCGTGCACCGCATGGAAGTCGCTTCGCTCACGCGCAACGCCGAACCGGGCACTCTCGTCGTCGATGGCGCGAAAATTCTCGCCGCCTGCTCTGGCAATACCTGGATTGAACTCATAGAACTCCAACCCGAAGGCAAAAAGCCCATGCCCGCAGCCGACTTCCTGCGCGGCCACCAACTCCAATCCGGCATACGCCTCGTATAACGCAGATGGCCAGCCTCTCTCCAGCACGCAAAGCTGCCTTTGACATTCTCCTCGCCGTCGCGCTTACCAGCGATCACAGTGACACTCTTCTGCGCAGCCACAACGTCGACAAACTCTCCGACGCAGACCGCAATCTCACAACTACTCTGGTTCTCGGCACGCTTCGCTGGCAGCATCATCTCGACGCGCAGATCAAATCCTTTCTCGCCAAACCAAATGCAAAACTCGACGAAGCCATCCGCATCACGCTGCGCCTCGGTGCTTTTCAGCTTCTCCATCTCGACCGAATCCCCGCGCATGCCGCAATCGATGAGGGAGTAGAACTCGCCAAGCGTTCAGGGCACGTGCACGCCTCGCGCATGGTCAACGCTGTCTTGCGCAAGCTCGCTGCAAGTGCGGAATCCCTTCGCCCAAAATCTGATGCCGACTTCGCCGAAGCCGCAATCGCTGCTCATCCAGCCTGGCTGGTCGAACGGTGGACCGCACGCTACGGTGCTGAGACCACACGCATGCTTTGTGTCCACGGACAGTCACAACCCGCGCTCATCGCACGCCTCGTCGATCCCAGTACGGAAGCAGCTCTCAACGGTTCCGGCCTTCATCTCGAACCCGCACCACTCCTCACCGCAGCACGGCGCATCCCATCGTCACCGCCAGCGTTCGATTTCTCCGACGAGATGATCCGCATCCAGGATGAAGGCTCTCAACTCATTGGTGAAATTGCGGCCTCCCTACCAGCCACATCAGCCAAAGGAGCAAAAAGTATCGGAGATACATGTGCGGCGCCTGGGGGCAAGACCCTCATCCTTGCCGAGCGCAATCCATCGGCACACATAACCGCATGCGAGCAAAGCCCGCAACGCCTCGCCGCACTCAAGAAGCGCCTGGCGCATCTCGGCACTCGTGTCGAATGCATCCACGCCGACGCAACCGATCTCAAATTTGAAAATGAATTCGACGTGGTCCTCGCAGACGTCCCTTGCAGCGGCACTGGCACCCTCGGTCGCAACCCTGAGATTCGCCACCGCCTCGCACTTGCCGACCTCACTCGTCACGCAACACGTCAGAAGGCAATTCTCACCGCGGCCATTCGCGCCGCCAAGTCAGGCGGCCACATCGTCTACTCGACCTGTTCACTGGAGCCGGAAGAAAACGAGCAGGTCGTAGAGGCAGTCCTCGTGCAAACGCCCAACGCTAGCATTGCGCACATCTCACCGCACCTCGACGCCATGCGCGCGAGCGACACACTCACACAATCCGGCGCAGATCAACTCCGCCAAGCCATCACGCCTGAAGGCTACCTTCGCCTACTCCCCGGCGCGCTGCCTACGGATGGATTCTTCGTCGCGTTGCTTATCAAATTGTCTTGAGAAATTAGCTGCTTACTCAGGAATAAGCTTCAGCTCGGCGTATTCCCGACCAAGAACTTTACACAGTGCCTCCACAACCAGCTCATGATCCGCCCGCATCGGCAACCCTGAAACCGTCGCACTGCCCACCACGCCTGTACCCTTCACCCTGAGCGGAAACCCGCCTCCATGCGTGCAGTAATCCGCCAGCGCCAATCCCTGCGTCTCGTATATAGTTTGTCCTTTGAGCTTCTCTTTCAGCCCAATCGCATACGAGCTCGCATAAAACCGTGCAACCGTATTATTCTTCCGCCGCACCCACTCCGGATTATCGGCCGTGGTGCCTTCCATCGCCGTATAAAACAGTGGCTGCCCGAACTTGCGTACGTCAATCACCACACCAAGCCCTCGTTCCAGGGCCATCGTGCGCATCGTGGTGCCCAGCGTCCAAGCCATCTCCACATCCAGCCGCGGCAGTTCCAACTCACGCTCTTGCAGCGCAATCCGTTCCAGATCTTCGCTTAATCCCATCGCAATCCTTTCGCGTCCTCGCAATCATAAACGCATCAACTCTCCGCACTCTCTTCCACCACCAGGTTCTGCTGCGGCACAATTCCCAGCCGCTCGTAAACCGGCCGCATCTCCTTGCGAATCCCCGGCAGCTTCCACCAGAACCAAATCGCACCGACAATACAGACCGCGCCACTCACTATCACCGTTCGCGGCGCGCCCATCCAATGGGCCAAAACGCCGGCAAGCAGACTTCCAAACGGCGCCATGCCTACAAATGCCATCGTGTAGTAGCTCATCACGCGCCCGCGCATCTTCTCGTCCACCAGAGTCTGGATGATGGTGTTGCTGGCCACCAACCCCTGCATCATGCCGAATCCCGTCACCAGCATCAGCAACATTGACAGCCACTCGCGCTTCGACAAGCCAAACGCAATCAGCCCCACGCCAAACGCCACCGCTGCAATGGGAATCATTTTCGTCAGCCCGCGCACGCTGCGTCGTACCACCATGGTCAGCGCCGATACCAGCGAACCAACACCCACAGCCCCCATCAGGAACCCCAGTGTGTGAGGCCCTTCGTGCAGCACCTGAGCGGCAAACATCGGCATCAGCACCATGAAGGGCCAACCCATCAAACTCAACACCGCGAATAGCGACAGAATTGACCGTATCGGCCTGAATCCCGATACATACGTCCAGCCCTCGCGCAGTTGCTCCACCATGCCCGCATGCTTCCGCGGCTCCGTGTCATGCTTCACACGCATCATCAGCAGCGAGATGATTACGGCAATGTAGCTCACGCCGTCGACCAGAAAACACCATCCCTCGTTCGTTGCCGCAATCAGCAATCCCGCCAGTGACGGCCCCACCAGCCGCGCCATGTTCACCATCGATGAGTTGATTGCAATTGCATTCGAAAGGTCGCCGCGCTCCTTAACCATCTGCACCATGAACGACTGCCTGCCTGGCATGTCGAAAGCATTAATCACGCCCTGAAACGCGCTCAGTGCCAGCACTTCGCCAATCGTGATCCGATTCGTCAATGTGAGCGCCGCCAACGCCAGTGACTGCACCATCGCCAACACCTGCGTCCATACCAGCAGTTTGCGGCGGTCCATGCGGTCCGCCACAACGCCTGCCAGCGGAGCTAACAGGAACGTGGGAATCTGGCCTGCAAAACTCACCGTACCCAGCAGCAATGCTGACTTGGTCAGCCTGTACACCAGCCACGACGTCGCAATGCGCGTCATCCACGTGCCGATAAGCGAAATGCTCTGCCCACCAAAAAACAGCCTGAAATTACGATGACGCAGCGCGCGCCAGGCATGGCTGTAATTGCGCATACCACTCGCACTACCGCTCGGCTGTTCTGTCTCGCTTGAATCGGAAGCCATCTTGATTTTAGATGCGGTAAGCCGCCGCTTCGACGCCGCCTACTTTGCCACCGTCAGCACAATGCCAATCGATGCATCCACCCGTCCGCCTGCGATCGGCTTCTGCGCAATCACCGTCCCCGGCTCCAGAGTGGGTGCGCCTTGGTTTGCTGCGGGCTGCGAGCTCTGCGTGGCCTGTGAGGGTGTCTGGGATCTTGGCACGTCCACAAACTGTGGCGTGCTTGTCTTCAAACCCGCGCGCTGCAGTTTTGACTGCGCGGTCACTATCGGCAGCCCCTTTACATCCGGCATCACAAATCCATCAGCCGTCTCGTCACTCGCTGCGGCAACCAGCAAATTTACGCTCGGCTGCTCAATGCCGTGCGCATGCGCAGGCGGGTCCTGCGCAATGACTGTTCCTTGCGTCACACCGTCCATCGGAATCGTCGCAACTTCGCCAATCTCAAGTCCCGCACGCTGCAGCCGCATACTGGCCACGCGCTGGTCGCTACCCACCGTTTGCGGTACATCCACCTTCTGTGGCCCCAGGCTCTCGGAGACACGCATACTCCAGGCACGCCTAACCACAGTTCCCGGCGCGGGTGACTGCGTCAAAATATGCCCCGCAGCCACCTGCGAGGAATAGTAGCGATTGTCCACATCCAGGTTCAGTCCCAAGCCCGAGGTCTGGCTGCGCGCTTCCGTCACCGTCATACCCTTCAAATCTGGAATCGTCACTTCTGCGCCGTGGATCGCGAAATGCATCGTCGTAATCGCCGATAGCAAAAACGCCGCTACCAGCAACATGAGGAGCGATGCTGTTCGAAATGCGTTCTTCATTCCGTCGTCTCTCCGTCCGGATACGCAACCTCGTAACTGATCTCTGCAGCCTTCTCCAACATCAACGAGACTGAGCAATACTTATGCTTCGACAAGGACACCGCATGCTCCACTGCGGTCCGGCTCAACCCCTTCCCACTCACTGAATACGTCAAATGAATCTTTGTGAACACGCGCGGCGGCGATGGCGCCTGCTCGGCGACCGCTGAAACTTTGAGCCCAGTAAACGGTTGACGCTTCTTCTGCAAAATGCCCACTACATCCACAGATGTGCAACTGCATAAAGCCATCAGCACAGCTTCCATCGGGCTCGGCCCATGCGTGTGCGCCGAGTCTCCATCAAGAACAATCGTGTTGCCCTGTTCCGTTTTCGCTTCAAATACTTCATCGTGCTTCCACTCGGCCTGCGCAATCATCGTCATTTGCTCCGCATCTCAGCGCGTGTTATCAGTTTCCGGCTCCGGATGAATCGTTACACGATACGCTTCCGGACACTTGTGCTTAAACCGGTCTTCCAGCGCTGTCAAAATCTCATGCACCTTTCCCATCGGCATCGCATCCGGCATTGTGCAGTGGCATGCCACCGTTACATGCTCCCCCGCGCGGCCAATCAGCACATCGTGCACATCTGCAATCTCGGCAAACTCCTCTGCCGTTTTGCGCAATACAAGTTCAATGCGCCGATCTTCCTCCACAATTACTTCCGGCTCCTCAATCGTCGCTGGCTCGCTCTCAATGTGCGTCACCACGGAGTGAATCTCAGGCGTCTCGCGCAGAATTTCGTCTTCTAGCTCACTCACAAATGCATGCGCATCCAGCAGCGACATCTGCTCATCCAATTCCACGTGCTGCTCCACGCGCAGCTTGCCGTTGTGTGATTGCACGCTCAGCTCATGCACGCTCACATTTCGGCGCAAGGCTACGGCGCGCACGTGGTCGAATATGCTCTCCGTTTCGGTCTCGCGAGGCACGGTGTGAATCACCACGTCCGCCTCAGGCAGTGCGCGATGCACCGCCGAGGTTGCCGCACGCACAAGTTCGCCGGTGTGCTCAAATGTATCGCGCCGAGGTAGTGCAAGCGTCAGATCAGCAAAATACGCCGCACCCGCACGGCGCACGCGCGCCTTCTCCACCGCTAGAACACCGTCCACTTTCTCAACTTCATGCACAATGCGCACGCGCGTCTCGGCCGGCACCTCATCCATCAGCACGGCAATCGTCTCGCGTGTCAGGTGCATGGTCACGCGCAAAATCATCAGCGAAACCACTATCGCGGCGAACGGATCCGCATAGCGCAGCCAGTTTATGTGCATCGTGTCGCCAATCCAGCTCGCGCACAGTCCGGCAAGCACAGCCAGCGTTGACCATATATCGCTTGCAAAGTGAAATGCGTCGGTCGCAAGCGCGGGCGAACCCGTCTTGCGCGCCACCGCGGCCAGTTTACGGCTCCGCCAGTAATCTACCGCTATTGAAAGCAGAAGCACCAGCACCGGCCAGCGTGAGTGATGCAAGTCCACCGAGTGGCTCGAGATGCGCTGCATCGCCTCGTAGATAATCCACACACACGAGACGATCATCAGTCCGATTTCGACAAAGGCCGAGAGGTTTTCTACCTTGCCATGGCCATAGGTATGGCCTTCGTCGGCTGGCTTATCTGCCACACGCACGGAGAAGAACGTCAGCATCGCTCCCGCCAAATCCAGAGCCGAGTGCGCCGCATCGGACAGAATTCCCAGCGACCCGGAAAAAATTCCGGCCACGACCTTTAATGCCGTCATCACCGTTGCGGCCAGCATTGAACTCAACGCCACACGCCGCTTTTCGGCAGAATGCGATGCCGACATTGTTTCCACCGCGTGTGTCATTCCCAGGCTCACTCGCTCCTAGCCTACGTGCTCCGCGTCGCCGTGTACAACCCGGCGATGCCAAAGGTATACGGCTTCCAACTGCATTGCTCGTAGCCGCACGCGCGCATCATCTCTAACATGCGCGGTGGAGCCGGAAATCCACCAACCGATGCGGGCAAATAGTTGTATGGCCCGTCCTCCCCGCAAATCACGCGACCAATTGCGGGCAGCACGCGCCGGAAATACAGCGCATACGCCTTCCCGATCAGACCGCCTGGCTCACTGAAGTCCAGAATTCCCAACTGCCCGCCGGGCTTGAGCACGCGATGAAACTCGCGCAGCCCCGCTTCATAATTCGCCAAATTGCGAAAACCAAACGCCGAAACAACCAGGTCCAGTGACTCGGCCTGCAGCGGCAAATGCAATGCATCTGCCTCCAGCGCAACTGCCGTCGCCTCACCCGGAATACGTGCCGCGAACTTCTCCGCACCGCGCGCCAGCATCGCGCGCGCAAAATCCGCCGCAAGAATCGGCTGCGCACCACGCGGCCTCCACTTCAGCAGTGCCATCGTCATGTCGCCCGTGCCGCAGCAAATGTCCAGCACGCGCGAATCCGGTTGCGCCAGCACCGCACGAAAGCGCTTCGCAGTGCGCCGCCACCACAGCTTGTCGATATTCGCTGACAGCACATGATTCAGCAGGTCATAGCGGGGCGCAATCCGGTTGAACATCCGCTGCACTTCGGCAGCAGCGCTCACCTCGTCCGTGGCACCCTGCGGCTTTGCGCCAACTGCCTGCATCAGTGCCTCGGTCCCTTCGCATGCGAAAGCATGTAGCTGATCGCTGCCTCCAGCTCAGCCTGCGTCACGTCTTCCACCACGCCTGCGTTGCCAATACCCATCGGCAATACGAACCTCCGCACGCCACCTACGTTCTTCTTATCTGCACCTGTCGCCGCGGCGAGCCTCTTCACACTCAGCTTCAAGGGTGGCAAATCCGCATAGCGATGCACCAGCCTTTCCAGCCGCATTGCCTGGTCGCGCGTCAGCGCGCGCCGCTTCACGCCAAGATAGAGCGCCGCAATCATTCCCCAGCCCACAGCTTCGCCATGCAGCAATACTTTGTACTTTGTTACCTGCTCAATGGCGTGCCCCACCGTGTGGCCCAGATTCAGGATCATGCGCAGTCCGCTCTCGCGCTCGTCCTTGTTCACCACATCGGCCTTCACGCGAATCGACGCCGCAATCACCTTCTCCAGCGCCTTCGTGTCGCGATTCAGCACAGCGTCCGCGTTCTCTTCCATATAGCGCACCAGCCCGCGGTCGCGAATAATCCCCGCCTTCACGCTCTCCATCAGTCCAGCGCGCAGTTCGCGTCCCGGCAGCGTGCCCAGCACATCCACATCGGCAAACACCGCCAGCGGATGATGAAAGCTCCCCACAAGATTTTTGCCCTCCGGCAGATTCACGCCCGTCTTTCCGCCCACAGAGGAATCCACCTGCGATAGAAACGTCGTCGGCACCTGAACATACCTGATCCCGCGCATGAAAATTGCCGCAAGAAATCCGCCCACGTCGCCCACAATGCCGCCGCCAAAGGCAATCAGAAGCGATCCGCGATCGCCGCCTGCGCGCACCATCTGTCGCAACAGTTTGTCCACGCTGGCAATGGTCTTGTACTTTTCGCCCGCCGGCAAAAACAGCACAATCGGCTCTTCGCGGAACGACTCAAGAAACGTCCCGCCCCACAACGCCCAAATCTCCGGCGAAGTCAGCACAAATACCCGCCGTGGCAACTTACCCGCCACGCGCTCAATCCGCGGAGCCAGTGTTGCCAGCATTCCGCTTCCCGTTGTCACGCCGTAGCGTGCTGAAGGTGTTTCTACTCGAATCGTTTGCACGTTGCTTTCATTCTAATAAGGAAGGGCTACCTGGCGCGCGTCGCAGATGCCGCCTCAAATGGTAGCCTCAAAGGTTATGTCTCCTGTGCGCAATTTGGAATTTCTCGTCATCGGTGCCGGTGTTGCGGGCCTCCGCGCCGCAGTTGAGCTTGCCGATCACGGCTCTGTCCTCGTTGCCACCAAAGAGGCCATGGCCGAGTCCAACACCTGGTACGCGCAGGGCGGCATCGCCGTCGCCAGTGACGATGAAGGCGACACCAGGCTCCACCTTGAAGACACCATCGCCGCCGGAGACGGTCTTGTCTACCGCGCCGCTGCCCAAGTACTCGTTGAAGAAGGCCCACAGCGCGTCGCTGAACTCATCGAGTGGGGCGCGCGCTTCGACCGCGATCGCGGCCGCCTTCTTCGCACCCGCGAGGGCGCGCACTCCCGCCCACGCATCCTCCACGCCAATGGTGACGCAACAGGCGCGGAAATCAGCCGCTCGCTCATCGAGTTCGCCCACGCGCATCCACGCATCCAGTTCGCCGAGTGGACCACCGCAACCGCGCTCCTCAAATCCGGCAATCAAATCACCGGCGCGCAACTGCTCGCCCGCGACGGCACAACCCTCACCCTTCACGCGCGCGCCATTCTCATCGCCACGGGCGGCGCAGGCCAGGTCTATAGCGAAACCACCAACCCTCCCGTCGCTACCGGCGATGGCATCGCAATCGCCGCAGAAGCAGGCGCCTACCTCGCCGATATGGAGTTCTATCAGTTCCATCCCACCGCCTTCGCGCTCCACGGCGCGCCGCGCTTCCTCATGAGTGAAGCCCTCCGTGGTGAAGGCGCCTACCTGCGCAACCAGAAAGGCGAGCGCTTTATGGAGCGCTACCACCCTCTTCTCGAACTCGCGCCGCGTGACGTTGTTGCCCGCGCCATTGCCCGCGAGTCGATAGGAGACGACGGCGAAATATATCCAGCCTTCCTCGACCTGCGCCACATTCGCAACATCGATCTTCACCAGCGCTTCCCAGGCATCAGCTCCTTCCTCGCGCAACACTCGCTCGACATTGCGCGCGACCTGATCCCTGTGCTCCCTGCCGCCCACTACCTCATGGGCGGAATCAAAACTGATCTCGACGGTCGCACCACTATGCCCGGCCTTTACGCCGCCGGAGAAGCAGCCTGCACAGGCGTCCATGGAGCCAATCGCCTGGCGTCCAACTCACTCCTTGAAGGTCTCGTCTTCGGCGCACGCGCCGCACGCGCTATGCTCTGTGACACGCCGTCATCCGATTTGCGCGCTCTCGACGAAAGCTTCAGCGCGCCGGCGACCACAAGCACAAACGGCGCAGATACCAGCACCTCGCTTGCGCAGCTTGTCCCGCAGCTTCGTCATTCCATGTGGAACAACGCCGGCCTTCTACGTGAAGAGTCAACTCTCCGAACTGGACTCACCCAAATCAATTCCATCACGAACGCTATCGAAGAACTTGCCGGGCACGCGGCTCCATCACGCCTGCTCGCAGAAGCCCGCTCCCTCTGCTGCGTCGCTTCCGCCATTCTCAATTCCGCTCTCGCGCGCACTGAGAGCCGCGGCGCACACTTCCGCACCGACTTCCCAGCACACGACGACGCTCAATTCGCCGCACACTCAATCTTTAGTCTTCAGAATGCTGTTCACACCGAGCGCTGGTAGACGATAACCGGTCCGCAATGAGCGAGGCAACCGCACATAAGCCCAGGATCGCTCCAATAATCACCAGCGACAGCACAATTGGAATTTCAATCCAGTGCGCTACCAGCATCTTCAACGCCACAAACGCAAGCAGCACGCCCAGCCCGTAATGCAGGTAACGGAACTTCTCCAGCAAGTCCGCCAGAGCGAAGTAGAGTGACCGCAATCCCAGAATCGCCGCAATATTCGACGTGTACACCACAAATGGATGGGAACTCACCGCCAGCACTGCCGGAATCGAATCAACCGCAAACATCAGGTCCGTCAGTTCCACGGCCAGAATCACCGGCAGAAGTGACCCCTCACGCCCATGCAGTTTCATCACCCAACCCGGCACCGCATCGTGTGTTCCGCCCCCCTTCAATAGCCGCCACGCCGCATACAGCAGAATCGCACCAAAAATCCACGTCACCCACGAGAACCGCTGAATCAGTGTCACTCCCGCTGCAATAAACAACGCGCGCATCACAATTGCGCCAGCAATGCCCCACAAGAGAGCCTGGTGCTGCCGTTCGTGGTTCACTTTGAAGCCCTGAAAGAGAATGAGAAAGACAAATAGATTGTCGATGCTGAGAGACAGCTCAATCGTGTACCCGGCCACAAACTCCAACGCCTGTTGGTGGCCATCTTTGTAGTAGAGCCATACTGCAAAACTGAGCGCTACGGCGACGAGCACCGCAGTCCACACCCACGCCACAAGTTGTGCAGATTTGGTTGGCTTTCTACGGCCCGGCAGCAATGCATCCACGGCCAGCAGAACAATCACCGCTGCGTGAAACGCGATCCACCACGTCCAGGATGCGCCTGCAATCATGCCTCCATGCTATCGCACATTGCATGCAATGCCCGCATGGCAGGGAGTCACCGCAGGTCCAAAAGCCGAATCGTCTCCAGAATCACCGCGCCGTCAATCGCCAGGCTCCGCGCGCTTATCTTGTCCATCGTGTCCTGCGCCGTGTGGTGATAGCTATTGTTCGGCCCGTAATCCAGATCAATCAGATCGATCGACGGCACGCCGCGCTGCACAAACGGCAGATGATCGTCTTCCACAGCCTCGGATGTCTGGAAGAAATACCGCTCATTCCCCGTCTTCTTCGCAGCCTCTGAAACCAGATCCACCAGCCAGCCGGTCGATTGCGTCTCGCGCTGAATATCCAGGTCGCGGTCGCCAATCATATCCGTCAGGATGAATGCCTTGATTTTGCCCAGCGTTCCATCTCCACCCCACTTCGCCGCTAAATGCCGGCTGCCGTAGGTCGAGTCCGAGCGCGACCAGCTTCGTATTGCTTCTTCGCCGTCAAAGAACACCAGCCACACCGAGTAGCCGTCCAGCTTCTTGCCGCCGCGCGTTTCATCGCGAAATTGATTTGCAAGCGCCAGCAGCAGTCCCGTCGTGGAGCCACCGTCGTTCGCACCTACAAAAGAAATATTCTTCAGCCAGTAGTTCGTCTCGTAGTGCGTGGCAAGCACAATCACGCCATTCTTCTTGCCGGGAAACTTCGCAATAAAATTGCACATTTTCACCGGCCCAATCGGCGTGTCGGCAATAAACCTGTCTTCTTCGGTATTGGTCCCCTTCAGGTGCTCGCGAAGAAACGCTTCCGCCTTCACATGCCCCGGCCCGGTTGGCCACCGCGGACCAATCGCCACAAAATTACGCGCCAGTTCGTATGCGCGCCCGCCCGTGAACTGCTGTGCGGATGCCGTCTCCGACCATCCCGCGAACACCAGCAAAGACAGCAGCAACGCCACCACACCGCGCCGCACGGCTTCAGCTCTGCACTTCATCACGCCGCCTCTTTGGCCTTCCCTCTGCGTCCGGCAGAAGGATGCACCCACCAGGCCACACCGATTCCAACCAGGTAAAGCATTAGCATTGGCACGGCATAAATGCACATTGTCCACGGATCAGGGCTGGGGCAAATAATTGCCGCAACCAGAAATACGATGAAAATTGCGTAACGAATGTTCTTCCACAAGAATTTGGGGCTCACAATACCGAACAGCGCTAGAAAGAAAATCAAGATCGGTAGCTCAAAACTTATGCCGAGCCCCAGAATGATCGACAGGAAAAAGCCCGAGTATTCCTCGATCGTGATCATCGGCGTAAAGTTCTTCCCAAAATCATCGATCAGAATGTGCAGCGCGCCGGGCAGCACCCAGATGTAGCCAAACGCCGCGCCCGTTAAAAATAACGATACGGTCGCCATCATGAACGGCACCACAAACCGCTTTTCGCGCTGGTACAAACCCGGCGCAATAAACAGCCACACCTGAAAAAGGATGAACGGCGACGCAATAATCGCTCCGCCAATCAGCGACACCTGCATGTAAATATTCAGCGAGTCCATCGGGTGTGTGAACACCAGATGCTTCCCCATCGCGGTCAACGGCCTGTCAATCAGGTCATAAAGCTGGACGTGGAAGATCCACGCTACGCCAAAACCAAGTGCAAGGTAAATCGCCGCATGCACAATTCGCTTGCGGAGCTCTTCCAGATGCTCCATCAGGCTCATGCCCGGCAGCTCAGCGCGTTCGCTTACTGCCTTTCGCGCCTTATCTATTGCGTCAGAGGGGTCAACCATTGTGACCTATCGCCTCCGTGGTCTCGGCGGAATGGTTTTGCGGGGGATCAATTTCGGCAGACTCACTCTCGGGGACGGATTCCGTTGCTTGAGTCGTCTCGGTCACTTCACCCTGTTGCACAGCTTCCGCGTATTGCGCCCGCTTCCATGGCGGCGTCCCTGCGGAAACAGTCTCTCCCGTTGAGGGCGGTGCAACTTTCGGTCCGCTCTCTTCAGCACCGGACGCCATTCCCTGCGTCACTTCTTCGCTTGCAGCAATCTCTTCCCCGGCCGGCCGTGCATGCTCTGGTACTTCCACCGCATTCACAATCTGCGGATCGGCACTCACTGACTCCTGCGGTGGAGCTTCCAGGGCGCGCTGGCGCTGACGCTCCTCTTCCTTTTTGCGCCGGTCGGCATCCTCGGCCATGCGCAGCTCTTCTTCCATCTGGAACTTGAAGTCGTTCGAGGCTTTGCGGAACTCGTACATCAGCTTGCCAATCTGTCGCCCAATCTGCGGCAGTCGCCGTGGTCCAAATACCACCAGCGCCAGCACCATCAGAATCAGCGAGTCGGCCATGCTGATGTTGGCCGTCTGAACTGGGATCGAAACGATCATGAATCATCATGATACCCGCCCGCGCATCGCCCTCACAAACCGGCCGACCGCTCCTCCCGGTTCCCTGTCACCAGGTATATCCACCGCCCGCCGGTGGCCACACTCCCAACATCTGCCGCAGCAGCACAATCCTGCCCATATGGTAGGCATCATGCGCTGCCGCATTCTCCAATTGCTCGCGTGCGGTCATGTGTCGCGTTGCCACTCCGGGCTTTGACGGGCACTCCACCACTACCTCCAGCGCTCGCTCATCACCGGCAATCTCGGCCGCCTCCTGCAGATCATTAAGAAACCGTGTCCGCAGTGCCATCCAGTCCTCACGCTCCATATCCAGTACCGTCGGAAATCCATCCACAGCGCTCGCCGGATAAGGCGTCGGCTTGCCCTGCACCCAGTCAAGCGACATGCGCAGCCAAAACGTCACATGCCACAGTTCCTCATAAATCGAGTGCGGCGCACCCGCCGGCTTCCTGTGCACCAGCTCGTCCGTCAGCCCGTCCACCACGTGCCTGGGCTCCGCCGCTGCACCGGCCCCAATCAGAATCTCCTGCAACTCGGTCATCGATTACTCCCTACAAAGACAGTCTTTCCCAAACAAATTTCCCTCGCTGCGCAGCTTATTTGGCAAGGCATCAGATCAAAGAAAGCCCCGGAGCTTCAACCTGGATACCGCACTTAAACTATCTTTTGTTAAAATTTGACTCATAAAGACTGCTCAAGGCCGCAACAATTCTCTGCCTTGCGCATCTTTAAGTAGTAGAGCTGCAACATCCCCGTGGATGGGGACCCGCAAGGTCAGTGCATCCACTGCAGCACATGAGAAACATGCTTTCAACATCCCCGTTTGACGGCCGATTGGCTAGTCAGACTGAAGGCGGCACAAAATGAACTCTGTACTCGACACGCCCACATCGGCCGCGCTTACGGCCGATCCCGAAACCTGCTCTCTCGAAAACTACCTCGCGCTCCCGGACCACACCATGGACGCCCGTATCGCCGCTGCACGCAGTGCCCTCGGCGACACCACCGTTTTGCTTGGTCACCACTATCAGCGCGACGAAATCATCCGCTTTGCCGACCACACCGGCGACAGCTACAAGCTTTCCAAAATCGCCGCCGAGACCTCCGCCCGCTACATCATCTTCTGCGGAGTTCATTTCATGGCTGAAAGTGCTGACGTCCTCGCGCATGAGGGCCAGCAAACCATCCTTCCCGACCTCAATGCCGGCTGCTCCATGGCCGACATGGCCGAGATTACCCAGGTGGAAGACTGCTGGGACGCTCTTGCAGCGAACGGCCTTGCTGATCAGTTCATTCCGATTACCTACATGAACTCCACCGCCGCCATCAAAGCCTTCTGCGGCGAGCGTGGCGGCCTCGTCTGCACCTCATCCAATGCGCACAAAGCCTTCGCATGGGCCTTCGCGCAAGGCAAGAAAATATTGTTCCTCCCCGACCAGCACCTCGGCCGCAATACCGGGTACGGCATGGGAGTAACTCTTCATGAAATGCCAGTCTGGGATCCATGGGCCATTCAACATGTCGCGCCCGTTGGCGGACTTGGACAACACACCGGCGGACTTACCCGCGATGCCCTCGCCTCCGCACGCATCCTTCTCTGGAAGGGCCACTGCTCGGTCCATCAGCGCTTCCTGCCCAGCCACGTCGATCAGGTCCGCGCCAAATACCCCGGCATCCAGGTCATTGTTCACCCCGAGTGTCGCTTTGAAGTCTGCCAGAAGGCCGACGGCGTCGGCTCGACAGAGCAGCTAATCGCTATGGTGGAGAAAGCGCCCGAGGGCTCCATGTTCGCCATCGGCACTGAGATTCACCTCGTCAACCGCCTGGCCAACAAGTTCCGCGACAAAGGCAAGCGCATCATCACCCTCGACGACACCGGCTGCCTATGCACCACAATGTACCGCATCAGCCCGCAGCATCTCGCATGGGCGCTTGAAAATCTCGTTGAAGGCCGCGTCGTCAACCGCATCCAGGTCAAACCAGAGGTCAAACACTGGGCCCGCATCGCCCTCGACCGCATGCTCCAAGTCGGCTGAGCCAAAAACGAACTGCCCGCTCCGGAATCTTCCAGGCGGGCAGTTTCTTCATTCCGGCAAAACCACGCTCACTCGTATTTCATCTTTTTCAGGTCCTCAATCAATCCCGGTCCGGCTGGCGTCCACCCCAATTCCTTCCGCGTCCACTCGCTCGATGCCGGCATATCGAGTCCCGCAAACATCGCCAGCCATCCAAAATGTGCCGGTGCCTCTTCCGGAGCGATAGACTTCACGGGAACCTTCAGTCCCGCTCCAATCGCTTCGGCAATCTCCTTCGCGGTCACGCCTTCTTCCGCCACTGCGTGATACTTAGCCGCCCTGCCCTTCTCAAGCGCCAAACGGTAAAGCCTGGCCGCGTCCGCCCGGTGCACTGCCGCCCAGCGCGCATTTCCATCGCCCACATAGGGAGAAACACCCTTCTCCCGCGCTAGCGCAATTGTGTAGGTCACCAGGCCAGCTTTCTCCGTGTTGTGCACCTGTGGAAGCCGCATCACCACTACCTTCACACCCTTCGAGGCAAAGGCCTCCGCCATTTTCTCTGACACGCGCGGCATCATCTCCGATGGCACAGGCGGATCGTTCTCCATTCTTAGTGCGCCTGGTCTGCCACTCACCGCTCCGGTTCCTGACGTCACAAGCAGCATCTTGCCTGTTCCCGCCAGCGCCTCCCTTAGCGCCTCAATGGCTCTCCCATCGATCGCGCAGTTCTCCGCAAACTTTGAAAAATCATGAATAAAAGCCGTATGAATCACCGCATCCGCATTGCGCGCACCCGCACGAAGGCTCTCCAAATCTGTAAGATCGCCCCGATACGCTTCTGCCCCCGCGGCGCGCACGGCTTCCATCCCTGCGTCGCTTCGTGCCATGCCCAGCACCGTGTGTCCTGCATCCAGCAACTCCTTCACTACCGCTGATCCAACAAATCCCGTTGCTCCTGTTACAAAAACACGCATAGATTCTCCTCATCGGCTTCAATTCAATTCGCAATGCACCCACGCTTTAATTGACCCCGCGGGCACGTATCCGCTAAAACGGAGAGTGTCTCCAATTGCATAGATAAGCGGAGACTTCCTCCGGTTGCAAATTTTCTGCGTATGCCCAAAAAATCCATACGGCCCGCCACTCGCAAACCCCGCGCAGACGCTGAGCGCAACCGCTCCCGCATCCTCGAAGTCGCCAAGGAGGCATTCACCCGCCACGGAGCAGAGGCAAGCCTGGACGATATTGCCAAACAGGCTGAAGTTGGCCCCGGCACGCTTTATCGTCACTTCCCTAATCGCAGCGCGCTCATTGAGGCGGTCTATCGCAGCGAGGTCGAAAAGCTCGTTGCCGCCGGAAATGCGTTTGCAAATTCAAAGCCGCCCCTCGATGCCTTACGCGCTTGGATGCTGCTCTTCATCGACCACATAGCCGCCAAGCACATCATCGCCCCCGCCCTCAATTCCGTGGAAGGCGGTGCATCACGCTTGTATGAAGGTTCCCGCGCCAGCATTCGCGGTGTTATGGAATCGCTCGTCAAAAGCGCCGTCAAGAGTGGCGACCTGCGTAAAGATATCCGTTCAGAAGACCTGATTCAGCCGCTCATCGGCGTCTTCTTCCTCGGTACCGGTCCTCAATCCCAGCAGAGCGCTCGCCGCCTGGTCGACATACTCATCGCCGGCTCCCGATCATTGAAATAACCTCCGTCGCTCAAGTTTCCAAACCCACACGGCGCCAGCCTCATAACCCTCAGCAGACTTCGACCACTTACATAATCCACATAGTTACACTCCAATACAGAACTATTTCTCTATTTGACAGTCTTCAATCCACCCGCCTACACTTCTGCCACCCTATTCCTCTTGTTTGCGCACCAGAATTCGCTCATCCGACCTTCGGAGAACCTCTATGCTTCTGACGACCAAAGCCATGCCTCGCTTCGCCTGCTCTCTGGCCATCTTCGCGCTCGCCCTCTGCGGCGCCGCCCCCGCTACCTTCGCCCAAAGTTCCGCTGACTTGCTCAAAAGCGGCTTTGAGACTCCGCCGGAAAGTGCCAAGCCCCGCGTCTGGTGGCACTGGATGAACGGCAACATTACCAAGGAGGGCATCCATCTCGATCTCGAATGGATGCATCGCGCCGGAGTTGGTGGATTCCAGACTTTTGACGCAGCTCTCTTCACGCCCCAGGTCGTAAAGAAGCGCCTCGCCTACATGACTCCCGACTGGCAGGACGCCTTCAAGTACGCCACTACTGAAGCAGATCGCCTCGGCCTTGAAGAGGCCATCGCCGGATCTCCCGGATGGAGCGAAACCGGCGGCCCCTGGGTTCCTGCCAATGAGGCCATGAAGAAATACGTTTGGAGCGAGATGCGCGTCGAGGGCGGCAAGCCCTTCACCGGAACGTTGCCCCATCCACCTTCCAACACCGGCGCTTTTCAGAATCTTGGAGTTGAAGACGTCGGCGACTTTCTCGGTGGATCCTTCAAAGGCCCGCAGTACTATGCCGACTCCGTTGTCGTCGCCTACAAGGTAGCTGACACAGATGTACCGCTCGCGTCCCTTCATCCCACCATCACCACAAGCAGCGGCACCATTGATCCTGCACTTCTCTCCGACGGCGACCTGGTAAAGACAGTTTCGCTTCCCATGCCCAGTGAAGTAGGACAAAAGGCCTGGATTCTCTACGAATTCCCGCAGCCGGAAACCATCCGAGCCATCACCATCGTCTCCGGCCAGAAGAGTTCGGCTGACGCCTTCACACCTCCCGGTGGCGATAGCGGCAAAGAGCTTGAAGCAAGTGACGACGGCGAGAACTTCCACCTCGTCATAAAGATCCCCAAGGGTGGAACAACGGAGCAAACCCTTGCCTTCGCGCCTGTCACGGCAAAGTATTTCCGTGTCACTTTTCGCAAACTGCCTGACGCTCCCAATCCCATGGAGGCGGCTGGTTTCCCAAGCGCTCCTCCGCGCAAAGACATGCCCATTGCCGAACTTGTCCTGCACCCGGGTGCACGCGTGAATCTCTTTGAAGAGAAAGCCGCCTTCAAACAGGTTCCGGATCTCTATCAGGATGCAACCGTTGCCTACTCGCCCGCTGATGCCATCAAGAAGGACGACGTCATCGACCTCACCGGCAAAATGCGCCCAGACGGTTCGCTTGACTGGACGCCGCCCGCCGGCACATGGGAGATTGTCCGCTTCGGCTACTCGCTCCTCGGCATCACCAATCACCCCGCCACCAAAGAGGCCACCGGACTTGAGGTCGACAAGCTCAATGCCGGTTATGTGAAGCACTACATGGACAACTATCTCGACAGCTACAAAAAGACCGTAGGCGCTGACGAGATGGGCAAGCGTGGCATTCGCTATGTCATTACAGACAGTTGGGAAGCCGGTGCGCAGAACTGGACCGACAACATGATCCAGGAGTTCACAAAGCGCCGCGGCTATAGCCCCATCCCCTGGATGCCCGTTCTCACCGGCCGCATTGAAGAAAGCTCCCGGGCCAGCGATCAGTTCCTTTGGGATCTGCGCAAGACCATTGCTGACCTCACAGCCGACGAGCACTACGGACAAGTCGAAGCTTCTCTTAAAGAACGCGGCATGGGGCACTACGGCGAATCGCATGAAGACAACCGCGCCTTCATCGCTGACGGCATGGAAGTCAAAAAGCTCGACGACATTCCCATGAGTGCCATGTGGGTGCAGAAACCCGGTGTCTTCAAGCCCACGTACAACTACAACGCAGACGATCGTGAGTCAGCCTCGGTCGCACACATCTACGGTCAGAACCTTGCAGCCGCCGAGTCCATGACCTCCTGCGATGCACTCACCGCTTGGGCCTGGTCTCCGGAAACACTCAAACCTACTGCCGACCAGGAATTCCTCAACGGCATCAATCGCTTCGTCATTCACGAGTCGGCTCACCAGGCTCTCACAGACAAGGTTCCCGGCATCACCCTCGGACCATGTGGCCAGTGGTTCAACCGCAATGACACCTGGGCAGAGCAGGCCAGGGTCTGGACCCGCTACCTCGCGCGCAACTCGTACCTCCTGCAGCAGGGTAAGTTCGCCGCTGACGTTGTTTACTTCTACGGCGAAGACTCCAACGTCACCGCGATCTTCCACGACTCCTCGCCCGATGTGCCCGCCGGTTACAACTTCGACTACATCAACGCCGATGGTCTCATTCATGAACTCAACGTCAGCGACGGCCGCATCACCACCAAATCCGGCATGAGCTATCGTGTGCTTGCTCTCGACAAGTACAGCCGCCACATGTCGCTCCCCGTTTTGAAGGCGATCTATAACCTCGTCGAACAGGGCGCCGTCGTCGCCGGTGCAAAGCCGGTCGGCACGCCCAGCCTTGCTGACGACCAGGCGGAATTCAGCAAGCTCAACAACGAGCTCTTCGGGTCCGGCAACGGCGTGCAAAGCGTTGGCAAAGGCAGGGTATATGCCGGTCAGGATGCAGATTCCGCGCTCAAGGCTCTCAATGTCGAGCCAGACTTCAATTACTCCAACCCCGGTAATGGTCAGAAGGTTGAGTTCGTCCACCGCAAGCTTGCCGATGGCGATCTCTACTTCGTAGACAATCGCGGCGACAAGAACTCATCCATCGACGCAAGCTTCCGAGTCACAGGCAAGGTACCCGAACTCTGGTACTCGGAAACCGGCAAAGTCGTTCCAGTCTCATACAAAATCGCCGATGGTCGCACCACCGTACCTCTCCACTTTGAACCCTGGGGCACAGTCTTCGTCGTCTTCCGCAAACCGGCAAAGAAGAATGAACTCACTCTGCCCGCAGTCACTGAAACGCAGCTCGCCACGGTTGAAGGTCCCTGGACTCTCGCCTTCCAGCCTGATCGCGGAGCACCGGCCTCCATCACGCTGGACAAGCTCATCTCCTGGAATGACAGTGCAGACAGCAGCGTAAAGTACTTCTCCGGCACCGGCACGTACACCAAGACCATCAATGCAGAGAAGAGCTGGTTCAAGAAAGGCACCACACTCTGGCTCGACTTGGGCGACGTGAAAAACATCGCCATCGTCACCGTCAATGGCAAGGAACTCGGTACCGTATGGCACGCGCCGTACCTCGTCGATGTCAGCGGCGCACTCAAACCCGGTAGCAACGCCGTCACCATTAAGGTCATCAACGCCTGGGTCAACCGCATCATCGGCGACCAGCAGCCGGGCGTCACAACCAAGTACACGTTCGAAACCTGGAATGCGTACAAGGCCGATTCACCGCTTCTGCCCTCGGGCCTCATCGGCCCCGTCGCGGTCATACGGCAAACCGGAAACTGAATCCACCTCAATGCAACAACGCCGCAGAGAATGACTCTCTGCGGCGTTCTTGTTTCCACACCTTTCAGACGAATACAGCTTCACTCCCGCGCCTGCATCTCAGGTGTCCCGCAGTCATGGAACACGCGAAAAAGATTTCCGTCCAGGTCCGCCACCGTAAATTCGTAAAGTCCCCACGGCTTCATCTCTGGAGACGACATCAGCTTCGACATGCTGACCGTCCACTCGCGGAAGAGTGCGTTTACTTCTTCCTTGCTCGGCAAATTCAGCCAGATCAGCACCGGCGCTGAATTTCCACGTTCCGCACGAAACTCTGCATTCGCCAGAAACATCCGGCAATGCCCACGCGAAACACCTGCAAGCCCAACTTCTTCTCCGCCCCAGTCCACCGTGAATCCTAGCCGCTCGCGGTAGTACTCCACCGCAGCGGACACACTCTTTACTGGAATCTCCGGTACTGCACTCGGGAATGCCGCCTGCATCGTCACCTCATGCCACTACATTATTCCCGGTCGTACACCATGACATCTGGAGTCACCTTACCAGGCGCCATCACCATGACAGTCAGCATCTTGCCATCGGAGGAAATCACAAAGCGCGACGTCGCCATCAGCTTGCCGTCCACTTTATCCTCCACTTCGAATCCGCTGGCATTCAAGTAGCGCGCCGAAACTGTCTCGCCTTTCACTGAATTGGCGCCGGACGTCGGATAGTCCTTCCCGTCAAAAGTGGCGCTCTTCGTCAAATCGAGTGAAGGATACTGCAGCGTAATTCCATCGTTCTTGTAAGACGCAATCTCCATCACATATGAGCGCTTCTGCAATGTCGCGTTGTCCCAGGCATCTCCGGCCTTATTCGCTTTCTGCGAAAGACTGCTGGCCTTCGTATCCAGCTTCCACTTGCCGACCAGAGAGCTGCTGTCTGCCCACGCAATTTCTGCCATTGCGCACATCATGATTGCTAATATGAAAAATCGCTTCGCCATAAGGGCTCCTTGTTTTTTTATTCCGCATGAGCCCTTTGCACGGAGCGGTCCAAACTACATGAACCTTCTTTGCCTTTCTCGCAATTCGTCACTAAGCTGCACAGGCGTGGAGTTTAATTGGATTCACGACAACCTTCTTAACCGCAAGCGCACAGGCGTCGCAGTCTTCGCGAAATGCAAAAGTGTTCATCTCCGAACAGTGCTGTGCCGAAAGCGGACAGCTCTCTCCGTTTTCTCAATTCGCCACTTACCTTTTTTTGAATGCATAGTTACACGCGCGCTGCTCACCATTAGCGCGTCAGTACGATCTATGGTCTTGCGTTTCCAGCGGCCAGTCATCGGTGCGGAACGGTCCCGCAGGCAGTCCTGCTCCATTGAACAGAGTCGCCTCCGGATTCGACTGCCACGCATACCGCACCTGCACTGGACGCGGCACGTCCGGTGATGAAACGACCACCGCATCGCCTTCAATCCTTGCATTCGCCCAGTGCCACACGCGATCGTCTCCCGCAATCGAAAACTCAACCAGCTTCGTGCCCTTCACTACCAGACCGCCATTCGCGTGGGCAAAGTGCAGCCGAATTTCACCCGGCAGTCGTTCCACACGCTTCAGTGTCGGCCCCGAGTCCACAACATGCTTGTGGTAGTACCCGGCCAGCGCGCACCGACCCAATCGGTCACCCACCGGTTTCTTCAGCTTCGGATGTATATTGTCCGCCTCGCCCGTATCGATCGTCACCGCCAAACATGACTTCGGCACGCTCTCGGCCGCGATGGCCTGCGACTCGCGCGTATCGGCCCAGTCGTCATCCGTCGGCGTATCGCTGTGCTTCATAAACTTTGGCAGGCTCACAATGTAGAACGGAAAATCACCCTGCCCGAAAACCTCCCGCCAGTTCGCAATAAGCGCAGGCATAATTTTTCGATACTGATAACCACGCGGCGAGTTCTGCTCGCCCTGGTACCAGATAGCACCGCTCAGCGCCAGTGGTGTAATCGGCTCAAGCATGCCCTTGTAAAGCACCGTCGGCATTACCGGCCAGTTCTCAAAACCAATCGGCATCGCGTGCGGCGGCCGCGCATCCACACTTAGCTTCGCCTTCCACTTGCCAGCCAGCGGTATCACGCTCTTGTCGCCAAGCATCAAGTGCAAGACATCCGGCTTGCTCATAAATCCGCCATCCGGCTTTGTCTTGAACACGCGAATCGAAATCTCATTCTTCCCCGGCTTCAGCACGCCATCATGCAATGGATACACGCGCGGATTTTCCACCCACGCACTCGCACCCACTTCCGTTCCGTTGATGTACGCCGTATCCATCCGTTCCACTTCGCCAAGAAACAACAGTGCACGCCCCTTCGGCAGCGGGTCGGGCAAATCCACTTCACGCCGGAACCACACCACCGCCGGCGTATCCGGCACACCAAGCTCCTTGAAGCCGCCCGGCAGATCCACTGTTTGCCAATTCGCATCGTCGAAATTCGCTGCTTGCCACTGTCCCTTCAAACCTGTGTCGTACTCGTCGTACCAATGCATCACGTAGTTGCCGTACTCCGGTGCGTTTTCCGCGGCAAGCTTCTTCAGCAGCGCCAGGGGCACATCAAAGTCGTGCAGCGGCTCCAGCGCCGCGGCACTCGTCCACGCCTCCGCCGGTGTTCCGCCCATTGCATCCACCACCAGCCCGATCGGTACATGAATCTCGCTCCGCACCTTCAGCGCAAAGTAGTAGGCCACCGCGGAAAGATGCGCAGCCGTCTCCGGAGAAACCACCTCCCACTTTCCATCCACCACCTTCGCCGCGTGATACGCCGGATGCCCGCCCACCCTGAAGAAACGAATCTCCGGCTGATTCGCCGCCTTAATCTCTTCCTCCGCGTTCAGCACTCGGCTCATCGGCAACTCCATGTTGGACTGCCCGCCGCACAGCCACACATCGCCCACCAGCACATTGTGCAATTCCACCGTTTGCGCGCCTTTGATGGTCATCGTGTAGGGGCCACCTGTCTTTGGCGGCTTGATCTTCACCTCCCACTTGCCATCGGCATCGGCAGCACCTTCCGCTTGCTTGCCTGCAATCTCCACGCGCACGCGATCGCCCGGCTTTGACCAGCCCCAGATCGTGTTTAACTTGCCACGCTGCATCACCATGTTGTCGCCAAAAATCGTGCTTACAAACGGCAGTGACTTCGCTGCCTGCTGTGGCGCATCTTGCGCAGTCGCTGCGCGCGGTACGCCCGCCAGTAACTCCACAGCAACCAGCATCGCCAAAACAATCCGGGCAATCATCGCTTCAATACCTCTCAACTCTGCTGAAAGTTTCCACCAACCGCACACTCCGCTATTCCTGCTCTACTCGCGGCTTTCTCTTCCACAATCAGCGTGGCAATGCGTTCAGTCAACTCGAATAAACCGATTTACTAAATTAAGAACAACACTGTCAAGCGTGGAATGCACTCATCGTCAACAAGATGGAATCGTTTATGAGGGACGGCGCGCAATGAGGGGATCGATTGCACGACGAATCAATCGTCTGGCCTAATCGCCTCCGCTCGCCACACCAGGTGTGGTCATCGTCAGCACAATTTCTGATCGCGACCCAATCCTTACGCTTGATCCTTTGTCTTGAACCAGCGCCGTGCAACTCGGGCCGCCCGTAGGGTCCAGCTTAAATTTCGCTTCTCCAAAAACAAGTCCCGCATGTACCGTCTTCGGCTTCTCGTTTTCATTCAATCCAATATCTGTTCCGTTATCCGCATTCACCGCATCCTGTATCCGCCGCCCCGCACCGCCAATCTCCACCGGCGCCATGTCGTGCAGATGCGCCTGCCGGTCATCCTTTGGCGTCAGCACCGCAATCACGGCAAGCTGCAATGGCTTGGTCACTGTCTTCGAACCCGATGCATTCGTGCATTCTCCGCGATTAAACTCGAAGCCCAGTTTTGCCTCGCTATTCTTGTCACCCTTTGACGCAACCGTCACTTTCCCGTACAGCACTGCGCCCTGGTTAAGCGTGCATCCGGGATATTCAAGTCCATGCACTACTTTTCCGTAAATTTCCTTGCCCGGCTTCAAGTGCGCGGAGTCAAGCGAACTGGAAAGCGACAGCTCGATCGCATCGCCCAACGGCATATCGGCTGTGCTCAGCTCCGCGCACTCCGGCGCTTCACTCGCCTGCTCCTTATGATGCTTGCCTCTCTTGCTTTCGTTTTCCGCAATATCCATCGATGGCGGAGGATCAAACTTCGCCAGCCCGTCTCGATAGTCAAGGTGCAGAGTCATCGGCCCAAGCACATCGAAGCCCAGCAATCCACCCACGTCAAATCCCGTGTTCTGTTCAATCGCCGCAGGCTCAAAAGCCACGATGCTGTCCGTCTTCCGCTCAGTTGAAACGTCCGCAAACTGCAATTGAAACGGATCACGATAAACTCGCGCCTGCGAACCGCCCTTGGTCTGCAGTGGATTCGTGAAATTCATCTTCGTGCTGGACGCCGCATGCGCTGTCGTGGAATCCATTGCGCTCATCCGCATGCCCGTGTCCAGTGCAAACAGCTTTTGCGTCTTGTTGTCCACGTTCACCGGTACCAGCAAATACTGCCTGCTGTGATACACCGGCACATAGCCAGTGAATGCGCCGCCACTCGGTCGATCACCCGGCAGTACGCCTTCCTTGGCCGGCAGTGGATCGAGCTTCAGCTTTTGTTCCCGCGCATCGAACGTGATCAGATACTGAGCCAGAAGATCGGTGCCGATAAAACCTTGCGCCTTCCCCGGCAACGGCTCGTCGGTCACACCGGCAAGGCAATTCTTGAACTCCAGTGGTCCGATCTTGACGGATGTCGCAAGCACAATTCCCGGTCCCCCATCCGCAGCCGGCTTGAAGCCATTCGCCTCCGCCACCTCTTTGGAAAGAAACAAGCCTGACGCTGCTGTATCCACCTGCAAATTCGCCGGGCCGCTCGGGAACGTCACCTCAACCTGGTAGCCATCCACATGCTTCCCATCATCCCGCGTTGGTATCAGTGGAATCTCAGCGGACGCCTGCGTCGGCAGCACCTTGCACGTCTGCGTATCCTCGTGCAGCAGCGGCATCATCGAGTGAACAGTAGCCTCGGCCTTCGCACGGATACTCGGGTCAATGGCCGTCTGACTCTTCAGCGCCTCAACAGTGCCTTTCACCTCATTGGCCGCGGGCATCACGCGGCTCCATGCCGTCATAATGTCCGGATCCGTCATGTCAATGTCGTAAGCCTTCTGCAAATTCGCCCGCTCTGAGGCGTACATCGAACTGATGTGATCGATGCGGCCTCTCACCAGATAGGCGCGCGCGTAACATGCGTCCGCCGCTGTTGCCGCATCCAGTGACTTCCCCGCAAGCCACGGCTGCCCCTGCTTCAGTTCAACCTCAGCCTGCACCGTCAATACCGCGGCTGATTTTGGATTGGCAGCCGCAGCACTCTTGACCTGCGTCTCCGCCTCGGCAACCTTGCCTTCTTTCAGCAGTGTCTCAACAAGCTTCGCGGATAGGACCGCATCATTCGGCTTGGCAGCCAACGCCTGCGCATACAGTTGCTCGGCCATTGCAAAGTCCGCGTCGCCATACGCCTTCTCCGCCGGAGTCACAGCATGCGCCCCAACCGCTTTGCAGGTCGCAGTCTGGCCATCCAGGTGCGGCAAAACCAACAGCAATGCAGCAAGCGGACCAGCCGCCAAACGCCTCTGCGAAACGGACAGAATTTTCATGATGAGCAAACTCCCAGCTGAATGATTTGGCACTCGGAGTATACGACACTCAATTTCTGCGTTCTCCCGCTTCCACTCGATTGCAAGGGCATTCTCCTTCCCTGCGCCGTGAAAAGCCTTGCGCCTTTGGCCCTTTATCCCATTCGCCTTCCGTCGTATCCTTATATCTAAGGATTCCGGATGAAGACGTTCACTCTCGATGAAGCGCAATCGCTCTTGCCTGTTCTTGAGTCGCTGCTGAAGCGCGCCATGGAGGGCAAGCAGGCCGCCGAAGCCGCTGAAGCCGATATTCTCGATCTTTCTCGCCGCATCTATCTCATGGGCGGCATGCGCGTTGACGCAGCCACCGTCGCTCGCCAGCGTGCTGAAGTCAACAAACAACTCGACCGCGTCCGCGAAACCGTCGCCGAAATCGACGAAATCGGCGTCCAGGTCAAAGACCTCGATTCCGGACTCCTCGATTTCCCTTGCCGCGTCGAAGATGAAGTCGTCCTGCTCTGTTGGCGCCTCGGCGAAACCTCCATCGAACACTGGCACACCCTCGAATCAGGCTTCAAAGGCCGCCAGCCCCTCGACGACCGCTTCCGCCGCCGCTCCAACAAACCCAACTGACGATGTTTTGGCCTTAGCGCTTGGCGAACAGGATGACGGCACCGAAGCCAACCACAAAGAGTATGACCAGGACGACGCGAACCGTAATCCACGATGGCACCGGCGCCTCTTCACTCCAGCATTTCTCAGGGTTGCGCGGATCGTAGCGTATTGTAATCTTCTCGTCTTTCTGCGCGTCGTAGAGAGGGGAGTCGTCATCCACTTTCAGGCTGCCCGATTGCATATCCCCCTTCGAGTCGCGGAACCAAAATGAGACCTCTGCCCCTTTGCTGGTAGAACCATATTGGCCGTTACTAACCAGAAATTGCTCCA
>JAGWSG010000169.1 GCA_028876335.1 Acidobacteriota bacterium
GACAAGGGGCCCATTGCCACCACAGAGACTCTGCCGGTCGAGCGCATCGCTCCCGGAATCATTGATCGCCAGTCCGTGCGTGAGCCCATGGCCACAGGTCTCAAAGCGATCGATGCCATGATTCCGATTGGCCGTGGACAGCGCGAATTGATCATTGGCGACCGACAGACCGGCAAGACCGCCGTACTGCTTGACACCATCATTAACAACGCAAAGAACGACCTGATCTGCATTTACTGCGCCATCGGTCAGAAGCGTTCCTCCATCGCGCAGGTTGTGCAGACGCTCACAGAAGCTGGCGCCATGGGCCATACCATCATCGTGGCTGCCTCGGCCTCAGAGCCCGCGCCCATGCTCTACCTCGCGCCCTATGCCGCAACCGCCATGGGCGAGTACTTCCGCGACAACGGCAAGCACGCGCTGGTGATGTACGACGATCTCTCCAAGCACGCTATGGCGTACCGCGAGATTTCGCTTCTGCTCCGCCGTCCGCCGGGCCGCGAAGCCTATCCGGGCGACGTCTTCTATCTCCACTCCCGCCTGCTCGAGCGCTCGTCCAAGATGAGCAAGGAGCGCGGTGGTGGTTCGCTCACCGCTCTGCCCGTGATTGAAACCCAGGCAGGCGACGTTTCGGCCTATATTCCGACCAACGTCATCTCCATCACCGACGGACAGATCTTTCTTGAAACCGACCTGTTCAACTCCGGTGTGCGTCCTGCCGTCAACGTCGGTCTTTCGGTTTCGCGTGTAGGCTTCTCGGCAGCTATCAAGGCAGTCAAGCAGGTCGGCGCAACCCTCAAGCTCGATCTCGCGCAGTACCGTGAGCTCGCCGCATTCGCGCAGTTCGGCTCGGACCTCGATCCGCTCACGCAGAAGCAGCTCAACCGTGGCCAGCGACTCACCGAACTGCTCAAGCAGCCGCAGTTCAGGCCGCTTACCTGGCAGCAGATGGTAACCATTCTTTTCGCCGGCACACAGGGCTATCTGGACCAGTTCCAGGTCAGCGACATTCGTGCCTTTGAAGACGGTCTGCACAAATACTTTGAAACAGCGCAGAGCTCACTTATCGAAGAGATGACGCAAAAGAAGCAGATTGACAAGGACCTCGGCGACAAGTTGCACGCCGCATTGAAGGAATACTCAGAGAACTTCAAGCAGGAGCTGGCTGCCGTAACGGCGTAAGAAAGGGTTCAGGGGACAGGGTTCAGGGATCAGATGAACAGCGCGCAGGTCAAATCGTTTCGAGACTTGAAGGTTTGGCAAAAGGCGATTCAAATGACTGTGACCGTGTACCAGTTGACAGCAAAGTTTCCGAAGGAAGAGTTGTACGGATTGACCAGCCAAATGCGACGATCAGCCGTTTCGATTCCGAGCAATATCGCGGAGGGACACGGCAGGTTGAATACTCCAGAGTACCGGCAGTTTCTGGGCATTGCACGAGGTTCAAACTTTGAGTTGCAAACGCAGTTAGAGATTTGCAAGGCACTTGATTTGGGCAGTAGGGAACGATTGGAAGCTGTTGAATCCCTATCGCATGAAGTTGGCAAAATGATTTTTGGGATTTTGGAATCGATCAGGTAATTGGGCAGCGGGATTTCTGATCCCTGACCCCTGACCCCTGATCCCTGAGATAGAAATGGCGAATGTACTCGATCTAAGACGGCGCATCCGCAGCGTGAAAAACACGCGGCAGATTACCAAGGCCATGAAGATGGTGGCCGCGGCCAAGCTGCGTCGTGCGCAGGAGCGCGCTCTCTCGGCGCGGCCGTACGCGAAGATGATCACCAGCGTGCTTGATTCGCTCACACGCCGCGTCGATCTCTACGATGAGCAGACCGGCAACCTGCGGCACCCGCTTTTCATCACGAGGCCGGAGAAACGCGTTCTCCTCATCGTCGTCAGCGGCGATAAGGGATTTGCGGGCGCCTTCAACGCAAACGTACTGAAGACCGCATATCACTTCATCGCGGCGAACTCCGATAAGGAAATTGACGTAGAGGCGGTGGGCCGCAAGGGCCGCGACCAGATGCGCCGCAAGTATCCGGTTGCTGTCTACACTGAGCACACCGACGAAGACGGCCATGTTACGCGCACCCGGCAGCGCAAGGCAGCCATTGAGGTCACCGGCGATCATCCGGGCATGCTGGAAAAGCTCGAACTGGAGCGCGTCTCCAGATTGGCGCAGGACGTCATCCATCGTTACATCCACGAGGAAATCGACTCCTGCTACCTCGTTTACAACGAGTTCAAATCGGTTATCGCGCAGCGTCTCGTCGTCGAGCAGTTGCTTCCGCTCATCAAAATTGGCTCATCCCGCATGGCCGAGTCCGTTGAGTTCAGCAAGGAAGAGCGGGAAAAGGCAGCCATGGCGGCGGCTTCAATGGCAATTGAGGTTGAACCTGCCGATACGCGCGAGGCGGACGACGAGTCAAAAAAGTTTGGCACTTCGGAAGTGGACTACATTTACGAGCAGCCGTCGCAGGAGTTGCTCGCTGGTCTCATTCCGCAGTACGTCACTTCCATGCTCTACCACGCCATGACGGAAAGCGTGGCAGCAGAACAGGCCGCCCGTATGACGGCAATGGACTCGGCCACCAACAATGCATCGGACATGATCGACGGGCTCACGCTCACCATGAATCGCGTGCGCCAGGCGGCCATCACCAAGGAAATTATCGAAATCGTCAGCGGCGCGGCCGCTTTGTAGCAACATTCGGAAGGCAGACAATGGCAGAAAACATCGGCAAAGTAATTCAGGTTTCCGGCCCGGCGGTCGACGTGCAGTTTGAAGAAGCGACCATGCCGCCCATCTATCAGGCGCTGCGCGTCACCAGCGAGGGCTTCAATGTCCCCGTGCCCATCGACATCATTCTTGAAGTGCAGCAGCACCTAGGCGAGGGCCGCGTGCGCACCGTCGCCATGGAAGCCACGGACGGCATGGTCCGCGGCATGAAGGCCATTGACCTCGGCGGCCCCATCAGCGTGCCCGTCGGCAAGGAGACGCTCGGTCGCGTCATCAACGTCATTGGCGCGCCCGTGGACAATCTCGGCCCAATCGGCGAGAAGATGCGCATGCCCATCCACCGTCCAGCTCCGCTCTTTGACGAGCAGTCGACGACTGAAGAAATGTTCGAAACCGGCATCAAGGTCATCGATCTCATCCAGCCGTTCCTCAAGGGCGGCAAAATCGGCCTCTTTGGCGGCGCCGGCGTCGGCAAGACCGTTGTCATCATGGAACTGATCAACAACGTGGCCAAGAACCACGGTGGCTACTCCGTTTTCGCAGGCGTGGGCGAGCGCACCCGCGAGGGCAACGATCTCTGGACTGAAATGACCGAGTCGGGCGTCATCAAGCCCGGCACATGGCAGGACTCCAAGGCCGCCCTGGTCTATGGCCAGATGACCGAACCCCCGGGAGCCCGTCTCCGAGTGGCGCTCACCGGCCTCACTGTCGCCGAGTACTTCCGCGACGTGGAAGGCTCGGACACACTGCTATTCATCGACAACATCTTCCGCTTCACGCAGGCCGGTTCTGAGGTCTCCACTCTGCTTGGCCGTATGCCTTCCGCCGTGGGTTACCAGCCCAACCTCGCCACAGAAATGGGCGAATTGCAGGAGCGCATCACCTCTACCAAGAAAGGCTCCGTCACCTCCGTGCAGGCCGTTTACGTGCCCGCCGACGATTTGACTGATCCCGCGCCTGCCACAACTTTTGCTCACCTCGACGCAACCACCGTGTTGAGCCGTCCGCTTTCGGAATTGGGCATCTACCCCGCCGTTGATCCGCTGGCTTCAAGCTCGCGCATTCTCTCTGCCCGTATCGTCGGGCAGGAGCACTATGATGTGGCTCAGGGCGTGAAGAAGATTCTGCAGCGCTACAAGGATCTGCAGGACATCATCGCCATTCTCGGCATCGACGAACTGTCGGAAGAAGACAAGCTCACCGTGGCCCGCGCGCGTAAGGTGCAGAAGTTCCTTTCGCAGCCCTTCCACGTGGCCGAGCAGTTCACCGGCATCCCCGGCAAGTACGTCAAGATTCCCGACACGGTGCGCAGCTTTAAAGGCATCATCGAGGGCAAGTACGACGATATCCCCGAGCAGGCCTTCTACATGCAGGGCTCCATCGACGACGTGCTCGCCAAGGCCGAAACAATGAAGGCAACGGCGTAAAGACAGAGAACAGGGATCAGGTTTCAGGAATCAGAAAGGCGTTCGCCGCGGGAAGGTTTTCATACTGGCCCCTGATCTCTGACCTCTGATCCCTCAAAATCCCGAAGGGATTTTTTATGGCTGAAGCAACCGCAAACCAAATCCGCGTTCGACTCGTTACCCCTGAGCGCATTCTCTTTGAGCACATGGCAACGTCTGTTGAGCTGCCCTCAAAGTCCGGCTATATGGAAGTGCTCTACGGTCATGCGCCGCTTATGGCAGAGCTCGGCGCAGGCGACGTGACGCTGAACGGCGGTCCCGAGGGCATGGAGCGTTACAACGTGAGCTGGGGCTTTGTGGAAGTCCTCGGCGACCGCGTAACCATACTCGCCGCTGATGCGCTCAAGCCTTCGGAAATTGACCTGGCCCGCGCTGAAAAACAGCTCGATCGTGGCCTCGAAGAGTGGAAGCAGGCCGGCGAAAACGAGGAAGCCTACACCGAAGCTCTGCGCGTGATTGCAGAAGCCGAAGCCAAAATCTCTTCTGCAAAAAATCAGTAATCGAGTTTCATACGTAATTCAAAGCCCCGCTGCGGCGGGGCTTTTTGCAGGTGCATAAATATCCCGGCTGGCGCGTTACAGCTTCGATAGCGGAGAATGGTGGGTCTCAAAGAGAGCATAGGAGTGGATGAATCGATGCATTTGAATTGCCGGAATATTCTCATTGCTGTGATTGTTGTTGTCACCTCTCTGACAATTGCATGTGCTCAATCTCTTCCCCCCACCCACATCGACTCCTTCACCGGCAAACCACGCCTAATTGTCCTCTCTGACATTGGCAACGAACCCGACGACCAGATGTCCTTCGTGCGACTCATGCTCTACTCCAACGAGTTCGACATCGAAGCCATGATCGCCACAACGTCCACTTGGCAGAAAGCCGCGTCGCACCCTGAAACTATGAGAAAAATCGTCGACGTCTACGGCGAGGTACGCCCCAATCTCCTCAGGAACGCGAAAGGCTGGCCGGAAACATCCTATCTCGCAAGCCGCGTTTTCTCAGGCCAGTCCGCATACGGCATGACTGACACGGGCGAAGGCAAAGACTCCGCAGGCTCAGAGGCTCTCGTCCGCTCCATTGAAAGCAACGATCCCCGTCCGCTCTGGATCAGCATCTGGGGCGGTGCTAACACGCTTGCGCAGGCGCTTATGGATCTGCGCAAAACCCATACGCCCGACCAGCTCAAAGCCCTCCTCGCCAAGCTCCGCGTCTACTCCATCAGCGACCAGGACAACGCCGGCCCGTGGATTCGTCGCGAATTTCCCACTCTCGCCTACATCGTCATTCCCACCAAACCTGACGGCGCCTCCTATTACTACGCCACCTGGACCGGCATCAGCGGCGACAAGTTCTATCGCAACGGCGAAGGAGCCGACTTCTCCGAAGTCACCAACGAGTGGCTCGACAAGAACATTCGCGACAAGGGCCCGCTCGGCAAAATGTATCCCAAATACATGTTCATCATGGAAGGCGACACGCCGTCGTTTCTCAACCTGATCGACAACGGCCTCAACGGCTATCGCCGGCCCGACTGGGGCGGCTGGGGTGGCCGCTACATCTTCACCCAGCCCTACGGCGAAACGCACCCCATCTGGTCGCAGGGTGGAGACGAATTCCGCCGCTTCACTTCGCAGGACACCGTCATCGGCATCGACGGCAAAGAGCACACCTCCGACCAGGCTTCCATCTGGCGCTGGCGCAACGCCTATCAAAACGACTTCGCCGCCCGCATGACCTGGACCATTGCCGACTTTGCGCACTCCAACCACGCACCCAACGTCGTCGTCGACGGCAAACCCGGCACTGCCCCCATCGACATCGACACCCATGACGGCGACACGATCACGCTTGACGCCGCCGGCACCACCGATCCTGACGGCCAGAAGCTCACCTACCACTGGTTCCACTACGCAGAAGCCGGCATGGCCGACGGCAATCTCTCGGCCGTCACGCTCAGCAACGCCGACACCGCCAAAGTCACCGTGCATGTGGACGCCGTCTGCCGTCCCGACTGGCTTCCTTTGATCCCCTGCAAGGGCGATGGCGTCGCCCATGTCATTCTCGCGGTTACAGATGATGGATCGCCGGCGCTCACCAGCTACCGCCGCATCATCCTGCACGTACATGCTTCGTCAGCAGGCAAGTAGACGGCAGCACTGGGCAAGACGCCGGCAAATTGCCTACAATGCCATTGGATATGGCTAAAGGCGAACACAAACTAATCGAGGTAGCCTGCCCTGACTGCGGAGCAATGATCAAGATTGATACCGCAACTGGCAGCGTTATCAGTCACACATCTGCACCGCGCAAGCGCACCTTTGAAGATCTGGAAACCGCCGCAAAAGCCATGCGTGACCACGACGAACGCAAGGAGTCGCTCTTCCGCCAATCGGTCGACGCCGAAAAGAACAAGGAAGACCTCTTCGAGAAGAAATTCGCCGAAGCGTTGCGCAAGGCGAAAGATGCGCCGGATGAGAAACCATTTCGCGTGTTCGATCTGGATTGAGCCAAGGAGAAAATATGGCAAGTGCTGCGGTAGTGAAGCTGGTAAAGCGGTCAGGACATGAAGGCGAAGAAATTGACTGGGTGAAGATTGCAGCCGGCGGATCGCTCGTTGCTGCCGGGCTCCTCGTCATCACCGGCAATCGCAAGTCAGGCGTCGCGGCCGCAGCGGCCGGAACCGCACTTGCCCTGCTTGACCAGCAGCCCGTCATTCGCAAATGGTGGAACCAGCTCCCGGGATACGTCGATCAGTTGCAGGGCTTCCTCAGCAAAGTACAGGAGGCGGTCGACGATGTTGCCTCCAAGCGTGAGAAGCTGCGAGAGGTACTACAGCCCAAATAGCGCCTCTCGCAAAGGTTTCTGCTTAACTTCAGGCTCGGCTCGGAGCCAGCGCAGGTGCAGCGAAGTGGTTGGCGCCGACGGAACTTTCCTTGCGGATGGGCATGTTTCGATTCTTACCGTTGCTATCCAGAATGAATTCCTGCATCACACCATCCAGTTCGTTCGCAAGCTTTACCAGTGAAGAACACAATTCCGCTGATTCACCAGCTGCCTGCGTGCTGGCCGCCGCCAACTCTGAAATGAATGTTGCAGACTGCGAAATCTCTCCTGATGCGGCAGTCTGTTCGGTCGTCGCGGCCGCAATCAGTTCAATCATGCGATCCACCTGCTGCGCTTCCGCAATCATGGTGTCGAGCGCATTGCGTGCGTTCGCGGTCTCTGCGGTTCCTGCGTCAACCTCGCTGCGACTCAGCTCCATTGCTTCACGTGTGCTTTGGGTCTCTTTCTGAATATTGAGCACCGTATTCGCAATCTCTTCGGTCGCACCTCTGGTCCGCTCGGCCAGGCGTCGAACCTCACCGGCCACCACAGCGAAGCCTCGGCCCTGCTCGCCGGCGCGCGCTGCTTCAATCGCCGCATTCAAAGCCAGTAGATTCGTCTGTTCGCTGATTTCACGGATCACCGTGACCATGTTGCCGATTTCCTGCGAGCGCCTTGCCAGTGAATCCATCTGCTCCACAGCTGCGCTGCTGCTTGATCCAATCCTCTCCATCGTTGCCGCTGCATTGGCCATCACCTCTCCGCCGCGCGTTGCCGCCTCTGCAGACTTGCGGCTTGCTATCGTTGCCCCCTCTGCATTCTGGCTGATCTCGCCGATTGTTGAAGTCATCTCCTGGGAGGCGGCCGCAATCTGGTGAGTCCGGCCTTCCTGTTCATGCGCATTGTTTCGCGTCGACGCTGAACGCTTGCAAACTTCTGTGGAAGTCTCCGCAAGCGTGGCGGATATTTTAGCCATTCCGCTCAGTACTGAATTGATTGACTGCACGCACGTATTCAGTGCGGTGGCAAGCCTGCCGGTTTCGTCCTTCGAGTTCACATCCATCCGAACCGTCAGGTCCTTTTGCGCAAAACGCTCCAGCGCTTCGGTCGCGCATTGCAAAGGCAGACTGATGGCCCGCGTAAGGAAAATGGTGATGAGAAATCCGGCCAGCAACGAGATTCCGAGCGCGCTCACGATAATCCCCATCAACGTGTGGGAAAGGCTGATTGTGTCCCGTGCTTCCTTCGTTGCCATTGCCGTATTTAAATTCATTGCCTCCGCGATTCCCGCAGTCGCTTTGTCAAAGAGCGCAACGGTCGCGTCGTTCTCCACCAGCGCGGTTGCTGCCGCGGTCTTCCCACTCAACATCAGCTGAGTAACTCGTTCGCTCACTGCGCCGTATTCGGTCGTCGCACCTTTGAACACATCAAAGTTCTGGCGTTGGGCAGTTGTCTGCGCAAAAACCTGGTAACGGGAAAGCGCGTCATTCAAAAGTGCGATGGCTTCGTTCCGCCGCTTTGCGCTCCTCTCAATGCACTCCTCGTCGTCGCACTTCACAATCAGGCCGTCAATCCTTCGCACGCTTGAAAAGCTGTAGCGCGTGTCGGCCAGTGCGCGCAGTGATGGCACGGCCATGTTGGCAAGCCGGTCCGCACTTGCTCCCGTCCGAGTAAGCGCAACAATGGATGCAATTCCTAGGACCAGAAACAGGGAAAGTAGGACTCCAAAAGCCACGTAGAGTTTATGCGCAACCCTTAGATCGCGGAATCTTGACATGACAGATTGACCTCGTCGTCTGCATTCAACCGGGCGGAAATTTTATCCGGCGTGTTCAGAAGTTATCGACGATCAAAGGCGGGATCTAAGAATTTGAGGTTGGATACTGCCGGTTTTGTGACTAGATTCCCATCAAGGCACACACTATACTTTTTCGGGAATTTCAATGCATTGGCTTCGCTGGGTCAAGTCTGCCACAGGCTGCAGATGCAAACTCAGTTGCTGCGTTCCACCAGGTAACGAGCCACGGACTTGAGTCCCTCCGCCTTGGCGCCATACGGCTCCAGTGCGGCAAACGCCTCATCAATCAGATTCGCCGCGTCCCGCCGACTCTGCTCGATGCCAAACACGGCAGGCCAGGTCGCCTTCTCTGTCGCAAGGTCCTTGCCCGCTGTCTTGCCCAGTTGGGCAGAATCCACGGTCATGTCCAGTACATCGTCCACAATCTGGAAAGCTAGACCGGCCTTTCTGCCGAACAGGTCGAGCCGGGCCACATCTTCTGCCGTCGCGCCTGCATACACGCCGCCCGCCACCACGCTCACGCGGATGAGCGCCCCAGTCTTTGCGCGGTGAATCGCCTCCACCAGCTCCGGCGTCGGCTTCTGGTGTTCGCTCTCAATGTCAATCACCTGTCCGCCGATCATGCCATCCACCGTGCCGATGGCATTTGCCACGAGCCCCACAATCTGCACTGTCGCCGACGGAGGACAATCAAGACCTGCCAGCACTTCAAAAGCCTGAGTCTGCAGCGCATCTCCTGCAAGAATTGCAATCGCTTCACCGTAGACTTTGTGGCAGGTTGGTTGCCCGCGCCGCAAATCATCATTGTCCAGCGCAGGCAGATCGTCATGGATCAGCGAGTAGGTGTGAATCATTTCGATCGCCGCGCCCAGCCGCTCAATGCCCGCAGGTACATGGCCGGCAATTGTTGCCGCCGCCTGCATCACAAGCACCGGGCGCAAACGCTTGCCGCCCGCAAATGTCGAGTGACGCATCGCACCATGGATGGATGCAGGGACAGTGCCAGTCGGAGGCAACAGTGCCTCCAGCGCCTTGTCGGTAAGCTCGGCGCCTTCCTGGATAATCGATTTCACGTCCGCTGGCATAGCGACATCATAAATGAGAAGGCATTGATTCCCGCTCTGCCAGAAAAAGCGCGATCAATCCAACCAGGGAAATCGCGCTCAGCCACCGCCCCGCTATGTCGCTGTCGGAGATGGTCCAATCAATTCTCAGGTCCCCCTGGCCGGCGGATACAGGCACAGCAATCAGGCCGTCCTTACGCTCCGGTAGCTGCGTGAGCCGTTTGCCGTTCAGCGCAATATGCCAGGCTGGATAGCTGCGCAAACGAAGCACCAGATATCCGGCGTGAGGAGCATCGAAATCCACCTGTATATGCTCGGCCCTTGGATGGCCGGTGTACTTCATCGGATAGACGGCCTCGCAGCTTTTCTGGGATTTGTCCCAGATCGGCGGATCGTCCGGCGTCTCATCCGCCTGTCTTACGCCAAGAGGAGTCATAGGCGAAGAGACCAGGCACGAGTCGGGCAGGAAAGCGGCCACAAGTGAGTCTTGCGCATACGGCGGTGCATACTCGTCGTAGCCCTGATAGCCGCGTTGTGGTGCCGGTAGTTTCTGCATGCTCTGCGGTTCGTCATCGGGATAGCAGACCTGAAAGAAAAGCTGGCACTCCACCAGAGTTACGGCAACCATTGCGAGCCCCAGTCCCACGAACGAAATTTTCCGCAGCAAGGGTCTATCGATCCAGATTGCGCAGGCAAAAAAGATGCTCAGCGGCACTTGCACAAGCAGCAGCCAGCGCCACGGGAACTGAAGAATGCGCAGCTTGGGCAGAAGGTTCCAAACAGGCAGTGAGACAGGCAGTTGGAGAAGGAGAACGGCCACCGGAATCAGCGCCAGCAGAACCCACACGTTCCGCGGCCCAGGCAGGCGGTTGCGTTTCCAGGCAACCAGAGCGCACAGCAGAGCAAAGGCTATATTGGCGGTTCCAATGGCAGAGACCCGCATAAGCTCAACATCGTGGAATCCAAAATTCGGCAGGGACGGGTGTTGCGTGAAGAGCCAGCTGTTTTCAATCTGGTATCCAGGGTCCGTCATGGCTTCTTTTTCGGTCACCCACTTTTGCTGCATCACGGCAGGCGCAAGATAAATCCCCGTCAGGCCAAGCCCAAGGAGCACGGCGGCGGACGCGCGGATCACAGGCGCCCATGTTCGCCGCATGATCGCAACGGATGCTGCAACTGCGGCAAGCATGTAGCTGACCATCACTCCAAGCGGAACATCGGAGAACCACGCGCCAGCCAGTGCCAGCGCCAGCCACACAGTTGATCCATCGAATGCACGTTTAAGAAGCGAACCGTTCTGGTTGCGATCGCGCAGGATGAACAGCAGAAGCAACGGAATCCAGATTCCCCCGGCAAGTTCTCCGAATGCGGTTCGCTCATACGCGTCGAAAAGGGAATAGCTGGTGATGAACGCAATACTGCCTGCAATCGCTGCCGGTCCCCGCGGCAGCATCAGCCGCGCCAGTGCATACGTCGCCAGACCTGCCCCGAAAAGCAGAACCCACGTCAGCGCGATGGAAACCTGCGGCCATGGAAATAGAAATCCCAGAGCCGCGCCCAGCATCCAGGTGAACGGTGGATAAAAGATGAACCGGGGTTCTCCGGCATTGAAATTTCCGCTGGGTGTCCAATGCGGATAGAAATCTCCCTGTTGCCAACTGGCGTGCGCGTCTTGCCACGACGAAAAATGAAAATCCGAATCGTGTCCGCACGAGTTGCCACTCGCTATCTCCGGTGCGATGGCAAGCAATGCCGTCAGCCCGATGATGACAATGGCAGCGAGCACCCGAATGGCGGGCGATAAACGAGGGTTCATGGAATCAGGCGCAAAGTATGCGTAGTTTGTGCGGCCACTGCCCCCGACGTGAATGGGAAAGCAAACGTCGTGCCGTCATACCAGTACTTCCACTGATCGCGGAAGTAGGGACTGAGCGGATTACCGCTTTCGCCCAGCACTATGTTCTCCGTGGATCCATCCACATTGCTCCAGTCCATCGTGAAACGTTGCGACGGGCCAAAGCTTCGGCCGACCTGTTTGACCGTTGTCGTGTCGCCTCGCATAGGCTGCGGACCGGTACCGGCCATGCGTCCCACCAAGGGCAGGAAACGCGCCAGCGGGTGCTCGATGTCCACCACGTGCCAGTTCCCGTAGAGCCAGTCCGCAGGATCGGCCGGCGCGTGACCCTCGCGCATCGCATTCTTCACCGCGTCCGTCAGGAGTGCATCCCAGTCGGCATATCCTTTGGGCAGCCAGTCGCTGTTGGAGCGCATGATGATCTCTTCCTCGGCAAAATTGGATTCCGACCACTGATAGATCCCGGCATCCTTGCCCAGCTTCGGCTTCAGAATCATCGGCCAGAGCGCCTTGCGAGTCTCCACTACAAGTGACGCCGCCGCTGAGTCTGTCGTAAGCCTGCCATCCCAGCGACGCATCAGATCGGCCGCGTCGCGCAAGCGCTGGTCAGCACCTTCCGTATGGTCAATGGCATATGCAAATCGGTGCGCAAGTTCCTGGTCCACTTCGCTGTACACGTCTGTTTGCAGTGCCAGCATATCCTGCGGTTTCAGGTGATCGCGGCCCTGCAGCACTTTGAAGATCCTCTGCACACGATACGGATCCGCCCACTCGAGCGTCAGCGGATATGCAGTGTTGTCCGCCGTAACCCGCGCATTCGCCGTTGCCAGTAATCCTGAAGCTGGATCGAGCGCGTTCGGCATGTCTTCGTAGGGTATGTAGCCATTCCACTCGTGCTTGTCGTCGCTGATCGGTACGCCTGCAAGCCCACCCGGCCGCAGCGGAACACGTCCAATCGCGTGGTAGGCAATATGCCCCTGATCGTCCGCGTACACAAGGTTCTGCGTGGGCCAGTTCCAATCTTTGAGAGCGACGGAAAACTGCTGCCAGTTTGCCGCCGTATTCAGCTCGTGCAACGGAATGGCATCCAGCGTGGGGTCGTACAGCGTCCACTCCAGCGCAATGTGCCGGTCATCGTCCGTCAGCAGTGGGTCAAGCAGCGGTCCATGATCGGTCGAATCGACTTCGATCATGGCTGGCTTTTGCCGGCGCACTTGAATCACTTCCTTGTCCCTGATGAGCGGCTTCCATGATCCGTCCGGCGCTTTGTAGTTCCCCTTGCCGTCCAGCGTCTCCACATACAGATCCTGCACATCCGCATACAGCGCGGTAAAACCCCACGCCACATGTTCGTTGTGCCCGGCCACCACAAACGGCATGCCCGGCAGTGTCACGCCCTCTGCATGAAATCCCGGCGCCTCAAGATCCGCCATGTACCAGATGTTCGGCACCGTCAGGCTTAGATGCATATCGTTCGAGAGCAGCGGCTTTCCGCTCGCAGTATGCGCACCGGAAATCACCCAGTTATTCGATCCCGGCGTGCATCCCTCGCAGCGGCTCTCTTCAAGCACCGTGCGCAGTTCCTTCAGGTCTTCTGCCGTTTCGCGATGCGCCTGCGCCCGGTCGTCTTCATCGTCATCGTCGTCTTCAGTTACCTGCTTCGGTTGCGGCGCAGGAGCGTTTATCAAATCTCCAACCGGCAAGTGATCTCGCCAGGAGCCCACCGGATATAAATCCGCCTCTAGTCTTGGATTGCGCAGGTCATGCGCAATTCGCTCGCGCGACAGTTTCGTCAGCCAGTGCGTATCCAGCGTCTGCACCATCATCATGCCAACTGAAATCGAGTCCACACCCGTCCAGGGTTTCGGACGATAGCCCAGCAGCTTGAACTCCGACGGCAAAGACTCCTCATGGGACGCGATGAAGGCATTCACGCCCCGCGCATAGTCATCCAGATACGCCCGGTCTGCCGCCGGCATGCGTTCATAAATGCGTTGTGCCGTTCTCTTGAATTGCAGGACGCGTTGCGCAATGTCATGCTTCAGCAGCGACGGTCCCATCACCTCGGCCAGTTCGCCGTTCGCGTTGCGCCGAAACGCATCCATCTGCCAAAGCCGGTCCTGCGCCGTCACATACCCCTGTGCAAAGAAAAGATCGTGCTCGTTCTTTGCTTCAATGTGGGGTGATCCATGCGCGTCGCGACGCACCGTTACACCGGCGTGAAGGCCCGACATATGCACATCGCCTTCCAGTTGCGGCAGTGCAGACACTGTAATCGATCGCAGCCACCACAATCCTGCACCGCAGGCAATCAGCGCCAGAAGTAGAACGCTCGATCCGCCCCAAAGCGCAATGCGCAGCCATCTTCTTCCACGTCGTGCTTGCGGAGTTTTGGCCGGGGAGTCCCAGGACGAGTCAGCATGGGTGGGCGTGGGCATCGCTCTTCCTCAGAATAACCCTCGCAGCGCCGCCCTTGCCAGCCATCTCAGGTGGCTGCACGCAACTTCGGCCGCCGGCGGTAAAGCAGCAGGATGGCCACAAGAAGAAGTTGGATAACAACCAGCGCTATGATGCTGCCTTCCGGGCCCACCGTCCCGCCGCTCAAAACAGGATTTCCTATCGGCTGAGCGGTAAAGAAATGCCCGTTGGCGGTCAGTCCGCTGTCCGGCGTACCGTAGAAAAAGGTTTCCGCCCAATCCCAGGCCATATGGCAGCCAATCGCCCACCAGGCAGATCCGGTCAGCCGCACGCTCACGCAGAACACAAGCCCGATCGCCGCAGCCGCAAAAATCCCAATTGGGTTTTCTCCGTGATTGCCCGTGTGCCATAACCCGAACAGTGTTGATGTCACCCAGGTAGCCTGCCAGAATCCGGCGTTCTCTGATCGCAGATGATGCAGGATGATGCACGGCACCAGCCCCAGCAGAGCCATCAGGTACACGCCCCAGGCGCCGGAACTCGGCTCGGTCAGTAGCAACTTCATACATGCCGCGCTCACCACCGCAAACGCCCACCAGAAGTTGATGCCCCGCTCCAGCGTGTTCAGCAGAAAACAGCGGAACGCTCCCTCTTCCAGAAAACCCGTCAGTAGAAACACGATTGCCCACAACACCGCATACAGCGCCAAATGCTGCATGCTTAGCGTTGTCCGGCTCAGTTCTACCCAGTTGCCAGCGCGCAAGGCGCCCATCAGTGCGGAGAGTGCCAGAAATCCCGCCAGCACTCCTGACCAGAAACGCCAAACCCAGTGCCGGTCACGCAAGTAGTAATCGAGAATCGAGCGTCCCTTTAGTCGCGCCACAAGAATCGCCGCGCCTGCAACCGCCGCCAGCCCGAGGGACTGCCCGGCGATCGCCGTGGGCGCGGAAAAATTGGAGCTTGCAAGTTGAGGGTAAAATGCCAGCGCAATCGATCCGAGCGCCAGTGAGAATGCCCGGAAGAGTGCGTAGAAAAGGACAACTGCCCATCCCGCACGCAGGCCATCTTCACCAATAAAGGCCCACTGGACCCACTCATACGGGTCTTTTCCAGGTCCCTGTGAAGAGAACGGGCTGACGATCTCTCCCGGCCCCTCTTTTCGGGGCGCGGACTGAGCATCGGATTCAGTCTGGTTAAAACGCAAACCCGGCCTCATGCACCTTCCTGCATTGTCTGGTGTGTCACTGACGACTCATTTTATCCAATTCATATGTGCATACGCTTTGGATTAATCGGAGGTTCCCCAACCATATACAACTTGCAGTGCCTTGACACATCGCGCCCCTGCCTTGATGCTTAACTTTCCGGTTTCTCCGGCCAACGCCAGTACAACAGGTGGATTTACGTTGCGGGTTCGCGTCTTTTATCACGACAAATGCTTTGATGGAGCTTGCTCCGCTTCGCTGTTCACACGATTCCATCGAGAGTGCGTGAACCCTGATGCCACCTACGAGTATCACGGCCTCGTGCATCGCGCCGGCGCGCTTTTTGACGAAAGCGAATTCACCGGTGACGAAAACGCCATCGTCGATTTCAAGTACTCAGCCTCACCCCGCGTCACCTGGTGGTTTGATCATCATCAGTCCGCCTTCCTCACCCGGCAGGATCAGGACGATTTCAAGGCCTGCCAGCAGGACCCCGCCTGCGCCCGGCGAAAGTTCTTTGACCCCACGTACACCTCCTGCACCAGCTTCCTTGCCCACATCGGCGCCACAAAATTCGGCTTCAACACCAAACCCCTGGCCGACCTCATTTACTGGGCCGATATGGTCGACGGTGCAAAATATGAAAGCCCCGAGGCCGCCGTGGAAATGGCCGCTCCGGCCATGAAGCTCACCCTCATCATTGAGTCTACGCAGGACCCCAAGTTCATCCCGCGCCTCATTCCACTGCTTACTGAAATGCCGCTCGGCGAAGTGCTCCAGCAGCCCTTCGTCGCCGAACTGCTTCCGCCACTGCTCGAGCGACATCAGGAGGCAATCGAACTGATCAAGTCCCGCAGCGAAGAAAAAGACGGCACCATCTTCTTTGACATTACGGACCGCCAGCTCGAGGGCTACAACAAGTTCATCCCCTACTATCTGCATCCGCAGGCCACCTACTCTATCGGCCTCTCGAAATCCAGCTTCCGTACCAAGGTCTCTGTCGGCTCCAACCCATGGACCAAGGCCGACCCGGAAAAGATGGTGAACCTCGCGCAAATTTGCGAGCGCTACGGCGGCGGCGGACACGCCCGCGTCGGCGCCATCAGCTTCCCGCCCGACCGCGCCGATGAAGCCCGCGTCGCAGCAGCCGAAATCGTCGCCGAACTCCGCAGCAAAAATCCTCTGGCCTAGCTCGGTTCTATCCGTGGCACACTGGTTGGCACCATGCTGATTGAGCTCTGGGAAAAACTCCGCGGCTACGACAAATGGATCGATGTTACAGCCACAATCGAATCGTCAAAAGTGCGCAAAAAACAGCACAACGGGCGAGATGGCTCCGTTTCATAC
>JAGWSG010000170.1 GCA_028876335.1 Acidobacteriota bacterium
CGTCTGCTCACGCACTTCGGTTCTCTGCGCGAAGTGCAGCAGGCCTCCGCGGAATCACTGGCCGCTGTTGTCTCGCGCAAGACTGCGGATGCGATCTGGAAGCACTTTCACGCAGAGCAGGCTGCGACATCCTGATAAAGACTAAACCGCGCAGGGCTCTCCCACGCGGCGCTTTCAATTTGAATTTTTGCCAACCTGCTTCTTACGCAGGATGCAGCGAATGGTGCTCATCCACGGCAAACTGCCGGTTACAGTGCGGACATGCGTGCTGTTTGTGATCCGATCCTGTGAGTACCCACACCCCGCAGAAGGGACACTTATCCACCTGCTCACCAAGGCTGAATACCGCAAGCGGGGTAATTGCGCCCACCAGAACCAGTGGAGCACCCAGAACCATTCCCCAGCCAGTGAAGAACAGGCAGACTCCCACGGCAATCAGCCCGAAAGACGTCACCGCCGCAAGCACCAATCCGCGCACAGGCGCTGCGGTATGTTCTTCCGCAGTCCTCGCGTGCGACTCCTCTAAGGTGTACGCGCCACAGCGTGGACAAAAGCTCCACGCCTCCTCCATCCCAGATCCACAGCTCCTGCAATGACGGTCCATCACGGTGTACCTCCTCAATCCCTTGGACGCAACGCCTCCGTGAAGAGATGGCTCATTCGCCAATCTCCCCGCCGAGACTACACCAGGAGATACACGCTAAACTGCGCTCCGCACACAGCCCTTCACTCGCCCGCGGCAAACCAAACCACCGGCAATCCGCGAGATAAGTGCCTCAATGCACAGCGGCAACGCCCTTGACGGCGACGCCCTTGTCATTGACCGCAAACGGGACGCCGCAATGGGGGCATGCATGGGCTAAATGGTCTGGGCCCGTCAAAACGCGCGTTCCGCAATGGGGGCACTTACCCTTCTGCTCGGCAATGCCGAATATTGTGCCTGTCAGGGGTGCCATAAGTCCCAACAGAATAATCGGCACGCCGATGAAAAGTCCCCATCCCGTAAAACAGATCATGACGCCGAAAATTACGAGAATGGGTGCGGCAACCACCCCGTATGCAAACCCGTTGTACCCGCCCTTGTCGGGGGCATTCTCATGATCGCGAGGTTCCACCGCCTTGGGCTCTTCCTGCGTTCCGCAGTGCGGACAAAAACCCCATCCCTCTGACAATTCCATCCCGCAATGTGTGCAGCTACGGTTCATACCGGGACCCCTCCTTGCCGGTCAATTGCCAACGAACAGGGGGTAGCGCATCCAGCCTTCAGTAGCCCGAAGTCGTCTGCAACAGAAAATTGTGTTCCCAAAATTAAACCGTTGCCCGTGACCGCCATCACCATCTGCAGGGGGCAGCGCTTTTGGCAGAATTAGGTGATAGACCTATTCACCGCCGGTACTTGTGTGCAGCAGCGTGACATAAAAGGCGTTGTTGCCCGTCCGCGTGTCATGCCCGTAGCTGAACGCTACACCCTTGCCAAACACTCGCAGCTTGGCCTGTGCACCCACGTCCACCAACCACTCATGCGAGCCCAGAGCGGCGTTCGGATCGGAAATTGCCCCCGCATCCACAAACGGGCCCACCTGTGCGGTGACAATCCCGTTGGTGTAGAGGTTCTTGTCCATCTCCCAGTTGGAGAGCACGTAATTGCGCCCCAGCGGTGCGCTTCCTTTTTTCCCATCGCGCGTGCCAATGTGCGCGCGCAGGGGCAAATTGTTGTCGCGCTCCAACCCCAGCATGGTCAGCTCATCAAAGGGAACAGTCCCCCAGGTTCTGCCCGCACTCACCCTGTGCGCCATCGCGTAATCAATGCCCTGCGCCTTTGGGAACCAGTGCCATCCCAGCGATCCGGTTAGTTTTTCAAATGCTTCCGGCGAACTCGACCACAGCCGCCCTGCATCCGACTCCCCCGTTGCGCGCACAACGAGGCGCCGCTCCGGCACTCGCCACAGCACACTCCTCACACGCGCCACCTGCTTCAGCGCATAGCCCTTTGCAAGCAGGTCCGCAGTCAGCGCCGGCCCATCCGCCACACTGCGAAAATCACGATGCGAAAGTTCTGCGCCGGCCTGCCATTCCAGCTTCTCCGTCGCATGCGAAGCAAGATCAAAGCGCAGAGCTTCGCGCCGCATATTCATGCTGCCCAGCGAAGGTGCAACGCCCGTAAACGACTCGCGCACGACCCAGTTCTCATCGCGCAGGTCCAGCGCAAAATTCAATCGATACGCCGCCCGCCGCTCAAACGGCATCGCCAACTCCGCTTCCACGCGGCGCTTCTGTGCATCCCAGCGGTACATCGACGTTATGTTGATCGCTTCGCGCCTCAGGTTATATGCATCTAGGTGAACGCTCTGGAACGGCAACCCAACCAGCAGCGTCGCAGCCATCTGCCAGCGCGAAGTCCCGAAGCCGTTCAATTCCTGCGCGCGCAACAGGGCATCAAAGCGACCGTCGCTCCGCGCAGGCAACTCCATCGTGAACTGGGGAAAGACGCCAAGCCCTTCTAGCCGCGCCCGCGTGTTCAAAAAATCCTTTAGATGCAACTCACTTTCCGGCGCAAACGCAAATGCCCTGTCCAGCAAAGCTGGATCTATGCGCATAGGAGGATCCTGCCGCACCGCAGCAATCATCGGCTTGCCTCCCAGGTTCCAATACTTCAACGCCGCGGGCAGATTTCCATCCAGGTAATAAACCGTGGCCAGAAAATCCCTTGCGTATGCATCTTCCGGACTCAGCCTCAATGTCCGCCGCAGCAACCTTGCCGCATCCGCATAGCGCTTCTCATGGAAAGCCACACCGGCGCGTTCTTCTGGAAACCTTGCATCGCGCGGATTTGCCTTCTCTCCCGCCGCAAATGCCGCTTCCGCTTCATTCCATCGCCCCACATGCGCAAGCGCGGAGCCAAACCAGAATTGTTCATCTGCCGTGCGGACCTGCACGGGTGCCAGCACATCAATCACACGTTGCCAGGCGTGTGCCTCCATCAGCGCCTTTGCCTGCACAGACACGGAATGCTCGCTCTGCGCGGATAGAATTCCGCATGCCAGCAATAGGCCGGCCAGCAGAACTGCCTGCGCAAACGATATAGAGTGCGATTGCCTCACGGTAAACTCGCCGGCTCTCAATGCTTGCTTTCCACCGGAACCGCAAGTAGAGTCCAGTTGCCGGTCGCTTTCCACTGTTTCGCGAAGACGGATTCATCCTGCTTCAGCAGTTTGCGCAGTTGCGGATCATTCACCAGCACAACTTTCTGCTCCGGCTCCAGGCCCACCACCACCACGTAATGCAGCGGCGTTCCCTTCTCCGGTTCCAGCGCAACAATCAGTGGACGGCCCTTTTCAAGATGATGCTGCAAAAGCGCCAAGTCACCAGCCACAGCAAAGGCGCGGAATCCATGCTGCTCCAGATACTGCTTCATCGCAGTTGCATAGATCCCGTGTGCGCGCGGCGCGTACAGCGCATGCTGAATCGCCACCGCGTCTGCCGCGGGCGTCACAGCCGCACCCAGCTTGCCCTGCCAATACTGCATCACCATGGCAAGGCTGGCCGAGCCGCAACCGTCTTCCACTTGTCGAATAAAGGGAACATTCAGCCAGACGCCTTGAGCGCACACGGCCTGCGGTAAAAACCACAGGCCGCACACTGTGCATGCAAGAACGCCGGCTATGAACGAGCGCCGCACCATGGTGCGCCCGATTAGTGAACTGCCACGATGATCAGAACGAGGGCCGCGATGGCAACCAGGATGATCAGCAGGTCGCGGTCAGAAATGTAGCCCGCTGCAAAATCATTCTGCGCCTTGGTCGCCTTGGCAGCCAGTTGGGCCAGTTCCTGGTCGTTCAGGCTGGATACGGCGGTCTTCACCTGCGCCGGATCCATATTGGCCGCCTCAAGCGCCTTCTGGGCCTTTTGCGAGGTGAGCAAATTGTTAAGTGCTGCCAGATTCTGAGCACGCGCCTGCGAGGCATCCACCGTTGCCTTCTGCAGGTCGTTCGAGCTCACCACATGGTCGGTCGACTGTGCGGAAAGGCATTGCGGCAAAGCACAAAGGGAGACCAACGCCGCGGCTGAAACTGCTCGAACCAGATGCTTTGAATTCAATTGCATTCTATGTTTCCTCCAGGGGGAAAGGATTCAATCTAAAGAGATTCTACACGGACTGAGTGCTGACTCAAGTGACGGTCGGGCGAGGCAACACCCGCTCGTAAGCACGCATCCAAGTGCCTGCTTTCAGGCAGAAAAAGGGGCGAAGCGTATCAGCGCTTCACCCCTGAGTTGTCTTGCCGTCTTGCTTACTGACCCCCACGGTCACGTGCAATCGGAAAATCCAGCCGATCAATAGAGCCTGAAATTCACTTCAATATTGATCATCACCGGCACAGGCGTTCTGCCGTCTTTCATGGCTGGCTTGAACTTGTACTTCCGCACCGCTTCCAGTGCTTTCTCATCCAGTCCCATACCCAGCGGTCGAATCACGCGAGGGTTTACGGGATTTCCATGCGCATCCACAATCACCGCAATCAGGCAAACGCCCTGATACTTCGCGCGCCGCGCTTCATCGCTGAATTCGGCTTCAGGTGCGTAAAGGACGGAAGGCGCGGAGATTCCGCCGCCAACACGGTAGAGACCGCCACCCGTGTTCCCGCCTGAACCCGGCCCCAGACCGTTGCCGGAACCTGAACCAAGTCCGCCGCCTGAGCCAGAACCCATGCCTGCGCCGCTGCCCGGTCCATTGGAGGCCAGCTTCACGTTCGGCGAATTCGTCACGCCGATGGTAGGCATATTCATGTTGTCAGGCAGCTTCAGGTCTTTCTGCACGTCAATCGAGGGTTCCACAGCCAGTTTCGGCTTATCCAGCACAGCAACCTGCGGAGGCGTAATCGGCTTCGGCTCCAGTTTGGGCAGACGGCCCTTCACTGGTGGAACAGGATCTTTTGAGCCACCACCGCCGCCACCACCCGCCACAGATGCCTTTTGCGGGCCCTGCAACTTGAAGTCGCTGATGTCAACCGGCGTAGTAACCTCCGGCTTGGGAGACTCAATTACTTTCTTGCCTACGACAAACAGCAGAATTGCCAGAATTCCAAGATTCAATGTGGTGGAAATGCCGGTCGCCCACGGATTCCGCTTGACCGCCATCTTGTCGGGAACTGGAATCGGCTGGGATGTCAGCTCCAGCGGAGGAAGCTTTACGGGAAAGAAGATGTCGCGAATGCTCTCATAAAGCCCTTGAAAAGCATTCTTCTCCTCAAAAGCCTTGCCCAAAAACGCATCAAGCTCATGCCCCTCATGTGTGGGCACGCCGGACTTTGATTCCTCTTCGGTCTGTAGTAGTGCTTGGTTCGCCATGTGTACCGCTGGGCCTGCTTCCTCGGGGCGCCTACTCATCGGGGCATGCTCGGGGGACCGCGCCTGCAGGTCGCTCACTCCATTATGCGCGACACTGCCGTTGCTTGTCTCCATCGCTGCGCGGTGATCCCCGGCAGGCGGGTCTTCCGCAACAACTGATTCCCCTTGGTTACGGCTTTCCATAAACAATAGACGACTCTACCTGTCACTTGTTACCGGAAATTTCTCGCCGCAACATTTACACTGGGATTGGCTGAATTTTCTTTGCAATCGGGAGTAGCAATGTCTCCAGCGCCGGAGTTGAAGGCGACCCTGTCCTTGCCTCAAACCGCCTTCCCTATGAAGGCCAATCTACCGCAGAATGAACCGCTTCGCCTGGAACGCTGGGCCGCGCTCGGCCTCTATGACCGCCTTCGCGAAGCAGGCAAAGGCCGTCCCGCGTACCTGCTGCATGACGGTCCGCCCTATGCCAATGGCCCTATTCACCTGGGCCACGCGCTCAATAAAGGTCTGAAGGACTTTGTCGTCAAGTCAAAGACCATGGCCGGCTTTGACGCGCCGTATGTCCCCGGCTTTGACTGTCACGGCCTTCCCATTGAAATCAAAGTGGACGAACAGCTCGGCCGCAAGAAGCTGGAAATGCCGGCGCCTGCCGTTCTTGAGGCCTGCCGCGCCTACGCGCAGAAATACGTTGACCTGCAAACCTCGCAGTTTGAGCGCATCGGCGTCTTCGGCCGCTGGAATAAGCCGTACAAAACCATGGCGCGCGATTACGAAGCCCGCACTCTCGAGGCCTTCTACGGCTTCCTCGAGAAAGGCTTCATCTATCGCGGACTCAAGCCCGTCTACTGGTGCATCCATGATCGCACCGCTCTCGCAGAGGCAGAAGTTGAATATGAGCAGCACACCAGCCCGGCGATTTATGTGCGCTACAGGCTGACCAGCGCGCCGGAATCGATCGACAACGGGCTTGCAGGCAAGAGCGTCCACACAATCATCTGGACCACCACGCCCTGGACGCTCCCCGCGTCCCTCGCCGTCGCCTTCCATCCGGACTTCGACTACGTTGCGCTCGAAAACTCCGATGGCAACGTGTACATTGTGGCCGCTTCACTTGCTGACTCCGTCAAAGCCGCCTGCAATCTTGGCGAAGCCAAGGAAATTGCGCGCTTCAAAGGTTCCGCGCTCGATCGCGTCACCTTCCAGCACCCGTTTCTCAATCGCAGCATCCTCGGCGTCCTCGCCGACTACGTCACCGCCGACACCGGCACCGGCGCCGTCCACACCGCGCCATCGCACGGCGCAGACGACTTCTACACTGGCATGCGCTACGGACTCGATCCCACCACGCGCGTCGATGCAGCGGGCCGTATCTTTGTAGATACCTCTGCGTGGAATGAGCCCGAACCGCCGCCTTTTGAAGGCAAAAAAGTCTGGGCTGCCAATCCTCTCATCCTTGAAATGATCGAGAAGAACGGCTCGCTCATGGCCAAGTCAGACCTTGAGCACAGCTATCCGCATTGCTGGCGCTGCCACAACCCCATCATCTTCCGCGCCACTGACCAGTGGTTCATTTCGCTCGACACGAAAGTAAAGCGCGCCGACGGCAGCGAGACCACCTTCCGCCAGCTCACCATCGAAGAAATCGACAAGGTGGTCTGGGATCCGGCCTGGGGCAAAGAGCGCATCACTAACATGATCGCAACGCGCCCCGACTGGTGCATCTCCCGCCAGCGCATCTGGGGCGTGCCCATCGCCGTCTTCCTTTGCGAGGGCTGCAACCAGCCCATCAATAATCCGGAGCTGAATAGAAAGATCGTCGACCTCTTCGACCGCGAAGGTGCCGAAGCCTGGCACACCGGCGTTGCAGAAGACCTGCTTACCGATGCCATCAAAGCCGAGCACGCCGCCTCATGCCCGAATCACGGCACTAACTTCCGCAAAGAGACCGACATTCTCGACGTCTGGTTCGACTCCGGCGTGAGCTGGCTCGCCGTCTGCGAAGCCGACGCCGAACTGCACGACATTTACGAGTCCTTCCAAAACGAGAACGGCACGAAGACTCTCTACCTTGAGGGCGGCGATCAGCATCGCGGCTGGTTCCACTCCTCGCTCCTCACCTCCGTCGCCCTCCGCGGCCGTGCGCCATACTCGCACGTCAACACCGCCGGCTGGACGCTCGACGAACAGGGACGTGCCATGTCCAAGTCCCTCGGCAACGGTGTCGATCCGGTCGACATCGCCAAGCGCATGGGCGGCGAAATCGTCCGCCTCTGGGTGGCCTCCGTCGACTTCCGTGAAGACATGGCCGCCAGTGAAAACCTCATGCAGCGCTGCGCCGATCTCTATCGCAAGCTGCGCAACACCTTCAAAATCCTTCTAGGCAATCTGCACGGCTTCAACCCGGCTAAGGATGCGGTGCCCTTCGACCAGCTTGAGCCACTCGACCAGTACATGCTGGCCCGCACGCGCGAACTCACCGAAAAGATCCTCGGTTTCTACGAGACCTTCGAGTTCCACCGCGTCTATCACGCCGTCAACGAGTTCGCCATCGTCGACCTGAGCGCGTTTTACATCGACGTCCTCAAGGACCGCATGTACACTTTCGCGCCCACCAACCCCGCGCGCCGCTCGGCACAAACCGCACTCTGGAAAATCACCGAAGCCCTCGTCCGTCTCGTCGCGCCCATCATGAGCTTCACCGCTGACGAAGTCTGGGAATACCTGCCCCACGTTGAAGGCCGCGAAGCGAGCGTCCACCTTGCATTGTTTCCAAAGCCAGAAGATCTATTCAACGAGAACCCCGCGAAGTTGCTTGAAGAGTGGAAGCAGCTCTTTACCGTACGCGATCTCGCGCTGATCAAACTCGAAGAGGAGCGAAAAGCGCAGCGCATCGGCAAGGGACTCGAAGCCGATATTGAAATCGCCGCATCCGGCGAACAACTCGCGCTCCTGAAGAAATACTCCGCAAGCCTCAAAGAAATGATCAACGTGTCCGCAGTGCGTGTCGTGGACGGTTCCACGCTTGTCGTCACCGCCCTTCCCGCCTCCGGCCACAAGTGCGCCCGCTGCTGGAACTTCATGCCTGAAGTCTCTGCCTACGGCATCTGGAACGACGTCTGCACGCGCTGCCAGTCCGCCCTCAAAGAAATGGGCATCGCACCGCCCCAACCTTCCGATCCGCCGCAGGAGGCCGCATAATGCAATTCCGCTGGCCCAAAAAACTTCACTGGCTGCTGCTCATCTCCGCGGCCGTCATCGCGCTCGATCGCCTCACAAAGACCATCGTCACGCTCAAAGTCCCCATCGGCGACTCCATCCCCGTCATCCCGCACATCTTCTTCATCTCGCACTGGACCAACGAAGGCGCCGCCTTCTCGCTCTTTGCTGACACATCTTCGCCGCATACAGTCCGCTGGGGGCTAATCGTCTTTTCGCTTGTTGCCGCGCTCGTGGTTCTCGTCATCATGGTTCGCTACGGCAACCAGATCAACCGAACCACCGTCGCCCTCGCGCTCATCTTCGGCGGCGCACTCGGCAACGTGCATGACCGCATCGCTTATGGCTCGGTCGTCGACTTCCTTGAAGTCCACATCATCCACTACCACTGGCCCGACTTCAACGTCGCCGACTCCGCCGTCGTCGTCGGCGCCTGCCTGCTTCTGCTCGACTCGTTCCTCGCGAAGCCCACAGAAAGCACTTCAAATACGCCCGAGAATTCCTGAAGCGCCTTATAGTGATTGGGTTCTAACTTCCAATGGCGATGATTTCATTCCGTTTGAAGCGGCCCTGTGCTTTCCGAAACAACAGCAGATAGCAAAGCGAAGCGGAAAATGAGATCACTGAAGCCATCCCAAGCGCAACGAGCACTGCAGGCGCTTGGTTGTAGGCGCCGTGGTAGGACCCCAAAAGCCTTTGAATTGCGCCTATATAGGTGACCAGCGGCCCAATCATCGTGCCAATTCCCAGATACATCCAGAATCGCCAACTATCTATATTGCGCACCAAGAGTACGAGTGGAAGCGCGAGAATCCAGCCAGACAGGCTAACGGCAAACAAGATCGACGCGGTACCAACAAATGTTTTCAGGGGGCTTTCTGATTTTCCCGGAGCAAACATCAGACACGTTGCCAACAGGAATGCACCCGCAGCCGTGCCAGACAACGAATAGAACAGTCTCTTCCAACGTGAAACCATCACTGATCCTTGAATATGTATGCACATGCAAGGGAGTTGTTCAAAGACTCATTGCGCAATTCTTCTTATTGCCGCCGGTTATACGTCAGGTCATACTCCACAAACCACGTCTTGCCGCCGTCGTTTGATCCCTGGCTGAACTGCCGCACCTTATCTGGACCCTCGTTGAAAAACTGCAAATGCCGCCGCAGCATCTTTCCATCCTTCTGCGGAACATCATCGGTCCAGTAATCCATCACGCCGTCCTTCAGCTCGCCGTGAAAAAACATGACGCCCGCGACATTGTCCACCCAGTACTGCTCCCATCGTTTCAGCAGCACATTATAGGTGTTGTAGCTTTTGCCAAAATACCCGCTCCCTGCAGACGTCCAGTTCTCCCAGATAACGCATCCGCCCATCGCGCGTTCTATATGGCTTGTGCCCGCGACCTTGCCCGTCCTTGTGCCCACCACGTTCCAGTCACCCAGCCAGAAATCAAACTGGTGAAACTCCGGCGCATCGCACGGCGGCACTTTTTGCGGCACGCTCTGTGCCTCAGCCGCCAACGCCTTACCCGCTGCTGGAAGTTCCAAACTCGCGTACGCCGGTTGCCCCAGCCCCAGCGCCATGGCTGTCACCAAATGCAGAACGATCACAGTTCCCTCTTCATCGAGTTGGATTCAACAGAATTGACACCCAGTATCGCCGAGATCCGAAAGCGTCCAACCTCTTGCCGCCAACATTGTGACCAGCCTCCTCAGGCGCGTGACATAGCGCCGGCGGCATTATGGGCAAAGTACTACCTCGTCAGCCCTTGTCATAAGTCCCCGATAACTGCCCTTTCGTCACATACTTCAGATCGCCTGCAACCTTGGAGCCATTCAGGCTAACTTGCGCTGCGATAAAATATGGCCAGCGCGGCAACCATACCACCCCGAGCAAGCTAGGGCGCCGCGTGCTGAATCCTGGGCCCTTCGCTTGCTCGCAACCTCGGTTCAGTGACTAAAAAGCTGAGGTTTATGAATGCCTGTCCTTCCAATTGCCGCAGTTAGAAAATCCGCAGTCACAGTTCTCGCCGTCACCCTTCTCCTTCCCTTTGCATCTTTCGCGCAGCGCCTTGCAGACACCGTCATCCCCGAGCACTACTCGCTCACCCTTACTCCCAATCTGAAAGCTGCCACCTTCTCAGGAGTCGAGTCCATCGAAGTCTCCATCAAGGAACCCACAACCTCCATAACGCTGAACTCCGCTGAGATTGCCTACCAGTCCGTGGAAATCTCCGCTGCCGGCAAAACACAAACCGCCACCGTCTCTCTTGACAAGGACAAGCAGCAGGCCACCTTCTCCGTCTCCAATCAGATTCCCGCTGGCGCGGCCACGCTCTCCATTCATTACACCGGCATCCTCAATGACGAGCTGCGCGGTTTCTATCTCTCCAAAGGCGACCACCGCAACTACGCCGTCACGCAGTTCGAGCCCACCGACGCGCGCCGAGCCTTCCCCTCCTTCGATGAGCCCGCCTTCAAAGCCACCTTCAATATCTCCCTTGTGGTCGACAAAGGCGACACCGCCATCTCCAACGGCCCCATCATCAAAGACACACCAGGCCCCGAGGCAGACAAGCACACGCTCCAGTTCCTCACCACGCCGCGCATGTCCACATACCTGGTCGCATTCCTCGTCGGCGACTTCCAATGCTCGTCCGGATCGCAGGACGGCGTCGCCATCCGCGTCTGCTCAACCCCGGACAAGGTCAAACTCACGCCCTACGGCGTAGACATTGCTAAATATGTGCTCCACTACTACAACAACTACTTCGGCATTCCCTACCCTCTCAAGAAGCTTGACCTCATCGCCCTGCCCGACTTCGAAGCCGGCGCCATGGAGAACTTCGGCGCCATCACCTACCGCGAAACCGATCTGCTCATCGATCCCAAAATCGCTTCCATCAATGCCAAAAAGAACGTCGCCCTCGTCATCGCGCATGAAATGGCGCACCAGTGGTTTGGTGATCTGGTCACCATGCAGTGGTGGAACAACATCTGGCTCAATGAAGGGTTTGCCACCTGGATGGAAAACAAGCCCGTGGCCGCTATGCACCCGGAGTGGAACATCGATCAGGATGTGGCGGCGGACATGGACAACACGCTGAACCTCGATGCGCAGCCCACCACACGTGCCATCCGCGCCAAGGCAGACACGCCCGATGAAATCAATCAGATGTTCGACGGCATCTCCTACGGCAAGGCCAGCGACGTGCTTCTCACCGTTGAGAATTACGAAGGCAAAGAAACCTTCCGCCGTGGCGTGCAGAAATATCTGAAGGCGCACCTCTACGGAAACGCAACTGCGGAAGACTTCTGGAACGCGCAAACCGCGGTCAGCCATAAACCCGTGGACAAGATCATGGAAAGCCTCGTGGCCCAGCCCGGCGTTCCGCTTGTCTCCTTTGGCCAACCGGAAAACGGCAAGGTTGCAGTCACACAGCGCCGCTTTTACCTCACACCCAGCATCACCCCGAATCCGGAACAGAAGTGGACCATTCCGATCTGCTTCAAGACCGCGACCGGGCAACAATGCGACCTGCTCACACCTGCAACAACTTCGCTGAAGGTTCCTTCAGGGGCAGTCTTCTTTGCCAATGCCGGAGGCAAAGGCTATTACCGTTCTGCCTATGCACCAGCCAGCTACAGCGCGCTTCTCACGCACGTTGAATCCGACCTCACGCCACCGGAGCGCATCAACCTGATTGGTGACCAGTGGGCGCAGTTACGCGACAACAAGACGTCCATTACCGCCTATCTTCAGCTTGCTGAAGTCACCAAGACAGATACCAATGCGGACGTAATTGATGCAGCCGCAGGCGGAGTTGCTGCGCTTTACGAGCGCATAGCCCAGACGCCGAAGGAAAAAGCTGCGCTGGAGATATGGACCCGCAACACCTACGACGCCGAATACAAGAAACTGCCGGCCCCGGCAGAAGGCGAGTCACCCAACCTCACAGAACTGCGCGCAACACTCTTCGGCACGCTCGGCAGCATTGGAAAAGATCCGTATGTTATCGCCGAGGCGCGCACCATTGCGGATAAGTACCTTGCCAATCCTGACTCCGTGAACCCCTCGCTCGGCAATACCGCACTGGCGCTTGCTGCGCGCAATGGAGACGCAGCACTCTTTGACAAACTGCTGCACGTTTATCAAACGTCCAGCGATCCTGACCGGAAGGTACGCGCACTCCAACTGCTCGCTTTGTTTGAGAATCCAAAACTCACCGAACGCGCACTCAACCTGGCCGTGTCTGACCAGGTGCGCAATCAGGATGCGGCAATCGAGTTCGCCATCTCGCTCGGTAACCCCGCCACGCGCGACACCGCGTGGAAATTCATCGAGAACAACTGGGAGAAGGTTCACGCACAACTCACAACCTCTTCCGGCAGCTACGTGGTCGGCGCCGCTTCTTCCTTCTGTTCAGAACAGGAGCGAAACAACGTCGAGCAGTTCTTCTCCACGCATAAAGTCGACGCCGCTGACGTTGCTCTGCGCCACACCATTGAGCACATCAACGGCTGCATTGAACAGCGCGCGCTTCTCCAGCCCAGCCTCCGCTCCTGGATGGACGCCCAGCCCGGCCTCTGACACAGAGGCCACCCTCCCCAATCACCACCCACTCAGCTGCGAGCGTTCCCGCCAGCTCGCAGTTGAGACTCCGGGAAATCCGCGAATCTTTTGCGAGCGAATGCCGAGCATCTGCTGCATGCTTGCCGTTTGCAGAGAATTTCCCACTTCCGTCGCACACTTAAATCAATCGTGCGTCGCGCCGGCTGCATGTCTGAGATTCAGGTCCCTTGGCATCGGCTGCATTGCAGGTGTGCGCCGGACATAAGTCTTTTCAATTCATATACAGAGGCATAAACCCTTTGGAATCAAATTCAAAATAGGTAAATACCTCGCTTAAGTGATTTAGAAACAGCCAATTACAAACAACAACCAGGGGGGAGGGGGGTATATGGTCCGGGAATGTCATCACATCAAACCCAGCGGGGAGCGCTGCCGCGCGTATGCATTGCGTGGGTCGAATCTTTGTTACTTTCATGACAACCTTAGCCGTGTGGAGATGGCACGCAGAACATCCACGGCCATTCCATTCGCGCCATTTGAAGACCTGCACGGCCTCCAGATTGCCATCCGCCAGGTTTTCAATATGATCGACAATCCCTTTGCGGACACGCGCCGGACCGGGCAATTGCTTTACGCCCTGCAGCTAGCCACACAGGTTGCCGCCCGAATTGCAAATCAGCGACGGACGCCGCACGACTGTCCAAAATGCAGTGAAGCACTCGGCCTGCCTCCGGAAGCCTATGACCTTGAGACGGGCTCGCGTCTCGATCTGCTGCCCACTGAGACCAAATCCCATCCCATCAACGAAACACTCGAAGGCATCGAGCAGCATTTAAGTAAAGTTCGAAAATAAATCCCAGCAACAGAACCCGCCCTGGCAAACGCAGGCAATTAACACGAAAGTTCCATGAAGTTGACCTAAGTGGTATGTCCACCTGACTTCTTTGGGCCTACGATTCTTTGCAAAGGCGGAAACATGACATCGACTAATCGGCAGTCTGCTTACATCGGTGCTCTCGACGCAGCTCGAGAGGAACTTGTCCAGATCTCTGCGAAGCTCAACTGGCTGCTTGCACGACAGGACAGTCTGAAAGTAGCTGCAGAAACCCTCGAAGCTTTACTCGAATCAAATTCTTTCCCCCAGGCAGAGAGTCTGCCCAATCGAACAATCGAAACCGCAAACGCTCCCTCGGTCTCGAATGAGTTCGCACCTTCGGCACCAGCTCCCTCTCCAATTGAGCACCTTGTTGAATCATCGGATCCACAAAAGGCCGCCGTTCAGGAATTGCCAACCGATCCGATTCTCCGCCGCATCCATGGCGCTTTGGACCTGGTTGCAGTCAGCTAATTCGCCAATCTGCCTTGGCTCCTCAAATAAAAGGCCATCGGGCTTCCCGATGGCCTTTTGCCTGCCTGCTCCATTCTGTTTTCCTGACGATCTGAGTCAATTGCAAAGCTGAATCGCTCCAATAAGAAGTCCTCCAGCCCACCCAGGAGATGAGTGCGCGTCAGTGCCCATCTACTGCACTCAGGAAAATCTGGCCGCCTGCGGGGACTGCAACCATGAACCTCTGAGCAGCGGTGTTGCCCGTTTTGTACTGCACTCTCCCTTTCCCAAGGGAGGACAAATCCACTTCGAACTTCCGTGCCTTGTCGGCGAGATTCCGCAACGCAAATCCATTCTTGTCGTAGTTGTACTCAATTGCGTATTCGGGAGTCTCGACTCGCACACTTCCATAGCTCGCCAGGCGAGGCTCCACACGCATATCCGCATTCATCGGTTTCGACAAACCCAGATACTTTGAAAGCAGAACGGCTGCAAACACATTCGGATATTCGTAATACCTTTCCGCTCCGTGTGCGTCCTTGCCATCGATGTAGTACACGTGGTCCATATCGTAGCGCTCACCCATCATGTAGCCGTTCTTCGCGCCTTCTGCCGCAACGGCCATCAACTGATTCAGCAGCACATCGTCCTGCTTCTCGGCTGCTCGAAACGCTGCATCCCAATACCAATAGCGTCCTGCGGCGCTGAGATCGTACGGTCCGCCGTCTCCGATTTCTGACTTGGTGTACGCTGCAACATCTGCCGAAAGAAAACTCGGGAAGCGCTCAAACTCGCCCTCGTGCTCTTGAATCATCAATCGGACCGCATCGGCCTGCTCCGTCTTCGCGTAACCAAACATCACGGGCAACTCATTTGCCAGTAAGTGCAAATGGTCATGGGCCTTTCCATCACGATCGACCCAATCTACAAACCGCTTGTTGGCCTCGTCCCAGTAGCCCATCGGCAGCGGCTCAACAAGCACATGCGCCAGCTTCTTCGCCAGCGCGGCATATTCTTCGGCCTTTCCCTGCCGCGCCAGCACTTGCTCCATCTCCGCCATCATCTCGAATGACCGCGCAGCAAAAGCCTGCGCCTGGGTTACGCGTCCATCCTTCATTACCTGATCTTCGTAGTAAACGTCGGACCACACGCGCCCATAAGGATCGATATGTGCCTCAGTCCAACCTGCTGCGTGCTCCAAATCCCCAATATGCGCCCGTAGCCATGCCGCATCCTTTGTCGCCTTGTAGTAGTTCAGAGACTCTTCTATTACTTCAATGTTCCCAGTCAGCGGAAACATGGCCGCATTCACTTTGCGGTCCTCACTGTCGCGGCGAACGTGATATTCACGCCGTCCATCCGACTGCACTGAAGTCGGTGCTCGGTAGAGCCTTTCCGGATCGTCTCGCATCAGCGTGAACTGTAACTCGATCATCCGCCTCACCACATCCAAATCCACTGCCGAACCCATCGCCAGCCGGCCTTTGATCTGGAACTCGTGGTCCACCGCCGGATACGATCCCGCATACGACTTCACGTTCAGCGTGCTTAGAACATATCCATCGTGATAAGGAAAATGAGCAGCCATCGTTCGCTCCACCACAGATGGCAGTATTGTTCCCCAGTAGAATCCCGCCAAGGCATCCTCCAAGGGCTCGCCTCCACGGATCCTGAGCGAAAACCGGTTTCCCATCACATCACTATGCGGCCGGCTCTTGAAGGGCAAGGCCGATGCGCCAGCCGCATTCAGCGCGACTTGCATTCCCGTCGCGGTTTTAGTCACGCTGAGCGTCCCTCCGTGCAATTCGATCCGCCATGCGTGCTCTTTCGCCGTCGCATCTGCCGGCATCAACCAAAGCGCGGAGTTCGCTTCGATTTGCGTGCCCGTCTTTTCTCCAAGCGACCCCATGGGAAGAATCCACCACTGTTGCCCTTCGCGCTCCACTCCCACAGCCAGACAATGGCTGCATTCCATCGTCATTGGCGCACTCGCAACTTTTCTTGTCAGTTCAAGCTTCTCGCCGGCCGTAGTTTTCACTTCCGTATTTTCCAGATGGTGCGGAAATACATCCGCCTTCCCAGCCTCCGCATCGACCTGGGCAATACCTTGTACACAAAGGCACACACACGCACTCGTCAGGGCGAACGCCCTTATCCACGTCTTCATTACGCTCACTTGTTTCAACTTTATAGATTTCATCAGCTCTGGAAACCGACTTCAAAGCGGACCTTCGTTACGCTGGCAAGTATTGCACACAGCTCACACGATGAGGTTTACGGTACTTTACCGTGTGCACAAAAAAGGACCCCCTTCCGCAGCCCAAACGGGCTTTGCGGAAAGGGGTCCTTTCAATCCGGGGGAGAGTGCTACATTGCAGTGCTTTCTGCTATTTGGTGAAGTTGACCACGAGGTTCATCTCAGAAGGAACATTCCAACTATCCAACTGGGCTGGCTTGTAGCGGAAGCCGCTGACCGCAGCAATCACACGGGCATCAATTGCGGGACTCACCGACTTCACCAGCTTCACATTCTGCGGAACGCCGTATGCATCCAACGTGAAGTGAACCACAACATTCTGGGTTGCAAGGTCTTCGCTCGGAAATTCGTACGTCGCAACCTTGATTGGGCGCTGCGAGATCAACTGAGGAGCAGTGACGCCGGAGGTCACGCGGCGGGCTGGGCTTGAGGTAGGAATGTCGCTGGCAATGGCTGCCGGGGCGGATGAACTTGCCACCTGATTGGCCACCTGGCCATGGGGGCTCGTCTGGGCATTGAGCAGCGCGGTAGTTGCAAGAAGGCTGGCTACAAGTATAGTGCGCATGATAAGTCTCCAAAAGGTCAAGAGTGACCAACACAATAATATCTCTAAATTGATTCGATTGTCAATTTCAAAAATTATCGATATCACTTCAAAGAACTTACACAACACCAGGAATTCACAATGGGGATCATGAAGGGAAAATATCCACGTTCTTAGCTTTTAGCCTTTTTACCTTCAAGACCTTCATTCCACAGCGCCGTGGCACAATTTTTATCCTCCGTTCCTCCTCCGCTTCGTTAACATGGGGACATGGCGGTGTTCCCCCGCGGTCAGAATTTGCTCATCGATGCCGACGATACGTTGTGGGAAAACAACGTGTATTTCGAACGCGCGATTGCCGCCTTTATCAGCTACCTCAACCACGAAACCTACACTCCGGAGCTGGTGCGGAATACGCTGAACGCCGTTGAGCGGGAAACCATCCTCGCCCACGGTTACGGTCTGCGCAGTTTTACCCGTTCCCTGCTTTCCTGTTATGAGCGGCTTACCGTCGAGCCCCTCAGCGAGGACAAGCGCCGCCGAATCATCGGCTTTGCGCAGTCCATCGCAGATCAGGAGATTGAACTGTTGCCCGGTGTTGATGCCACGCTTGCCGAATTGGCTTCGCGGCATCGGCTCATCTTGATGACCAAGGGAAATCACGCCGAGCAGGCTGATAAATTAGCCCGCTCGGGGTTGGCGCCGCACTTCAGCGCCGTTGAAATCGTGCCGGAAAAGGATCCGCCCACTTATCAACGCGTCCTTAACCAGCACGAGATCGTCCCACAATCAAGCTGGATGATCGGAAACAGCCCGAAGAGCGACATCAATCCCGCGCTGGAGGCGGGAATGCACGCCGTATTTCTATTTCACAAGGACACTTGGGTGCTTGAACACGCGGAGGTTACACAGCCCCGCGATGGTCAGCATCTCATCGAGTTGGATACGTTTTCCAATCTCGTGCACTATTTCTAACGACGCTTCTTGAAAGAAGCGAACGGATTTCGGCTGCGCCTGCCGCAACACGAGCAAGCGGCGAACGGTCGAAGAGACTCATCTGTTCGCTTGGAGACTTGAATTGAAGAAGACCGAAAGACCGTCAGCTTCCAGATTCAGCTCTTTGTATCCGACCCCTCCTCGTCTGCATTGGGCCATCCTGCTGGTCTTAGTCACAGGCCTTGAAGCGCTTGCCGCAGTCTACGTTCCGCGTCCCTTCCGGGACTTCATTCAGACACTCATCTTCGCCGTCTGGCCCGTCTATCTCTCGCTTTGGATTCGCAAGAGCAATCATCGCTCCTTGTCGCTTTACTGGGCGTTGGCCTCATTTGCTACCGGGTTCCTCTTTTCCTGGATTCTCTGGATTGTTGTGATCTATGAAATCCGTGAGGACCTTCTTGAGCATTACAACCGAAACGAGCCGATTGGGCTGCGCCTAAACTGGTTTCTCTCCCTGGTCTTGTCGGTGGTCTACTTTCAGTACCACCTGAGGCGCATCGCCCTGGAAAAGGAACACCTGGCTTCCACCTCCTACAGCAGCGTTGAAAGCGCCGGGGCGCTCTCAACGCTTGACGCTCCATAGGACCTCTGCTCTACTTGCAGTAACGGTCATGCACTGCTCACCATCCATCCCGCGCTCTTTCGGGCATCCGATTTATTCGATTTGCGTTTGCGCGATGCGAATTCCCATGCCTTGTCCGCGCGATGGAGATTAGGCCTGATCTCCACTCACGAAAAGCAATACCAGTCAGGCCACCTGCAAGTTCAGGTGGTTTTTCATTTTTCGGCAGTTTAGTCATTTCAGGACCCGCACTCATGAAGGAAACTCTCGTCGAACCCGTCACACTTGCCGCCATCATGGCTGCGCGCGCACGCATCGGAGATGCAATCCACGTCTCGCCTTGCCATCTATCCCATTCGCTCTCATCCCTCACAGGCCTACCGCTTCACCTGAAGTTGGAAAACCTGCAGCGCACGGGCTCTTTTAAGGAACGTGGAGCGCTCAACAAGCTGCTCACGCTCTCCAATGTTGAGCGGCAGCGTGGTGTCATCGCCGCAAGTGCGGGTAATCATGCGCAGGGCGTGGCGTTCCATGCCGCGGCACGGGGAATCCGGGCACAGATCGTCATGCCGCTCGCCACCCCGCTTGTGAAAGTGGCCGCTACGCGCAGTTATGGAGCAGAGGTGATTCTGCATGGCGCCAACTACGACGAAGCCTATGACGAAGCAATGCGCCGGCGCGTGGAAGAGGGCCGCACTTTCATTCATCCCTTTGACGATGCCGAAGTCATCGCTGGGCAGGGCACCATCGGTCTTGAACTGCTGGAGCAGGTCCCCGATATTGAAGCAGTCGTTGTACCTATCGGTGGAGGCGGCCTTATCGCGGGTGTGGCCTGTGCTCTTAAGGAATCCAATCCACAGATCCGCGTCATTGGCGTCGAACCCGAAAAGCTTCCCTCCATGCTTCGTGCCCGAGAGGTCGGCAAGCCCGTCACTATCGGTGCAGAAGCCACCATCGCCGACGGCATTGCCGTCCGCCGCGCGGGTGACCTCACGCTCCCACTGGTCAACCGTTATGTCGATGAGATCGTCACCGTCGACGACGAGGAAATTGCCAGCGCCATCCTCACACTGCTTGAACACGAAAAGACGCTCGCTGAAGGCGCCGGTGCCGCCGCACTTGCCGCTGTCGTCCAGGCCAAAACAAACCTCCGCCATCGCCGCACTGTTGTGCTTATCTGCGGCGGCAATATAGACGTTTCGCTGCTCGCCAAAATCATTGAGCGCGGCCTTGTGAAAGACGGGCGTCTGCTCCGCGTGCGTGTTTACCTGCAAGACCGGCCCGGTTCTCTGCTATACCTCACGGAAATCCTCGCACGTGAGCGCGCCAACATTGTGGAAACCGTACACAACCGCGCCTACTACGGCGTCAGCCTCGGTGAAACCGTCATCGATGTCACGCTCGAAACCCGCGGTTCTACGCACATCACCGCCATCAGCCACGCGCTCAAGGAAGCAGGCTTCCGCTTCGAGAGAATTCATTAATGGGCGGCTAACTACCAGGCATGAAATGCAGGGCTTGTCGCCTGCTCTGCCGCCAGGTATCCGCCAACAGCGTGATCGTGCAAGCAACTACTGCCAAAACTAAATAGATGAGGAGCGATGTATCGGCAAATTGCGGTAGAAATACCCTTCCGGCATAGTCCCACGGATATTGAAGTACAGTCGTTCCTATGCCAAGGATAAGTGCAAGCTTTGGTCGCGGCGAACTCGATTTAAGCCTGAGCATCAGCCTTCCCAACGAAGTGATCGCCGAGACTCCACCACTGATCAATAATGTGAAAAGCACCCCTTCTTCGCACAGCTCAACAAACGCTCCATTCAGGTTGCTGGCCATTCCCTTGTCTACATCATGAAACACATAGACTGAAACCACACCTACTGCAAGAAAGGCTCCGAAAATCCCCAACGTGAAAAGAAGTAGTGCTCGTCTCATGGCAGTGTATTGTCAAGTATAGTGACTCATCACTGAAATATGGCCGTTTTGAAGGGGCACGGCTGCAGCCCCTGAGGGAGCATCGAACCGCATTCAAGTCCATAGAATGATCTCTGCTTCTCCGCTTCCCTGTTCTCTGATCACTGATCACTGACCACTGACCACTGACCACCGAAAAATGTACATCCCCAAATTCAATCTCGCCACCGACCGCGCCCTGCTCCTTGAAGTCATGCAGACGCACTCCTTCGCTGTTCTCTACGGCACGGCACCCGGCGGCGCTCCCACCGCCACGCATCTTCCTCTTGTCATCAAGGATGAAGGCCCGCACGGTCTCATCGAAGGCCACTTCGCCAAGGCCAACCCGCACTGGCAATCCCTCGCCGGCCGCGAGACCCTCGCCGTCTTCTCCGGTCCGCATGCGTACGTCTCGCCCACCAACTACGCTGAAGAGCTCTCTGTCCCCACTTGGAATTACATCGCCGTCCACGCCTACGGCACCCTCTCACTCGTCGAAGACAACACCCAGAAAGACGCCCTCCTCAAAGGCCTCATCGCACAACACGAGCCGGCCTACGCCGACCGCTGGCACGCGCTCCCCGAAGGCTTCAAGCGCACCATGCTCGCCGGCATCGTCGGCTTCCGCATCCCCATCTCGCGCATCGAAGGTAAATTCAAGCTCTCGCAAAACCGCCCCGCCGGCGATCGCGAACGCGTCCGCGCCACACAATCCTCCGCCTCACCCGACGAGCAATCCCTCGCCGCCTGGATGCAGCGTCTCGGCATCTGAATCCGCACTGCCCCGCCACATCACCGCAGAATCATCGCCGCCATCCGTCCCCACATCGCCGTCTCGGCCAGATACGTCGAACTGATAAAGACGATCGAAAGCAGCGCCCAACTCGCCGCAAACCGGCGGTCAAACGTCCGCGTCATCGCACAGCGAATCGCAAGCAGCAATCCGGCCAGCACCAGCGTTGGCGCAAAAAGGCC